>JBGSRM010000148.1:0-6904 GCA_041737575.1 Akkermansiaceae bacterium
AGCATCAGGTTGCTCAACTTCGCATCCTGGCGATACGCATCCGTAATATCATTCAGGAAACGCGCGCGAATGATACAACCACCACGCCAAATCGCTGCAATCTTGCCCAAATCAAGTCCCCAGCTCTTCTCGACTCCCATCGTCGCAATCAAATCCAGACCCTGCGCATAGGAAATGATCTTCGAAGCAAACAACGCATCATGAACCTTCTTCACCAGCTCCGCCTTGTCCGCACTGATCACCGGCTCCGGCCCTTTCAAAATACTGCTGGCAGCAACCCGCTTGTCCTTCATCGAGGAAAGAATCCGCGCCTCAACCGCCGCATTCACCGTGGAAATCACCACCGCGTTCTCCACAGCATTGATCAACGTCCACTTGCCCGTCCCCTTCTGCCCTGCCGTATCCAGAATCACATCCACTAGCGCGGCGCCCGTCTCGGCATCGTTCTGTTTGAAAATCTCCGCCGTAATCTGAATCAAATAACTCTCCAAATCACCATTGTTCCAATCCGTAAACACCTTCGCCAACTCCGCCGCAGTGAAACCCGCCTGCTTGAAAATGTTATACGCCTCACAAATCAACTGCATGTCACCATACTCAATTCCATTGTGAATCATCTTCACATAATGACCCGCACCACCTGTCCCGATGTGAGTCACACATGGCTCACCATCCACTTTCGCGGCAATACTCTCGAAAATCGGCTTCATCACATCCCATGTCGATGTCGGTCCGCCCGGCATGATCGATGGCCCCTTGCGCGCGCCCTCTTCTCCACCCGAAACTCCCGCTCCGATAAATCGGAAACCCAGATCCCCCAACCACTTGTCCCGACGCTCCGTATCCGTATAAAGCGAGTTTCCACCATCGATAATGATGTCTCCCTGATCCAACAACGGAATCAACGACTCAATCACCTTATCCACAGGATCACCCGCCTTCACCATGATCATGATCTTCCGCGGCAACGCCAAAGAATTCACAAAACCCTCCAGAGTCTCCTCACCCACCAGATTTTTATCTGGATGCTTGCCCACAAAATCCTGCATCACACTGCTCGTCCGGTTGTAAACAGAGACCTGAAAGCCCCGCGATTCAACATTCAGCACGAGATTCTGACCCATAACAGCCAGTCCAACTAATCCAAAATCACTCTTATTCATAATTTTATAACGGCTTTGCCTTACTCATGAAATAGGGAACCCGCACGCAAAGTGCAACACCTTGTTGCCTTTTCCTTCTCAATTTCACATATTATCCCCGTGAACCTGCCTAACGCGATCACCATATCCCGCCTTTTCCTCACCGCTGCATTCATCGCATTTGTGCAATGGGATTCAACATGGTGCCATCTCACCGCTCTCATCCTCTTCATCATCGCCGCCGCCAGCGACTTCCTTGACGGCTGGCTCGCTCGTAAAATGAACCTTGTCACCCCCCTTGGTAAACTCCTCGACCCCCTCGCCGATAAAATCCTCGTCTGCACCGCCTTCGTCTTTCTGACCGCCGAAGGCATCTGCCCCTTCTGGGCCACCGCTCTCATCATCGCCCGCGAATTCCTCGTCACCGGCCTCCGCCAAATCGCCATTGAAGCCGGCCACGTCCTCGCCGCCGACCGTCTAGGAAAATGGAAAACCGCCCTCCAACTCACTTACATCATCGCCGGCCTCATCCACATCACCATGGCGACGATGGAAACAATTCCATCCCACTTTTCCTTTTTCCAAACCCTCACCAAACCCTGGGGCGATGGCGCATGGCTCATGCCGGCCAGCCTCACACTGGCCATCACGCTAACCATAGTCTCCGGCTGGAACTACACCTGGTCCTCCCGCCACCTCTTCAAAGGCTGATCATTTCCCCAGCAAATACCCGAACAGATCCTTCAGCTCATCCTCATTCAGGCGATTGATCATTCCCGGTGGCATCGGTGAATTCTTCGATGGCGCCTGACTCTTGATATCCGCCCGGCTCAACTCGGTCTGCTGCGTGAAATCAAACGCATTCATCCCAATCACCAGGATCTCATCCTGCTCGTTCAAAACTCGTCCGACGATCGTCTTCCCATCATGTGTCACAAACTCCGTGAACTCATACTGATCCGAGATCACCTCACTCGGATGAATGATCGACTTCGCCAAATCCTCCGCCGTGAAACGTCCTGCCAGATTCGTCAAATCAGGCCCCTGTCCTTCTCCGAGATCCCCGAATTTATGGCAAGCAGAACAAAGCGAAGCCACGAACATATTCTCACCCTTCTTCTTGTCACGCCCCTCCAAACCTTCACCCGTAACCTTCACCACCTCCTCAACCGTCCACGCACGTCCCGGCCCTTGCACGACCGGTAACGCCACCGGCTTCTTCGGTGACGGCTTCGCCTCGGATGCGAACAGCTTCTTCTCTTCATCCGTCCCATTGTCATAAATCTGCTGACGAATCTTCGCAATGTTCGGCGCGTAACTCGCTCCTCCGTCCCTGCTCTCCATCTCTTTGAACCAATTGAAAACCCTCCGCCTCTCACCCTCCTGCCAAGGCCCCTTCACCGCACGCAAACAATACAAATAATGAATCTGCGTCGTCGGCGGGTGATTCTTCATCATCGCATTCAAATCCTTCCCATAATGGCCATTCCGCTTGATCAACTCCATCCACGGTGGCGGCACCTCCGCAGGTGCTTCATCCATCAATTTCAAAGTCCGGGCCACCACCCCAGGTGCCTGCAAATAGCATAGCATCCTCGCCAACTCGAAATTCAGCAACCGCTCACTCGAAGGAAACGACTTATCAATCTTCGCAAAAATCGCCTCTTTCTCCGCAGCCGATGGCTCACCCCCGCGAATAAATACCAAACCCAACGCCCTCAGCCAATTGATCTTCTGTGACACATCCAGCCCCTCCCAATCAATCCCCATCAGCACCCCATAACCCGCCGCACGCTGCTTCGCCCCGTCGATTCTTGCCAACGCCATACTCCCATGAATACGCGCCCAATCACCCTTCAACCTACTGATTTTCCCCACCCAGCTCTCCGCAGGCTGACGCTCCAAAGCTGCCCTCGCCATGAAACGCAACGTCCGGTCACTCGAATCAAGCTGCGACAAAATGAAATCCAAATCCACTTTGCTCGGATCACGCGTGAACCCTGCCAACTTATCCCTCTCCGCATGAACCGCCTTCTGCGCAACAGCAGGTGCCGTAGGCTCGGCACCCGTATAGACCACTCTCCACAAATGCGATACACCCTTACGGCCACCTGTCGCAAAATACATAGAACCATCCTTACCAACCACACCATCCGTCACCGGCAATCCAGCCCCGGCCACAAACTCCTCTTTCTCTACCTTGAACGTAGCCCCGTCCGCCTTCACATGAAGCGCGTAAATCGTCGCAAAGGTCCAATCATACGCATACAAAGCCTGCTGATACTTTGCCGGCGCCTTCATCCCACGCCCGGCCAACATCCCCGTCGGCGATCCCGGCCCGATCTCCAATACCGGTGCCACACTGTCCTCATAATACACAGGCCACTTGCCGCTGCCGTTCCGCCATCCCTGCTCCGCTCCCGGAACCACATGCACAATCCGCGTTGGCCGATACCACGGCATCCCGAAATCCCACTCCATATCCGCATCATACGAAAACAACTCACCGTTGTCATGAAACGCCGCATCATACGTATTGCGCTGCCCCATCGCCACCAACTGCCAATCCGATCCATCCGGACGAAAACGCATCGTTAAACCACCCGGCGCCATCACATTCGCTGCATGTCCCCTGCCATCCGCATTCCTCTCTAACAACTGATCCTCCGCCCACACCTTCGCGGGAAACGAATCACTCACCTCCGGAAGCGCTCCATAATTTCCCGTAATCAAATACATCCACTCCTTGTCCGGCGACAGCACCAAAGAATGCACACCATGCTCACCTCCTGCCTTGATCCCCTTCAACAACTTCGGCTCTCCCCAGCCATCCCCTTTATCATCCACAACCCACACTCCGGTTTCAGATGGCTTCGGACCCGCTTTCTCATTCACCACCACATACAACTTCTTATCATGCCACAACAATCCGTGCGCCCCGGTAATAGCTATACTCAACGCCTCAACCTTCGTCTCCCCACCTGTCAACGCAGGAACCGTAATCCGATACAACCCACCATACTGATCCGCCGCAATCAACCGCCCCTTGTCATCCTCTGTCAACGCAACCCAACTCCCCTCCTCCTTTTTCACATCATATATTTTTTCCAACTTGAAACCCTTCGCCACCTGATACTTGTCAGAAACATCCACCACTTGAGCCTCAACCCCCACAACCATCATCCCTAACAAAAATCCTAACGTCTTAGTCATGGCCACCTATTACTACCTCCAAGCCTCCTTGGCTTTCAAAAAAATCAGATATTTCACCCCATGCAGCATTTGGTCTCCTCGTCTATATTTATGGAAACCCTCAAAAAATCCCGAAGGGATTACAGAACTTAGCCCGGCGGTCGAAGACCCCGGGAACACAACCCGCCAAAAACAGCACCCTGAAAGGCGTGCCAGAAACCCCGCCCCCTAACCAACATCCGCAAAATCCCTCTCCCTCTCGTGTGATTCGTGTTTTTTCGTGGTTCAAAAATTAAAAACAAAGGCAGTATATAATGAAAATCCCCATCTTTTCATTTGACCCCGCGCCCACATCACGCAACATCTTCCCTGTTCTTGAGATACTGTCTCAATAAGATTATGCTCCGCTACCTCATCATCCTCCTCCCGCTCTCCACTCTCCTCGCAGAAGAGCCAGACCCCGCCATCCACGAACTCCGCGAGACAATCTCCAAAATCACCGACACACAATCCCTCGAATCCAAAGAAAAACTCGATTGGGAAGCCCGCAAAAACGAAATCTCCGCACTCCTCGAACTCCACCAGCGCGAACTCACCCTCATCTCCGAGGAACTCGAAAAAGCCGGCTCCTCCGCACCATCCCACGAAGAAGAAACCGCAAAACTCGAATCCGAAATCAACGAGCTCAAGGAAATCCGCAAACTCACCTCGGAAGCCGTCGCTCGCAACGTCCCCCGCACCCTCTCACTCACCAAACGCTTCCCCTCCCCTCTCATCACGGAAATCGAACCCGAACTCGCCACCCTCAACGATTGGAAACCATCCGACGAACCTCGCGACGCCCTCCGCTCCATCCTCACCATCCTCGCCAAAGCCGAACAATTCAACCGCCGCTTCACCCGCACCACCGAAGTCATCGACAACCGCGAAGTCCACATCCTCTACCTCGGCCTCGCCCAAGCCTTCTACACAGACCGCAAGGAAAAATCCGGCATCGGCCTCCCCGGAAAAGACGCATGGTCATGGGAATCCGACCCCGAAATCCGCTCCGCCCTCGTCACCGCCTTCGAGACCATCGATAAAAAACGCCCCCCAACCATGGTCACCCTCCCCTTGCAAATCAAATAATCCCCCATGCCTCGCATCCTCACCATCATCCTAGCCCTCGCAGCAACCCTCTGCGCCCAAACCACCGTCCCCCAAGCCCTCGAAAAAGCGCAAACAGACCTCAAAACCACCCTCGAATCCCTCGAAAAAACCCGCACCGCCATCGCCGCTGAAAAACCCTCCATCTCCGCCTCCTTCGCCAAAACCGAGCTCGAACTCCGCGAAAAACGCCGCCTCATCCGCATCGCCAGACTCTCCTCCCAAGACCGCATCGCCCAACTCCGCCAACTAAATAGCGACCTCGCCACCCGCAACCAGGACGCCTCCTACCTCGCCGGCCTCCTCAAAGACCACGCCCTCAAAACCACAACCCTCGCCACTCCCGGTTCGCCTCCCCTCATCCTCGACCCCCAAATCATCGCATCCGATTCATCAAAACCCGCCGAAGCTCTCAAACAACGCCTCGCCATCCTCGACGCCTCCCTCGACCACCTCGAAACCATCCTCGGCGGCTCAACCTCCCCCGGAAAAGCCGCCGCACCATCCGGCGACATCATCGATGGCACCTTCGCCGCCCTCGGCCCCATCTCCTACTTCCTCTCCTCAGACAAATCCTCCGGCGGCGACGTCATCCCCACCAAACCCGGCAGCATCCCTCACTTCGCGAAATCCCCCACCGAACCCGTCGCCTCCCTCATCTCCGGAAATAAATCCTCCCTCCCTCTCGATCCCACGGGCGGCAACGCCCGCGCCATGGACGAAATCGATGGCGGCCCCCTCGACCTCATCCGCAAAGGCGGCCTCTGGATCTGGCCCATCATCTTCCTAGCCCTCCTCTCCCTCATCTTCGGCCTCATCAAACTCGCCCAATTCGCCAAATTCCGCGACCCCACCGACGCATGGATCAACGCCATCCTCGCAGCCCTCCGCACCGGCGACAAAGAGAAAGCAACCTCCATCGCCTCCGAACGCAACCACCCCGCCGGCCCCGTCATCTCCAAACTCGTCTCGGTCTCCGAAAACTCAGCCGACCTGGTCGAAGAAACCCTCTACGAACAACTCATGTCCGTCCAAAGCAAAACCTCTTCCCTCCTACCCGTCATCGCCGTCACCGCCGCCACCGCCCCACTCCTCGGCCTTCTCGGCACGGTCTCCGGCATGATCGCCACCTTCAACCTCATCACCCTCTTCGGCTCCGGCGATCCCAAACCCCTCGCCGGCGGCATCTCGGAAGCGCTCATCACCACTCTCTTCGGCCTCATCGTCGCCATCCCCGCCCTCATCCTCCACGCCTTCCTCTCACGCCGCGCCCAAGGCATCGTCCAAACCACCGAACGACTCGGCCTCTCTTTTGTAAACGCTCTCAGAGCCAGGTGATTTTTCCTATCAAAAGCATTGAAACACTCGATCCAACAAACCCTGCACGATGGCGGCATCACGCTTTGGGCCTTGCTTGCCCTCAC
>JBGSRM010000164.1:0-4838 GCA_041737575.1 Akkermansiaceae bacterium
GTGAAGCCATCCTTGATTTCATAAGCATGGCAAGGCTTCACGCTGCCGTCTTCCGGATTCCAGAAACTCGGCACATAACCTTCGCCCACACGGAAACGGCAACGCACGTTTTCACGCTTCAGCGCGCTGTTGGAGACGAAATAAATTTCCTCAGCGCCTGTTGTACGGTGGATGTAGTCGATGTGTTGATCGGCGTTGTCCATGTTTTCCGGAACAAAATCGCGTTCGACCTTCATGCTGGAAAGCACTTCGGAAATCGGAATATTCCAAGTCACTCTGCCTTTGCCGTAGCTGTGGAATTTTACTTTCTCGCCATCGCAATCGCCCCAGATTTTTGCGGCAAGTGACTGCACTTCCTTGTCGCATTCGGGAAAACCACGAAGGCTGTTGGAACGCTCGGGCTTGGCGCCGATGATGATGGCTCCTGCTTCCACCAGCTCGCCAATTTTTTTCAGGGCTTCCAGTGAAATGGTTTTCCGATCCGGTAAAACCATCACGCGATAGCTCATGCCATCAGGCAGGACGAGCTTGCCGTCTTTTACCTGCATTCGGGTCAGAATGACTTCTTCGTTGATGTAATCGTAATCATAACCTTGGCCGAGCGTATCGAGATCGACAGGTTTATCGCGTCCGCAGTGCGCGCATTTTTCATCTGTCCATTGGGATTTGATCGTTGGTGAAATGCGTCTTGCGGGGACAAGGTTCGGTGCCTCGTCGCCGTAGTAAGCACAGACATCCGCGACGAATCCACCCTGCTGCAACAAGTGGGACGTTCGGGACATGTCTTCCAACATCGGTCCGGCTTGATCCCACCAGGTTGAGTTCACATTGAAATGCTCGCCCGCGTGGTAAGCAAATCCGGGCAGTCCGGCATCGGGCGGATTGTGGGCGAAGGTGTGAAAGGTGATTTGATTCAAGCCAGCACAGAATGCGATGTCGGTCGAGCGCTTGTAGTTGGCGGGGCCGTCTTGCCAATGTTGCCAGCCAGTCAATGACTCGGAATTCACAAGGCGTTTTCCGTAAATATGCGCGGCGCTGGCTGCCTCTTTCGTGACCCAGTTTTTCCTATGATTCCAAAATTCTCCCATGGGAATGTCGGAGGCGCCGAGTGCTTTGAGTGGATCGACCCGTGGGTGGCCACCATGTCCCGCTTCCGCCAGAAATTGCAATCCGCGTTGATTGGCGAGTTCGCGAACACGGGCGTAATGGTGATTCACCATCAGGTCGCCGACAAATTTGTGGTAGTCGTGAAGGAAGCGTTTGCTCAGTTCTTCATTTTGAACGGTCCAACCAGCAAGAGTTGGCAGCCACGGGACGGGATCGTAGTTGTTTTGTGCGGTGAACAGTTTGATGAACTCCGGAGTCCAGTCGTGCGCGGGGCGCACTTCGTAACTATCGAGCATCAATACCTTCAGTGATCCGAAACCTTTCCGGCCTCTCGATAACGTATCGAGCATGTGGTTGATGTGCGCGTCGGTGGCTTCCTGGCTCAAGTGATCGATGACCAAGCCTTTGGAATTCGGGCTCGGGCAGTTGAGAAACTCACCGGTGTTGTTGCAGACAAAACGTAGGATGCGCCATTTGCCTGTGGGAACCGACCATGTGAGTTTCCCCTCGGGTGTAAGTTTCGTATCGAGACGGATGGCGGCATCGCTGGCGGCGATGGTTTTGTTAGAATCATCGGGAATCGCCATGACGGCGATGTCTTGAAAATGTTCGGACGCTTTTTCAGGAAGCGGAAGAACGGCTGAAAATTCCGATGGCCCTTCGACGGTTTGTTCGCTCCAGATCAATGCTTTGCTGGCATTTTCCGGAGTGATCCATGTGCCGCCTGCGTTCCAACTGCTGGAAGCAACGAAGCCAAGTTCAAGGCCGAGTCTTTCCGCCTCATCCATCGCATGATGAATGGTTTTGAGCGATTCATCTCCGAAAAACCGAGGCCCCGCCGGGATGATCTTACCCGGATCGGCGATCGAACCAAGATCCCAAATGATCGCGCCACGCATACCCTTCGCTTTCATTTCTTCCAGCTCACGGGTGATTTGTTTGTGATCCACATGGCCGTTGAGCCATGTCCAAAGTGCGGATGGTCGCGCTTCGATGGGAGGGCTGCGGAAGGTTTCTGGTGAGAACTGGGCGTGAAGAACCGAGGTGGCGAGAATACTGAAAACACTCATCCACGTGAAGCCCCGGAAGGTTTTGGCATGACGGTTGAAACCCGCCGCCACGGTGCGATGGATCAACATACTACTTTTTGATTTTGATCAGCTTGGGAGTCTCGGTGGATGCTTCAATCGCCAGGATGGCGGCACGGACATCCTTTTCCTTACGAAGGCTCAATTGTTTTGGGAAAGACGGCTCACCTTTGGAAAAAGTATCGGCGAGTTCCGTCAGGCTTGGAATGGTGGATTTCGCATGTGAGCCGTATTGCATGAGAATTTTCAACAGTTCAGGCGTACGGTTCTCGCTGCTCCATGGGTTCTGGTTTCTCAGGTAATCGACACAAACCTCGATTCCTTCCTCAATATGATTATCCGCAAGCACTTGCAGACCGGCGATGCGTACCTGATCTGCGAACATCTCGCCACTGGGCGATGGTTTGGCGGCGGCTTCGTAGATCGCCGGAAGAAGCGGCTCGATCTCCTCGTATGACAGTTTTTTGTAAACGGAGGCAATGCTTCCGCGCGCGCGTCCGTCCTCGTTTTTCAAGCCTGCTCTAACAGCATTGAACAGCTTTTCACGATCCACCCCTTCGAGCGAGTTTCTGAGCATTTTTCCAAAAACAACGGATGCGATGAAACGTTGTTCCATACCGCGCGGATCTTCCTTGGTGGGTCCTTTGGCAATGATTTCCAGAAGTTCAGGCAGAGCGACCATGGCGGGCTGTCCGAAATTTGCCAGTGACTCGGCTGCTTTTACGCGCATCCAGAGATCCTTGTCTTTCAGTGCCGCTTGCAGTGCTGGAACGGCTGCTTCCGCATTTCCCCTCAGGTAACCAAGAGTGACACAGGCTCCCAGGCGTGTGTAGAGATTTTCCGATTTCAACATCGTGATCAGAATGGGAACCGGTGCGTCTTTCTTTCTGGCGAGCGCCATCGCGGCTCGGTCTCTAACAACTGGCGACCAGCTTGATAGTTTTTCCAAGAGTTCATCACCGCTGAGTTGATCGTAAGCACTGTTGCGGTCTTTGTTGTTCCAACCACGGCCATCGAGAACGATTTGTTGGGCCTCCTCGGCATTGATTTGAGGGATATTGTTAGATTCCTTGCCGGTGAGGTAGGTGTGTTTCAACGGCATCGCGTAGGCGAGAAGGTAGGCACCTGTTGCGTCCCAATTGCCGGTGGAATCTTTTTTCGCATCCGGTGGCCCTTGGTGGGGGAATGCGAAGTTCGAATTGCGGGCGAGGTCAAAATACCATGCCCCGTATTCCTTCATCCAGGCTCCCGTGGCATGTGGCCCGGATTGAACAACGCCCGGGACGGCCCATGTCATGTTCCAGAAGTTTCCGGTGTGGCCGGTGTCACGCTCTTCGCCGTGGCAAGCGAGGCTCATACGGGAAAAATACTCGGCCGTTTCCGTCTCTTCTAACAAACTGAACAAAACCGCCGTCATGCCGTTTTTGCCGTTGTCATCGTGATTCTGAATCCATGGATCATGGTCGCCGTATGGGATGGAGCCTTTCCCTGCGTAAAAGCGAAGCAACTTCGTGCTGCGATCAATGGCGAGGTCGATTGCGGGATCTTTCAGGCCGGCGCTGCGTGCCAGGACAAGTGAGGTTGTCAAAGGGACGCCCGGTGCGTTCATCATTCCGTAGCCGAAAAGTCCGCCATCGGGCCTCGCGAATTTGTGTCCCCATGAGCCAACATGGCTCTGGCCTTTTGCCGCTTCCATGGCGATGCGGGTCAGGCCGGGCATGATGGATTCATCGCCCGTGGCTATTTTGTATTCGGATAAAAAAGAAAGGACGTAACCATAATACCATGTCTGCATTCCATCGTCTTTGAACAACGCCGCCCATTCCGCTTCACGTTTGATAATGGGTAGATATTTCTGGTTCCCGCTGGCTAGCAAAGCATAAGCGTTAAGAGCGCGGGTCACAGGGCTTTGGGTTCTTTCATATCCGGCAGTCTCCATGCGTGCGGCCAAAGCCTCGCAGCCGAGTTCGAGAATGCGTTTGGATTTTTCGCAGTCAAAAGGAGCGGTCGCGCTGTAATCCCCAAGCACGGGAAGTTTGATCGTGACCTCTTCGGTTTTTCCTGCGCGCCAACGGGTCAGTTTCAAATCACCTTTCCCAGCATTTGACTCTGCGGCGGTAAGGGCTTTGCCAATCTCGGTGCGGGGATCGTAGGAAAACGCTTTGCCGCCAACGCCGAGCAACACATCGCCTTTTTGTAAAACTCCATCGGCGGGTGAACCGGCTGCCACATCCACAATACCGATTTGCCGTGCATCGGAAGTAACCATTTTATCACTGAACATCCAACCGCGCGCGCCCGTTGCACCGAGAGTCCAGTTGTGATTCGCTTCCTTGGGAATTTCAGCACCCGTGGTTAAATCAATGTTTTGCAATTGAAACTTAGGAGCTGCGGTAAGGACGGATCCGGTGAGTAGGAGGGTAAAGATATATTTCATCATGTAAAAATCTTGGCGTGGTTTATTCAGAGCAGAAATTTTGGATAAAACTACAAAAAGTAACAATGACGAAAAGTTACGGCATCCGGCAGGCTTCACGACGCATTGCGGTCATTTTGGGGGAATCGTCGCGGCGCGTTTTCCAAGAACCAGTTCAATGCTGGCTGCGGCTTGCTTGGCGAGTAGGATGGAATCCTCTTGGTTAA
>JBGSRM010000192.1:0-13103 GCA_041737575.1 Akkermansiaceae bacterium
GCCGAAGCGTGGAGAGGTTTTTGTTTTTGATACGATTGGTATCAAGGGGATCAAGGAGCACAGTACGGGGCCGCAGGGCGCGGGTTCGCATTACATCAAGCGATTGGTGGGTGTGCCGGGGGATGAGTTGTCGATACAGACACCGGATTTGTTGGTGAACGGGAAGGTGGCGAGCGAACCGGGTATTCGGCGAGTGGCGGAGGGTGGGCCGCCGTTTTCCAAAGATCATCAGGGGTATGTTGTGGTTCAGCCGAGCAAGGACATGACGAGGTATTTGGTGGATAAGGATGGTGTATTATCGCTGAAGGATGAGGGGGCGAAGCCGGGAATGCGGGAGTATGCGGCGATGGGAGATAATACGCAGGATTCGTTGGATTCGCGGTATTGGGGGAGTGTGAAGGAGTATAATTTGGTGGGGCCTGCGTTGTTTTCCTTGTGGCCGTTTGATACGGGGCACTGGGGTTTCATCAAATAGGGATGTCGAGCGCTGCAGAGATCACGCGGAAGGCGAAGTCGAATTTGGCGATCGCGTTGAAGATTTTGCCGCGTGAGAGGCGGGAGGATATGGTGGTTTTTTATGCGTTTTGCAGGACGATTGATGATTTGGCGGATGAGGTGGGTGTGGCGGTGGAGAGGAAGATGAAGGCTTTGGATGAGTGGGCGGAGGGTATAAAGAGTGGATTTTCCGTGGGGAATGATTTGGGTACGGAGGTGAGGGCGATGATGGAGAGGAGGGGTGTGGCGGCGGAGTGGTTGTTGGAAATCATCGAGGGGTGTCGGATGGATTTGGGAGTTGTGAAGATCGGGAGTTGGGAGGAGTTGAAGAGGTATAACTGGAAGGTGGCGGGGGTGGTGGGGTTGGTATGCACGAGGATTTTCGGGTGTGTGCATGAGGAGTCGGATCGGTATGCGGAGGTTTTGGGGAATGCGTTGCAGTTGACGAATATTTTGCGGGATGTGGGTGAGGATTTGGCGAACGGGATGAGGATTTATTTGCCGGAGAACGACATGATACGGTTTCAGTATTCGGAGCGAGATTTGGTGGGGCGGGTGTATGACGGGAGGTTTTTCGCGATGATGGGATATCAGGCGGAGCGGGCGGAGGCGTTGTATCGGGAGGCGGAGGGGCTGATTCAGGAGGTGGATCGGAGGGCGTTAAGGCCGGCGGTGATGATGGCGGAGATTTATCGGGCGTTGCTGGGGAGGATGAGGGCGGATGGGTTTCGGGTTTTTGATCGGAGGTATTCGGTGTCGAAGGGAAAAAAATTGATGATTCTTTTGAAATTTCTGGTCGCGGGATGGGGTAAAGGCGAATAATTTGCGTGAGCGAGCAGTCAGAGAACCGTATGAAAAACATGAGCAGACTTCCATTTTTAATCGTAGGTGGTTTTTCCGCCGTGTTGATTTCCTGTGAACCATTGCCGCCGAATCCGCCGCCTGGGTATCGTCCGAATCCGAGGAATTATCCTTATGGTGGAGGGAATCAGCCTGGTAACCAGCCAGGTAATCAGCCTGGGTATCCCCGTGATTATCCGGCAGGTTCGGGAGCGACCGAGCCGGGGGATCGGTATGGGCAGGGTAGCGAGAATATCGAGCGTCCGCCGACGCGTGAGGAGTATCCGGTGGCGGAGCGGACGGATAATCCGAATCAGGTTCTTAGTCCGTATGCGCCGTATAATGTGATCGATGTGGAGGGATTCCGCTCGGGGCAATTGGCGAAGGATCCATCGAACGGGAAGATTTTCCGGATACCGTGATGGGTGGGTCGAGTGCGAGTGGAGGTGAGGTGAATTTCTTATGATCGTAGGCATAGATCTAGGGACGACGCACTCGGCGGTGGGTGTGGTTGAATCCGGGTTTCCGATTTTATTGGCGAACGAGGAGGGGCAGCGGATTGTTCCGAGTGCGGTGTGGTATGGATCCGATGGGAGTGTGGAGGTGGGGCGGAAGGCGTTGAGGCGTAGGGTGACCGAGCCGGGGCGTGTGGTGACGAGTGTGAAGCGCTGGATGGGTGCGGAGCGTGTGGAGGATGAGGTTTTGAGGGAGTTGGGCAAGAGTCCTGAGGAGGTGAGTGCGGAGATTTTGAGGGAGTTGAAGCGGATTGCGGAGTGGAGGTTGGAATGTGAGGTGAAGAAGGCAGTGGTGACGGTGCCTGCGTATTTCAATGACGGGCAGCGTGCGGCGACGAAGCGTGCGGCGGAGATGGCGGGGCTTGAGGTTGAGAGGATTTTGAACGAGCCGACGGCGGCGGCGTTGAGTTATGGGTTGGATCGGTTGCAGGATCGCGCGCGGGTGGCGGTTTATGATTTGGGTGGAGGGACGTTTGATTTATCGATTCTGGAGATCGAGGGAGGGGTGTTTCAGGTTTTGGCGACGCATGGGGATACGAGGCTGGGAGGGGATGATGTGGACCGGATGATTTATGAGAGGATGATGAGTTTGGTGGGGGATGTGACGGAGGAGGTGAGGGTTCGGTTCATCGAAGAGGCGGAGAAGGCGAAGCGGGTGTTATCGGAGGCTGAAGAGTGTGTGGTGAGGATTCCATTTTACGATGGTCATAGTAGTTTTGAGATGAAGCTGACGAGGGCTGAGCTTGAGGAGATGATGAAGGGGTGGATCGGCAGGACGATGAGGTGTTGCCGGCAGGCGATGTTGGATAGCGGCTTGGGCGTGGAGGATTTGGATGCGGTTGTTCTGGTGGGAGGAAGCACGAGGATACCGGCAGTGAGGGAGGCTGTGGCTGAATTTTTCGGGAGGATGCCGGATGTGACGCAGCATCCGGATGAGGCGATCGCTTTGGGTGCGACGATTCAGGCAGGTGTGATGAGCGGGGCGTTGCGGAAGATGGTTTTGTTGGATGTGACGCCCTTGAGTTTGGGGATTGAGACGTATGGCGGGTTGATGAATGTTCTGATTCCGAGGAATACGACGATACCATGCAAGGCAGGGGAGATGTTCACGAATGCGGCGGATGGGCAGGAGCGGATGAGTGTGCGCGTTTTACAGGGGGAGCGGGAGATGGCGCGGGATAATTGGGAGTTGGGCCGTTTCGAGGTTGAGATGGAGAAGCTGCCGCGCGGGCAGGCACGGGTCGGTGTGCAGTTTCGTATCGATGCGGATGGGATTTTGGAGGTTTTGGCGAGAGATGTGGCGACGGGGAAGGATGTGGTGGTGAATATCGAGAGTGCGGCGGTGAATGTGGATGATGCGGCGGTGGAGGAGATGATTGGCGCATCCGTGGAAAACGCTTTCGAGGATATGGCGGAGAGGATTTTTACAGAGGCGAAGATGAAGGCGGATGAGTTGTTGCCTGCGGTGGAGATGGTGATGGGTGAGGGATTGGTGGAAGAGGGTGAAAGGGAGTTGATCGATAGTCTGGTGGTTGAGGTGAGGGCTGCGATGGAAGTTGGAAATGCGAATGGTTTGAAGGCGGCGGTGAAGAGGTTGGATGAGGCGACGGAAGCGGCGGCGGCGAGATTGGTGGAGAGGGCGATGGAGGGGATTGGTTAGGTGGATTGATGAATGACAATTTTTGATTTTTAATTTTTGATTTCGGGGATAAAGAGAAGATGTAACCGCCCATTTTATGCCTAATTGTCACGAAATGATTCTTGCTTCGTGGAGGTGTTTTTGGAAGCTGGGAACAGGTTTAGAGAACAAACAAGGAAGTAAAGATGGGATACAATGAAACAGTGTGCCGAATCGGGGACTCCTTCCGTTTAAGCATGTTCATCCATGCGGGACGTGGAATTATCCAAATGTTCGCATTAGTAGCTTGTTTACTGCTTAGCAGCGGCTGCGACTCGAAATTGGGTAAACGTGTGAGCAGCCCGGAGGTACGCGTTCAACATCGTGGGTCTATTTTGGACAACAGCTTGGTAGTGATTATTACCAATGCCGGTGCGAAACCGCTGTTCGATGTCCAAGTGTCGTCGCATCGGTGGGACAAGAGGTTTTTGATTTCAAGCAATCTGAAGCCGGGAGATACTGTGGAAGCGGGATGGTTGGAACTGCCCTCCGGACTCCAGATTGGCGACACGGTTGAGATTTACGCAGAGGGTTATGGTGCTCCATACAAAGCGATCCTTGAATGAGGTCCCGGATATGAGGTTGCGTTTTGATCGGAAAGCCTTGATGCGTCCCGATGTTTGGGTGCGGGATTTTACGGGTTTTCCGAGTGCCAGTTTTTGTAGATGATAGGGGAGATTTCGGAGGGTTTAATTTCGGAGCGACCGCCCCAGAAGACGTTGGTGTAGGAGATGGGGATGCCGATGGATTCGAGGTGTTTGTCGATGGCGGCTTTGTGGGCAAGGACGCGGTCTTTTTCTGTGCCGTGGACGACGCCCATGATGTTGACGTTGCCGAATTGCGGGCCGCCTTCGCGCCAGTAGCAGTGTGTCATGCAGAAGTGGCGACCGACTTCTCCGCCGGCTTCGATTTCGCGGCCTTTGGGGACGGCCCAGTGGAATAGTCCGTTGAAGCGGGTGACGCGCTCGCCGGTTTCGGCGTTGGGTTTGACGTGTTCGAGGAAGGTGGAGAAGCGTCCGATGACTTTCTTTTTGTTGAGGGTTTCGGCGATTTCGCAGAAGCGGTCGGTGGAGACTCCGGCTTGTTCGGCGCGGCCTTCCCAGGGGCTTTCATTGATTTCTTCGAGGGTGAGTTCTTCTTTCAGGATGAGGAGGATGTTCCATTCTTCCGGCGAGAGGTCGGCGGGAACGGTTGTCATCATGACGGCGGGTTCGTCCGCTTTTTCGCCGGGTTCCATGGTTTTGCGGCGGACGTGGCCGACACCGAGTGCGAAGACTCCGTTGGCGGGCATGAGGAGGTATTCGGTGGCGCCGGTGAGTTTGAGGAGTTTGGTGGCGTGGAAGTCGAGGGATTCACCGACGGGGACTTTGAGGGTGGTCCAGAGGCGGTAGCCGGAGCCTGAGACTTCGGAGTCTGTGGAGCGGATGACGACGTGGCCGGAGAAGGGGTCTTCCTTTGCCATGAAGTCGAAGGCGTCGTTGAGTTTTTCTTCCGGGACTTTCCATGCGACGAGTGCGCCGTGGGCGAGTTTGGTGGCGAGCATGGTTTGGCGGACGCGGCGGATGATGCCTGCTTCGAGCATGGCGCGGATGCGGGTTATGACGGTGTCGAGGGGGACTCCTGATTTTTCGGCAATGAGCTGGAAAGGATGGCGTTGGAAGCCGGAGATGAGGTCTTCGGAAACGGCGAGGATTTTCACGTTGATGGGATCGGAGACGGCGGTTGGGATGTCGGTGGTCATTGGCGGGATGGTATGTGGTGTTTTAGGAACGTCCAAGCTAGATTGATTCTTGCGGAGGAAATGGTGGGATTTGGTGATTGGGGAAGAAGTTCAACGCAAAGGAGCAAAGGGCGCGATCCTTTGAGACGAAAAACCATTACGCTAGTAAGGCAGCGAGTTTTTCTTTCCATTCATCTTCAAAAACCACGTCGAAGCGGACGCGAGTATTTTGCATTGTTGGGGCAAACTCTGCCCAGCTTGAGTCTTTTGCACGCTCGTTGCAGAGGTCGAAGACGTGTTGCTTGTAGCGGGTGTCATCGTTTTTCAGGTGCAGACCTTTGGTTTCGAGAATGAAAAGACGGTCAAAGGGTTTTGTGGCAATAGCGGAGGGTTTTCCAGCGGCGATGAAATCCGCATAGATGCGATTACGTTTCCAACCTTGGACATGGTAGCCGGTGCGGGTGGCGTTGCGGTGCCAGAAATAGAGGAGCTGTTGTTGGGTATCGAGAAAAGTGGCGACTTTGGTTTCGTAGCCGTTGAAGTCTGCCTCTGGCATTTGCTCGAAGAGGCTTAGCATGAACTGTCCCGCGTCTTCGCGGGTGGCGCGGCGGTCGCCGTGTTTCCATGTTTCCTTTTCGGGAAAACGGGTGAAATCGAAGTGATCTGCGATGACTACGAATCGCATGATGCCTTGTTCTAGGAGTTGACGAAAGGTGGCTTCTGCAAGGCGGTCTTTTTCTTCACTGATTTGTTGGCGGAGTTTTTCGAGAATGAAGACGTAGTTGTCAGTGACGATGCGCGATTCATTTTTAGCGAGTAGTGAGGAGAAGACTTTTTCTGCCAGTTCCGCGCCGCGCCAAGGGTTTGGAAGGACATCGAGGAGGTGACTTGCGGCGAAAGACACGTCAGGTTTTCCGCTTTCTTCCATACGAACGCTTTTCCACTCCGGGTCATCGGTGAGGATGCCGTGATCGAGGCCGAAGTTCATGGAGACATCGCGGTCACCGGATTCAGAAAGTGAGAGATTGAGGAGAGGTGTGACATCCACGTCTTTCCATGGCACACGGGAAAGAAGATCCGCCTCGTATTGGACAGGGCGCCATCCATCGACAGGATCGTTGATCATGAAGGCGGGGAGAATGAAGCCGGATGCCTTTTTTCTCAGGGACTCGCGGGATTCCACTAAGGATGCTCCACTGGGCTTGGATGTGTCAGGGCCGTCTTGAATGATTCTTGCGGCGAGATCGCCGAGACCTTCGATCTGAAAGCCTTTGCGAATTTCTTCCACCAAATCTTTGCCTTTGCGTTGGAAGCAGAAGACGTAGCTCTCATCTAACAGGGTGATGTGTGTCTTTGTGGCGTAGGGCTGGCGGAGGATGCGACCGACGAGCTGGGTGAGTGCGGTTTTCGATCCGGGGTTGGTTAGGATGGCTAGGACGTATGCGAAAGGGCAGTCCCAACCTTCTTGCAGGGCTTGCTTGGTAATGATGTAGCGTACTGGGCAATCGCGTGACATTAGGCCGCCGGTGTCGTCGATTTCTTTGAGTTCGTCTTTTGCACTGGATTTGATTGCAATGTGTTCAGGGAGAATGCCCGGAATTGTTAGAAGGTATGCTTTCGCATCTTCTGCATGAACGAAGCCGGGCTTGCGTTGGTCTTTTCCGGTGCGCTCGACTTGCACGAGGCAGATGGGGCGAATGGGTAAACCGGTTTCGGCTTCCGCACGTTGTGCGGCTTCCTCTAACAGGTTGCGCTGGGTGACGGCGGCGAGGATGGTTCCTTTCCAATCCGCTTCACCTTTGTTCATTAGGTGTAGATCCAATTTGATCATGCCCTCTTTCTCCAGATCGCGGCCGGGGACGTTTACGAGGACGTTGGCTTCGGCGGGTGGAGTGGCGGAAAGCTCGAAAAGGAGAGATGGATTAAAGCCCTCGATGGTGGCGCGGGCGTTTTTTGAATAGCCTTTGTGTCCTTCGTCGAGGATGACGATGGGGCGGAGGAGACGGAGGGTGTTTCCGAGTGAGGTCTTGATCTGCTTTTTCCAAAGGCCGCCAGCACCCTCGCCGAAGACATCGAGGTTGGGGACGTGGGAAAGTAGTTTTTGGTGGGCAAGGTGGTCGCCGTCTGCGGGGAAGAAGCGTTCGAAGCCGCCGCTGTCGCGGAACATGCGGAGTGTTTCCTTCGTTTCGCGATTTGCGGCGGGAAGCATGAGGAGAAGAACGCACAGATTCCCTGTAACATCGTCTGGGCGGAAGCGGCGAGTTTTCTCAAGGATTAGGGTGCGATTCGCGGAGGCGATGTCTAGCTGTTGGCGATAGGGGTGAGAGCGGTCGCGGAGAGCAGAGAGCGTTTGGTTGTAGATCTGGGTGCTGGGGACAATCCAGAGGACAAGGCCGTGCTGTCTACGGAGATAGACTGTGTTTGCTAGATCGATGAAACGTGTGGCGAGGTAGGTTTTGCCGCCGCCGGTGGGGATTTTGATACAAGCGGCGGGCATGGGATCGCCGTTGCCGGTATGGCGTTTTTGGTAGGGTGTGTTTCTGACTTTTTTCCATGCCGCTTCCGGGAAATCGAAGGTTGCGGCGACATCCGCATCCAACTCGGCGAGCTTCGTAGCCTTGTCCCGCATTTCTGCGAGTGCGTCCAGCCATGCGCGGACGGTTTCCAAGGATTGGCTCTGGTATTCCTTTGGTTTCATCGGGCGGTTTTTTCGACGCGTTCGTAGATTTCGTAGGGAAGTTGGGAGAAGACGATGCCGTGCTGGTGGAGCAAGGGGTCATCGAGGAAACGTGTGGGTGCGAAGACGAGGCGTTTGCGTTCTTTGCCCCCTTTTACTTGGGGTAGTGCACGGGCGGTGGCGAGGTCGAGGGCGAGGTCTTTGAGTGCTTCGATATCCGGGGTGTAGATAAGATAGACGTCGTAGGCTTTTGATTTCCCGATGAAATGAGTCTTGGGATTCATTACGGAGGGTTCGAACTGTTCGCCGGTGGCGGTGAAGAAGATGTAGGAAGCGAGGCTGGCGTAGCTGGGGAGGTTTTTCTCGGTAAGGATGCTTTGGAGGGCGACGGCTCCGCCGAGTTGGAAAAAGGAGAAGGTGCCGCCGTAACCTTTTTTGAGGGCTTCGTCTTTGGCGGTGGGGACGCCATTGATGCAGCGGCGGAGGCGTTCCGCTGTGGTGGTGTCTGCGTAATCTTCTGTCTCGACTAGGATGAAGCGGCGGTTGCCTCCGTCTTCTGCGTTTTGTTTCATGACGGCGTGGCCGGTGGTTCCGCTGCCTGCAAAGCTGTCGAGGATGAGTGAGTCTTTGTCGGTGGCGATTTGTTCGATTAGCAACTTTATGAAATCGGAAGGTTTCGGGAAAGCAATGGGAGCCTCACCCTTGAAGATTTCTTTTAGTTCCGCGGTTCCCTCCGCAGTCGACACTGTTGTTAAAATCGTAGATTGACCGGAATAATGCGTCGAGAGATCTGAAATGTAACGTTTGTAGCGGGGACGACCCTCTTTTTTCGGAGGCCAGATGATCCTGCCTTCCTCGATAAGCGAGGCCATGCGCTTCTTGGAGTATCGCCATCCCATAGGGGGGCATTCGTAAGCAATGCCAGTGGCTGGATTTACCAGTTCATAGTGGAGATTCGGACGATCCTCACGTGAAGCTAGGCCTACCAAGTTATCGCTAGCCCATGGCCCTTTAGGATCTTCGTTCGGGTTTTTGTATTTTGATATGTCGATGCTTTGACCTCGGAGTTTAGTTGTGTCCGTTTTTCCGTAGCATAGTATGCTTTCGTGATCTGTTGATGCGCCATTCAGTGTGCGGCTATCTACATTTTTTCGGCATTTCCAGATAAAGTTAGCCACGAAATTTTCCTCCCCAAACACTTCGTCCATGAGGCAGCGGAGGTGGTGGACTTCGTTGTCATCGATGGAGACGAAGATGGCGCCGTCTTCGGTGAGGAGTTCGCGTAGGAGTTTGAGGCGTGGGAGCATCATGGAGCACCATTTGTCGTGGCGAGTGAGATCATCGCGGTCGATGGTTTTGCCGAGCCAATCGCGCATGAGGGGGGAGTTGACTTTGTCGTTGTAGGCCCAACCTTCGTTGCCGGTGTTGTAGGGTGGATCGATGTAGATGCACTTGATTTTCCCGGAGTGGGTGGGGAGTAGGGCTTTGAGAGCGAGGAGGTTATCGCCGTGGATGAGGAGGTTATCGTGAATGCTGGGGGTTTTGGCGAGACCCTTGGATTTTACGGGGACAAGCTCATGGAAAGGCACGACCAGGTGATGGTTGGCGACGTGGACTTTTCCTTTGAAAGTGAGTTCGGGCATGAGCGATGGGGATGCTAGGAGATTCGAACCCGGGGCGGCAAGGAAATAGTGTTCTTGTGAACAACTTGTGAATATGTGGGAGTAAGTTTTTCTTCCTTATTGTTTATCAGTGTTCTGGAGGGTTTTTAGGAAGGCTAATGCTTCTTCGCGGGTGGTGAGTTGGTTTTCGAGTTGTTGGGTTTGGATTTCTTCGAGGATTTCTCGGAAGCGGGGGCCGGGTTGGAGGCCTTTTTGGATGAGGTCTTTTCCGGTGATGAGAGGGGGAGGGATGAGGGGTTCGCTGGCGAAGTCCTCGGATTTTTCGTTGAGGAATTCGTAGTTGTCGGTGAAGCCGTTGGATGAGGCGCAATCGACGCGATGGAGTTCCATTTCCTGAGAGAAGGTGGGTTCCGACATGAAGCGTTTGAGTTTTGCTTTGCGCATTAGTTGGACGTTCATGAACTGCATGTGGCGGGAGACCATGTGAACGACATCGCGGATGACGGCGTTGGGATATTTCAAGCGGGACAGGATTGCCTCGGCCATTTCCGCGCCGAGGGCGTCGTGTCCGTTGAAGCGGATGCGGCCATCGGGGTCGGTGGTTTGGGTGGGTGGTTTTGCGATGTCGTGGAGGAGGGTGGCGAGGCAGAGGGTGAGTGGTGCGTCGGGTTGGAGCATTTCGAGCATGATGCAGGTGTGGACATAGACATCGCCTTCGGGGTGCCATTGGGGAGGTTGCTCGCATCCGATGAGGGAGAGGATTTCCGGGATGAAGTGGGAGATGAGATCGGTTTCGACGAGGATTTCGAGGCCTTTGCGGCGGTTGGAGGAGGTGATGATTTTTGAGAATTCGTCGCGGATGCGTTCGGGGGAGATTTTATCCAAGAGATGGGCGTTGTCCTTGATTGCTGTGAGAGTGACGGGTTCGATGGGAAATCCGAGGGTGGTGGAAAAGCGGACGGCGCGTAGCAGGCGGAGGGCGTCTTCCTGGAAGCGGTGCGCGGGTGTGCCGATTGCGCGGATGAGGCGGGCGTTGAGATCGGCAAGGCCGCCGACGTGATCGATGATTTCTCCGGTGAAGGGGTTTTCAAACAGGCCATTGATGGTGAAGTCCCGCCGGTGGGCATCTTCATCCGGGGTGGAAAAAGTTACGGAGTCAGGACGGCGGCCATCGGCATAGGAGCCGTCGGTGCGGAAGGTGGCGATCTCGATGTGGTGGCGTTCGTGTTTCACAATCACGACTCCGAAGTGTGCGCCGACCTCGTTGGAGCCCGGGAACAAAGCAAGGACTTGATGGGGGGTGGCAGAGGTCGCGATGTCGAAATCTTTTGGTTTCACGCCATGCAGTTTGTCGCGCACACAACCACCTGCGAAATAGGCGGTGTGGCCTGCTTCGGTGAGCTTTGAAGCGAGGTGTGTGGCGGAATGCTTTGAGGACATTGGGGAAGTAGGATTTTTCAGGCTGTTAGAAGCAGTAAATCGAGTCCGAAAGGTTCATAATTTTTGAAGTCTTTATCCATAGTGACGAATCTCATGCCGCCGCAGATGGCGAAAGCTGCCAAATAAGCGTCCATCCAGATTTTGGGTGAGGAGGTATGAGTTTCGGAAAGTTTACGCCAAACGTCGTCCATTCCCTCGGGTTCGGTTGCGAATCCCGTTGCATCATCTTCCAGCAGGTGATCGAGTGCTCGCCATGATTCAAGGTTTGTAAGTGGCTGGAAATCCGGCGCGATTTTCTGAGTCAGGAGCCGTAAAAATGAAATACGGGTGGCTCTACAAAAAAAAGCTGCATCAGTTAGTTGAAGATCAAGAAACCATTTTGCGGCAATGGAATGATGGAGGTGCTGTCCGACCGATAAAGCCAAGAACACATTGCTGTCACACAAGTATTTCATGGTGACGGATGATTATGTTCTGTTTCTGTGGCGAGTTCCAGTAAGCGATCGCCGTTAAGTTCAAAGAGCTTCGCACCAGGAGGGCTTGGAATGATCGGTAGTTTAACCCGATGTCTGGTGGTTGCTGTGACTGAGGTTGGCTGGGCTGCCAAGCCCCGTCGTAAAACCTCCTCAGCTACATCACGGAGTTTTCTACCCTCACGCACGGCACGGAATTTCATTTCCCGGATCAAATCCTCGGGTAGATCCATAGTTGTTTTCATGAATCCAGCTTTCCAGCTTTCCAGCTTGATGTCAACGGAGAGTGTGTCTGGTTCATGACCATCTCACCAAAAGCAATTTACTTGTGTTATAATCAACTCCTAACAATCAAGGGGTTGCAGGGTTATGGGATGTTGATGTAGGAAATCTTGTTTCGATTCATCCAAACTCCATACGTCACCCTTATTTTTATGAGCAAACTCTTTGAAGCGTGGTATCGAATCCTCGAAAAGATCGGTTTGATCAAGCGGAGGTCGAATCCCAAGTGCGACGTTACGCCCGCCTTACCGACTTTTAGATATTACTTCGAGCAGTTGACCGATCAAAAGTTGTATCTAACTGACTATGTACAAACGCAGGCATTCAAGGGTTCTAGCAAAGTCCGCTATATCTTTGTGACGAACCAGCTGCTTTATGATGTCTTTTACGAACAGGAGAAAAAAAAGATAACTGATCTGTCATGGACTTCATTGGAGTCATTGAAAGTGATGCTTCCCAGGGTATTCAGCATCGATAGGATGCCTTCTGTTCTGCGGGCATTTTCCGAGATACCTGCTGATGTTCTCACGAGAGTGCCACAGATCAGTCAAAAAGTGGATGGAATTATCAAGGCACTTGAAAATCCGAGCCAGTGGATCGAACTGAAGTACGATCATGATCATTGGGGGCAGACTAAAGTATATATTCATAACAACGAGGACAGGGGATATTGTAGGATTTTGGTGAATGAGCTGGCTGTTAGTGGAATTGAGCTATGGAGTCCTGAAAAAATGAAAGACAGATTGACTGAGTCGGTCGCTGCTCGTCCTGAGATTGAGGATGCATCTGCTGACATGGGTTTGATCCAAGAATGTGAACGAATTTGGCAACTGGCCAATGATACGGTGGGGCGTATCGAGAGTGGGGAGGTGTTAGAGATTGACTCATCCTATTTCTATCTTTGCCACGAAGATAAATTCTTCTCGGCGTATGCCTATTTAGGGAAGGCAGAGCGTGCTGTAGAGTACTCGAAATCCCGAGTGTTGGAAGATGTAATTGATTTCATCGCAAGGCTCAAAAAAACTCCAAAATTCATCACTTTGTCCGAAGATATCAAGGGTGGTATTGCCAATATTTTAGATAAGAAAAACTATTTTAATTTGATCCGAGAGGGAAAAATCAGGATCGGCGGAGGAGCGACATCAGACATGCAGTGGAGCATTCAATTTAAGGATGGAGTGTTTGTAAGGACGGGGGATGATGGGGATGGTAATACTTACCGAAATTTTTTGGATGAAGAAACGGTGAAAGACATCATAGAAAAAAAGAGATTTGGTTGGGTTAAAAATAATTGATGGGGAGGTAGCTGGGAAGCCTTGCTCTCTACTGGGGCGCGTCCGAAACTCCCAGCGATGTGGGAA
>JBGSRM010000223.1:0-15078 GCA_041737575.1 Akkermansiaceae bacterium
GGAGAGCCACCCTTGCGGAACCAGAAGACGGCGTAGTCATCGAGATACTTCGGATCGCGGATCCAGCGCCCTTCGCGAAAATGGTGCCCGGCGGGGCAGGAAATGGTGTTGTGTTTTCCGCTCCACGAGACCTGCGGGAGAAACTCCGTAATCACGAAACCATCGGTGGTTTCCTTGATGTGTTTGCGAAACGTCCACCAACGGAAGTGATAGATTTCCGCGATGTCTTTGTCGGGGCAATCGAAGAGCGGGACATTCGCCGCCATCCAGTCCGCCGCCGCTTCATTGGAAATCGCCTGGCCGAAATGGGTGTGGTCGTTGCGGTTGAAGTTTTCCACATCGCGGCGCATGGCCTCGGGGCTGAGGATAGCGGGTGAGCCCGCAAGCAGCGGTGCGGCCAACGCGAAAAGGAGTGAGAGTCGGAAATACATGGGATTGCCACTTAAGGCTTCTTCATCATCCCAAGGTTTGCTTCGGCGAAGTGCTTGCCCATCAACGCGAAGGTTTTGGCACAGCCGAGATAGTGGTAACCGGCGTTCGATGCGCCGCGTTTCCACAAGGCCTCCTCCGCGGGGGAAATCAGATCGGCTTCGAATTTCTTCAGATACTCTTTCTTTTGCTCGTCGGTCATTTTCCCGTCCGCATTCGCATGGTCTTTGTGCTTTGAGTCGAGGAAGTAATTCATCTGGCTGATCTGGGCGCGCTTCGCATCGATATCACCCAGCTCATCCGCCCAAAATGGCGCTGTCTGCACGGCGACGACATTGCCCTTGAACTCCGGCATTTCCGCAGGCGCCGCCATGGCTTGACGGAAAGCCAGCATATCTTTCGATTGATCTTTGAGTCCGCCGACACCCATGACGCCTATCACAAAAGGCATCTTCGGGGCATCCAGATCCTTGCGGACATCGCGGATGAAATGGGCGAGAAGCTCCGAATATGCGGCGTAGCGATCCGGTTGGTCGTGCTTCGGATAGACCTGGCCATCGACCATGTCGTTGAAACCCTGGAGCCAAGCGAAACCTGCTATTTCGTAACCCTGCGCGGCATCATAGTCCGGCATGACCTGTTTCGGATCCTCCAACACTTTTTTCACATGCTCCATCATCAGGCGGTAATAGACCCCTGTGGCCGCCACCTTCTCGGCATTCCAATTCGGCCTGTCCTCGGCCTTGGGAATCCCGTGCGCTCCCTGCGGATGCTGATCCCAAAGTTCCTGCGTTTCTTTCGGCATCACATAGGGTCCGGCGCTGGGCGGACGGAAATCGGTGTGCAGGCTTTTGCCGCCCCACGCTGCTTTAATAATGAGCACGGGTTCGTCAAACGCCGCGTCCATCACCAACCCGAAGGTGAACTCCGGTCCGATCTTGTCGCTGGGCTTACTGGGATCCGCCCCCCACATGGAACCGTAACCTGCGGTGAGTTTGCCATTGAGCGTGAAGTTGCTCTCGGCACCCGTGAGATAGGAAATCGTAACGCCCTCACAGATAACGGGCTTCCCATCGGCACCTCGCATCATCTTGAGCAATGGCGCGGTCGCCGGGTCGTCGCCGATATAGTCGAAGGTGCTGAGGTTCGCCGGCCCCTCCCTGTTCGACTGCCCGACGAGGATGAAAATCTTGAGCGGCTTCGCTTCCGCTCCTGTGAAGGCGAGAAGCATTGTCGTTAGGATCGCGGAGATGTATTTCATGATTTTTATTTTTAGAACGTATGCGCAATGCGCTCTACGTCGGATATTGGAATTTGCTAACAACGACTCTTAAATATCATCGCACTTTCCTCGATGATTTGTAGATAGAATTACGCTTACTTCCAGATAAGCAGATTGCTTCAGAAGGATGCTCCCGCGCCACTTCCACCAGCGATGATGATGTAGGCGAAGCGGGCGGCGATGCAAGCGAGGGCTATACCACCGATCAGCAGCAGTGCGGTGGAGCGGACGATGGGATTTTCCTCTTCCTTGAGAAAAATGGAGATAATACCTAGGCCGAAGATGGCGGTTCCCACCGAGCTAAGGAGCGTCCAGATTATAGCACCATTCGGAAGGGATGCCATGGCCTCGATAACGTCCTGGCGTTGATCGGGCATTTTTTCTTTTTCGATTTTTTCGATCTTCTCTCTGATTTTGGTTTTCTCGTTTTCGTCAACACCGGATTCTTCCATTTCGGTTCTGAGTTCCTGGGTCTCCGCTTTTAAACTGCCAACATCTCCCATGGCATCGAGCACTCTCGCTTGTTTGAAGGTCAGGACAGTCGAGCATGCCGCCATAATGAGGAAACCAAAAATGATGAGGGTGCTGGTGGAGAATTTCATAGGTATCATTTCATGAAATTGAATATGTGCTTTGGGGAGTCAAGCATGATAATGAAAATTTCTGATCGGTCGCTAGAAGGCAGATAAATATTTTTAGAAATGGTCTGATTTTCCGAAGAATCATTCTCATTCGTGACGCACGGGACAGACGTTGAAATTACTGGTTTTCGAATAATCCGTATTGTCAGCGAGGATGGCTTTCATGGTGGGGCCTTTTTTGAAGCGATAGGTCCTCAGTTTGACAAGCTTCATACGGTCAGAGAGATCATCAATGCCGATGTTCTCGATGCATGGTTTCCGCCAGCCCCGGCCGTGTTGAGCGCACTTGCGGGGGGCTACCGTGGCTGCTACGCACATCGCCACCGACAGGCTGCGAAGGGCTGGTAGAAACCATCGCGGCGGCACGCGGTGTGAAGCCTGGCAACATCTTTGTGGGTGCAGGATCGTCCGATCTCATTTTCCGAGCCTCGCCGCGATGGTTGAACCGGAAGTCACGGGTTTTGCTGCTCGATCCAACTTGCGGCGAGTATGCTCATGTGTTGGAGAATGTAATAGGCTGTCAGGTGGATCGGCTGACATTGCGGCGCGAATGCGACTACGATGTTCCACTTGACGAACTCGAAGCCGCGCTACGCAGGCCATGCGATCTCGTCGTGCTTGTGAACCCGAACAGTCCGACCGGTCGTCATGTGAACCGCGCGTCACATGACCGATTGCTGGAGCAGGCTCATCCCGCAACCCGTGTATGGATGGATGAGGCGTATGTGGATTATGTGGATTCCGCACAATCATTCGAGCGGATGGCTGCCCAAAGCAGTAATATCATCGTTTGCAAATCCATGTCGAAAGCCTATGCGCTCAGCGGTGCGCGCGCCATCGGCCTTCACCCGTTAGGATGAAGCCCAAACCATGGACTCACTGTATGGTGGTTTCGATGGTTAGCGGTGTTTTACCAAAGTTTCCATCCCGAGTCTCCACGACCGGTTCGCGGACGAACACGCCCTGGGCATCATAGCTGCGGATGGCGCAGGCGTGGAGTATGCCAGTGGCGTCGCCTTTTTTTCCAGAGCAACTGAAGCGTAGGAAAAGGCGGCCATCGCTATCTGCATCGGAGCCTAATTGGTTGAGCAAGGGAGTAAGATCGATGCCTATTTCAAGTGGGGTGTCATTATCCGGCCCGGCAAGCGGTACATCGCCGACGTTGTTGCTCGGCTTGCCGAAGAGCGGCCAGCCGTTGAGATGCTGTGGAGCGAACTCGTGGTCGGGTTTCGTGGCATTCTTGTCGGCTGCGATGCCGATGGTGACTCGCAGCTTCGAGCGGTTGTCGCAGGTGAGCTTGAGTTTGAGAGTGCGCTGTGGAATGTGCCGGGAAACCTCGATCCGCCCGAGGAAATTCCCACGTTGCCAGGTGGGATCGACCATCGCGCTGTAGAGAAGGTAGATCTTGCCGTCCCCCGACCAGTCTTTGCCCCATGAATTGACTACGATGAAAGCACCGCGCTCCCAATCGGCGAGGGTGATTTTGCCGTCGCCGTTGATGTCGATGTCGTTGGTAATTTTGCCATCGCCATTCACATCGTAGCCAACCTGGTCATCGTATCCCACGCAAGTAATACCGTGCCCGTAACCACTGGGTCCCCATCGGATCCAAAGGTCTTCGCCCGCCAAATGTTCTCCTTCGGGAATGATCTTCGTGACCTCATCCCGCTCGCCCATGCGCCCGTCCAGCGCGAGCAATCCTCCGAGGGTTTCCTTGCCATTTTCGGGTTGGTTGCGGTCGAAGAGCCAGCCGCGGGCCTCGTTGATTTGTGAAACTGTGGCCACCGGGGTGTAGCGATAACCGGCAACCCGATACTCCATCGCTTCGCGCCAGATCGCGTAGCCGTTCGCCCATGAGCCGATCTTGTCTTTGTTTCCTTCCACGCGTCCGTAAGTTTTGACGGTGGGAATGCCAATGAGTTTCGCGGTTTCCCAACCATGGTAGGCTTCTGATCCTTGGCCACTCTCGGCACCATTGACCATATTCCAGGAAAAATCGGCGGGGAATCGTGTGGCATCCGTAGCGGCGTGTGTGCCATTCAGGAGGTTCATTTCATAAGTGAAAATCGAAGCGATGGCGGTGAACTGGCCACAGGCACCGCCCTTCTGTTTATATATGGGCGGGAACTGCGGGCGAGTGGAGTTATCGACACGCGAGGGCAAGCGGCTGATGTCCACTTTCGTCTCGCCGATGTCAGGGCCCTTGGCATCCCGCCAGGTGTCGTATTTTTCTCCCATCGAAGGAGGTCGAGAAAAATGCCCCGGATAAGCCGCTTGGGCTGGACTGTCCGCATCGTCTGCCATAACTCTGGGAAACGTACCGACAAAGAGAACTGCGAGGAAAAGATGACGGGGAAGAGGTCTCATTCGGTACATTTAAAGATGCGGCAATCGAAGCGGCCTTGCCATCCCCTTTTCCTATCGAGGGGAGGGAGGCCGAGAAAGGAAAAATGTGAGATAGGTGAAAAAGCAAATTCTTAGCATTTGAATCATCTTGAAATCGAATGTTTTTAGCTCATTTGTAACTTCCAGACTTAGAGCTTCACTTGCTTAACGACAAAAGGCACACCGCTTGTTCGTTCGAGTTTGGATTTTAAATCATCTCGCAACTTTTGGATGAGTTCGGGTGCTAGTTCACCTTCGATAACCAGACGAACGAAATCATAATTCTCGTCATAACGGACGAGAGCACCTTGCACCTCAATACGAACTTCCAGCGAATCCTCCAGTTCCGGAAGGAGTTTGAAATCCACCCCATCGGGCTGATGGCGACGTTCGTATGCCTCACGATCTATGGGTTCCACGCCTTTCATATCTTCATGGATCTCAGCCAGTATTTCAGTGCCTTCCAACTCCGGCAGTTCAGGCACTGGTAGAGTTCCATATTGTTTCTGAAATAACCACATTCCCATCTCATACAATTCATTCGGCTCGCCGTCTTTTCTCGCGAGTTCAAAGACAGTGACAGACCGATGGGTCAAGCGTTCCCAACGCCAATCTGTTAGATTCAGTCGCCAGTCATCGAAGTTTTCAGTTAGGGATGTATCGTCAGTCCAGACTTCACCACGTGTCACGGTGATGGAACCCTCTTCGACAGTGGCCTGATGATCGTGCAACCATCCCGGGCTTTGACCTGTGGATGGCTGTTTCTTGATTTCCCAGGTGATTGGATCGATCACGAGAATTTGAGTCTCTCCGGACTTGCGGTGCTCCGGATAGCCGAGGTTACCGATCAGGATGATTTTACCATCCACAAGAGAGGCGGAGTGGAAATCGGTGGGCGGAAATACATTTTCTGGAAAACCAAGGATCTCGATCCGCTCGTCGGGATGCCTAACAATGATGTCGTTATAGATGAAAAAGTCGGGATCGTAGTGATCTTCATGTTCTCCCGCAATGAGTAGAATCCTCCCGTCTGGCAAGGTGGTGGTGCTTTGGCCAAATCGTTCAGCCGACCAAGCCGGATTGCCATCATAAGAAGATGGCCCGCCGTAATGTTGATTAGCTGCCCATGAACTTTCCACGGATCGAATGAGCCACGACCAATAGGGGTTGCTCAGGTCTTCAGCAACACGTTTGCCACGCCGCGCGTCACGCCATTTTGCGAAAACCTCAGCAGTGACTTCCTCGGGTGGTGTTATGTTTTCTGACATGGGCTTGGGACTTGAGCGCTTGCAACTGTTCAGGATGATTAATCCTGCGGCAGATGTGAGTAGAAATATAAGAAGACACCAAAAATGACGTTTCATTGAGCTGGTCTAGGTAATGTTGAAAGCTCGTATAAAATCATTAGGCTGCGTATTCTAACAAGATTTTCGCCTTTGCAAGAGGAAAGCCTCGCCCCCTGTCTCGGAGAAAAGCCAAGCTCACAATGCGTCACTGAGTGAGTGAATTGAGCCAAGCTATAGTGCCTCCATAGTAATCGGGAACGGGGATCTGCTTTGAAATCCTAGCGAGCGCGTCTTTCCTCTCTGTAGCTGGAAGAACCATGATGTGCTTCTCCGCAAAAAGACGCAGCGGACCTGAATTTTTGTCATCGAACTCACTCGGATGAGCGGAAACGAAGGCGATCCACATCTTTGCCAAAGTGGTGGGATCTTTTTCAGACCAAAGTGCAATAATCTCGCGCGCGATGTGGTAACGATTGCCGACAGGTGATTTGAACGTGCCGCCCGAGTAGTCCGCGCCGTCTCCATCTTCGGTATCGGGTGAGAAGCTGGCGAAAATCAGAATCTCTGGAGCCAAGCTGCGCAGATCCTTGACAAGCACTTGCATGAAAATCTCATTCATGAATCCTTGGCTTTCGATAAACTGCGAGCTTATGAAATCCGCAAGGATACGCTCCCGCTCGGGATGATCCGCAGACATGATAGCGACTGCATTGAAGCCACTCCAAAATGCATTCTTACTGATTCCTGGCGTCTCCAGTATAAGTTCCAAGTGCTGGGAAGGATCGGGTAGCTTGGCTAGGGCGCTCACGGCGGTCGCGCTTGAGTCTCCCATCCATGTCTCTTTCCCTTTCACCGGATTCTTAATCTCATCGACGAGCAAGCTGCGGAATTCTGCGAGGTGTTCGGAAGGAAATTCGATATCGCCGAGGAAACGAATTGCCTGATCCCTCAAGGAAAAATCAGCTTTCCGGTTTCGAACGATTTTCAGGATTTCAGGGACATCGGCAGCCACATTTTCAGGTTCATGCTCTTGGTGGAAACGGGCGATATCGAGAATGAGTTCGGTCTTTTCCTTCGGCTTTAGGTTGCGGATCATATCCACTACAGCGGGGGGGTGACCGGCAGCGAGCGTGCTTAGAATGATCGACCGACCGCTTTTGTCCGATTTCTGAAAATCCGCAGAAACAAAGATCGCCCAAGCCGCCGGATCGGTGCGGCGGAACAAGTTAAGTGCCCAGCTTTTTTCCGGAGTCTCATCGATGATGGCTTGCTTAAGCCGTTCAGGATCTGCGGCCAACCGCAGGCGTGTGATGGCGGATTCAAGCGCATCACGCAGGACATGGTTTGGATGGTAACGGAGCTTCTCGCCCAGCGCCTCCATGCGAGCGTGGTCTTCCTTATGGTCGTTGGGATCATCGGCAAGAGGCGCGCCGAAGTGGTCGCGGGTGAAGCGCTTCCTGAGGATTTGGTATTCCTTCTCATCCACATCGGGTGCAGGCAGCGATACGTGGAGCTTTTCAAGAGAAGGTAAAAGCGAGACAAGCGCCTCCTCACCCGCCGCATAACAAAGAGGTCGGAGAATATCGGCGGGGACAGGTTCTTGAGAGTTGATTGCAAGGATGTCCGAGTATATCGCAGCCAATTGTATCCGTGCGTTATCGTCCACTCGCGGTTGAAGGCGCTCTTCCGTAGGCGTCGTGAGACTATGCGGCGTGATTTTTAGGTTTTTCCAGCGGTCTCCCAAAATTTCCGGGATGCCTTTATCCACGAGGAGGCCCGCTAGGTTCACAAAAGTTTCCGGTTTGTATTCGGTATTCCAATTGCCGGAGATGGAGGTGGTAGCCCATGCGGTATTGGATGCGAGATGACGGGGCGCGCCATCGTCAGGGAAAAGGTTTACACTGGCGAAGCCGTCCCCAGAGGAACTGAAATGAGATATTCCGCTTTCGGGGATAAGTGACCTACTGCGAATACGATCCAGCCAGAAAATGGTATCGGCAAGGAAACGTGATTCCTTTTCCGAAAGTTTGATGAAACGGGCGTTGTGAGCCGGCTGATCTGCCCAAGGGTTGCGTCCTACGTAGCCGATGCTGTTCTCGCCATAAACGATCAGCACTGGATCAGGGACACCGAAGCGAATGGCGTGGAATGTGGAGCTGGAACTATAGCAACCGGACGAGCGCCAAGAGTAGTTGATCCAACCAGAAGCAGGTGGGGCGGTGCCGTTGCGGTCGTCGATTGCGAGCTGATATCCGGCACGGTGTTTTGGGGTGCGGTTGGCTTCCGCGATGGCCATTGCGGCCTCTTTGGGAGCCATGCCAAAGAAGTTTTTCGGCAGATTGTCAGGGAACGACCCTTCCGCTCCGTCCATGATATCGCGGCGTTTTTTGCCTTTGAAAAAAGCGGATAGTTCCTCAATGGGAAGATCTTTGAGAGAGCTGAAAACATACGGCTTTTTCGCATCTTCATGAAAAAGTGCAGAGCTTCCTTTTTCAATAAGCGGATAGCCGAGGCCACCTGCTATCGCGATTGCTTCGAGATTGTCATCGGCGGAGATCACACGGACATGGGGTTTCTCTGGAAGATCCCCAGCGGAGTAAGTTCCTGTCGCCTTGTCGAATCGGAATATAATCTCATGCTGGCTTCCAGCCAGCGGACCAAAAGCAATCTCAGGAATGCCGTCTTTGTTTTCATCGAAACATTCGAAAGTCCACTTGTTTGCTTCGTCAGCGTTGTTCGGGTGGAAGTTATAAATAACACGCAAAATTGTGCGCGGCTTTGCTTCCACGCTCTCAATTTCGAAAACTTCGACGCTATGATTCCTCGCGTTTTCCAGCCCATAATTCGTCGAGTCCGCTCGGTCCAGAATGCCATCACCATCGAAATCAAAAAGGTAGCCGATATTGATGAAGTTGTTTCCGCCAAAAGGACGAATTTCTTTTCCTTTCTCGTCGAATACGAGCAGCACACTTTCGTGGATAGGATCGAGGCTAGGTTCGGTTCTCGCGCGGACATTGGATTTTTCGGGTGTGAAGAGTTCGTCCGGCTTCTCAATCTGATATTCGTATGCTGAAATGTAAGAGCTTTTATAATTCCTTTCCGCAGCCAAGACATGCAGAGGCGGTTTGCCATCGGACTGCGTCGCTTTCAAAAAATGATAGTGTATCAGTGTATACTCGTCGCCGCCGTTGGCGAGACGCGTGACCTCGGTATCCCGCTGCACTGGATCTGAAAGTTTCTCCATGTCCGCGACTCGAAGTATTTCGGCGTGAGAGGCAACTATGCTAAGAAAGAAAAAGACGGAGATTTTCATAAAGGCTGGGAACACTTTAAGCATATTCATACTTGGTGCCGAGAGGGATGTGGATTCAGGCCAAAGGATTTTCCACCATCAAACCAAGCGGTTGGAGCAATTCAAAGTGTTTGGAGTTGTCGGTCACGAGGGTATGTCCCTTGGCAAGGCATTGCGCCGCAAGCAAGGTGTCTTCGCATGGTAATGTTCGGCGGATGGATTTCAGAAAGGCGAAAACCCGCTTCCACTCCAGCAGGCAATCGGTGTCCACCGGCTCGATCGCCTCGGCAAAATTCACTTCGGTTTCAGCGACGCGTTGATTCAAGAGCGGCTGATGTGTGGCGTCAGCCAGCTCCACACCATAACGCATTTCCGCAATCGTCACTGAACTGATGAAGCTGTGAGCTTCGTGTTTCCTCAGCCATGATTTGAATTTGGCGGGTAGGTGTTTCTTATGACAAAGCGAGATCAGGTTGGTATCGATCAGGAAGGTCATTTGAAAGGCATGGTGTGGCGTTTGACCTTGGGAAAGGCGATGGTCTGATCTTCCAGATGCGCTAGCAAACCCACCGCCCCACGCCGTTTTTTGGGGCGTGGCGTAATCAGCAGGCTTTGCCGACCATCATCAAGCACGCGGATATCGCATGGCCCACCGTGCATCAATCCCGCCTTTTTGCGCCAACTGGCTGGGAATTGAGCCTGTCCTTTTTCGGTGATGGTTAAGGTGTCGAGGGTTTTCATAGAGTAATGATTCATTACCTATTTTCAGAAGTCAAAGGGTTTCAACGCAGCGTGATGTTGGAAACGGGGTTTAGGAGGGCTTCAGCAAGCGCTCACGAAATCGGCCCAGCTGCTGGTTCCTTTGTCGCGCACGACGTCATATTTTTGCTTTATCGTGAAGGGGATGGTGGTGCCGTCGTCCTTGATGAGCTTGCCCTCGAGGCGGAGCGTGAAGGACTCGTCGCGGGTGATGGCGCCGGAGAACTCCGCTTGGATGATGCGCGATTTGTTTACGACCACGACTCCGCCGGACGTGCTGTTGTGAGATTCATGCTCGCGGCTCTTGACGTGTATGGGCAGCTTGAGTGAGGAGGCAGCGGGGTCATTTGTGCCATCGGCGTAGGTCACGGTTACCGAAGTGAACTCGGCGGCGGTGAGAGTGAAGGTGTCATCCGTGTATTCGGCCTGGATGTCGTAGGGCTTGCTGGTTTTGATGGTGCCGCCCACTAAGCTGCTGACGGCGATGTTTGTGTCGATGTAAACTCTCGGCACCGGGCGGGTGGAGGGCGGCGAGGTGCCGACGGCTTTGAATGACACGGTGTCATAATTGTAGTTGCACGATGGCAGCAGGAGAGTGCTGGAGAGCAGGATGGCGAGTGCGGTGATTTTCATTTTGGTGAGGCAAGAGCCTGCGTGATGATTTTACGTGAATCTTCCGAGAGTTTTTCTATCGGATAAGTAACTTCTTTTCCGTCAGGCATGAGAAAAATGACTTCTTCTTTGGTGGCGTGTTTTACAGCGGCTTCCATTTGGTTTCCCTCGGCATTCGTCCACATCCGAGTTTCAAAGAGGTTGGGGGCGATGGCGATATTTTCTTCTTCATTTTTTACCACGGCCTCCAGCGCCTTTTTGATCGTTCGATTGAATTTACTTTCGTTGGGATTCCCGCTGTAGATGAGCTTTCCACTGACATCGAAAACAAAGGCGTAAGGAATTTCCGGAATGTGCGCCGGACCGGCGGCGCCGGAGGTGATGGTGTAACCGATCTTGTGCTTTTTGACCACGGGCTCGATCTGTTCCCGCGTATTTTGCTGGCTCTCCGCTGCGATGAACAAAAGACCATTTTGACGGTGAAGCTCGTGCATCTCCACAAGCTCGGGAAGCACCTCGATGCAGCGAGGGCAATGCGCGCCCCAGTGCTCGATCACTACGACCTTTCCGGTCATGTCTTCCTTGGCGATCTTTTCGCCGAACAAGACCTTGCCGAACTTCCATTCCGAAAGTTGGTGATCGGATTTGTCGGCAGCGTGTGAAAACGCGGCGAGCCCGAGGGCTAAGCTGATGGATAGGGAAAATTTCATCATGATGGATATGGTGGTTTGTTGCTTCAAAATTGATGCTACCAGACAGGCTCTTTCTCCAAGTGTTCGCGGTAGCGGGTGAGCTGGGCTTCGTCCAAGATGTCGCTCAGGTTGGCGATTTCGCTTTCGATGCGCTGCGCCTTGCGTTCCTGAACGATTTTCCCGTATTCGGGACGGTCGTATTCGATCTCGGGAGTGGGGCCTTCGTTCATCAGTCCCTCGTGGACGAAATTGGTCAGTCCGCGGATACTTGCGGACTCCATTTCGTTTGCCAGCGGACCGAAGGTGAGGGACATGTAGGCGCGCGTGTCGGCTTCATGCTCGACCTTTTCCGGGGCTCGCTTCATGAGGACTCCGAGGACTTCCTGTTTCTGGGTGTCGGTGAGCCGGACTACGGAACTGATCTCCGCCATGTCGCGGTAGGCGCGGGCTTCGACGGTTTCGCTTTCGCGCTTGGCCTCCTTCGCATCGAAGGCCGCCAATTGCTCCTTGGTCAGGACGCCGGCGAGATCATCGCGCAGACCCTTGTTGCGGATGAGGGCGGTGATTTTCCGGAAAGTTTCCTTATCGTCCCCGGCCTCGCCCGAGGTCATCTTGTTGAGCAGGTCGGCCAATTCCTTTTCGCGACGGGCGAATATCTTTGCCACATCCGCTGATTCCCCTTCCGATAAATTGAGATCGGCGATGAGGTTTTTCTGTGTGAATTGAAAGCCGCTCGAAGCGTTCTTTATCCACATCGCCGTCATTTTATTGCGTTCAATCAGAGCCTCTTCATTGGCGGGCTCCGGCCTATCTGTCCTGCCCTGTCGTGATTCGAGTGGAGCGTTGTTCTGCCGCTCGGAAACGCGGGTGCCATCTGCCTGGGAGGGAGGTTCCGTAACAGGGAGCGTGTTGTCCATTTTCTGCTTCAGGAGAATGATGCCGCCCGCGATGACAAGGAGGCATAGAGCGATGATGAATAAGAATTTGGATCTGGGATTCATGGCTGGGTGAGGGTCATTTGATCTGTTTCCCGAGTTCGATCATGCGCTCAATGGGGTGGCCATGCGTGAACACTTCCATCTGCCAATCAGGAACGGTTGGAACATCGCTGCTGCCCGGTAAAGGGCTGATGCGGATGTCTTTCAACCCTTCCTCTGTCACTTCCGCTGTGATCAGGCCGTTCACTTTGCGGCTGGTGGGGTCGTAGGCCGGGGTTTCTGTCATGAGTTTGCCCTTCTCCTTGAAGAGGGTGCTGGGTGTGGCACGGGATGTCTCGACGAGATGGAAAAGATCGCCCACTTTCACTGTGAAGTTGTCAATCACTTCCGCACGTCCGGGCTTGGATCGGGGAAATGCCATTTTGTTCACGTGGATGCCGTTCTTGTCGGAAAAGATCTGGAATCCCCCTTCATTGTGCAGGATCAGTTCCAGCGATGCCACATCGAGGCCGTCCAAGGGTTCGCCGCTGCGGTATGCACGGCTTTTGTCCTTCGCGATGAACGAATCGCCCAGCACCTTGAATGTGGCCGGATCGGCATCCGGGATGGAATCCGTGCACCAATACACGCGACTACTATCCGCATAGTAGCCGGAGCCGAGGTGCCTGAAACTGGCGGGATCGGCTCCGGTGATTTGCTTGTCCTGATAGTGAACCGAATCCTTGTCCTTGAAAACACTCCCCCCATCGATGAACACGAGGGTGGAAGGATCAGCCCCGCGCAGGATCCGGTCGTAATACCAGACGTGGTTCTTGTCCCGCACGATGTTTGAAGCGAGCACTTCGAAGGATTTCGACTCAGCCTCCGGCAGCACGACGACTATGAACTCTTCATTGTAAAAGATCTTCAGGTAAACCCGGTTTTTGTCGCGGGTGTATTCTTCGGACAATGCCTCGAAGCTTGCCACGTCGAGTCCCTCAGCCGTCTTGAAGGGGCCGATTTGTGAGTTCACGACTTTTTTGAGAAGCTCCGGCGAGGGCATGTCGATGCGTGTTGCGTCGGCTCCGGTGCCGGTGACGCCGCCGCCGATGAAATGGATGGCACCGTTGCGGCGGACATAGCCGTGGCCGAGGTCTTTATCGGTCATCAGCGTGGGCGAGGGGTCGCTGTTGGCCGTTTCCTTTTTCTGGCATGCCGCCATCATGAGGAAAAGGAGCAGGCAGAGCGTGCGGGTGATGATTGCTTTGGTGTTCATTTTTTTTCAGAGGTGGGTAGCTTGATGCCGAATTCCGCCAACATGCTTTTCTGATAGAGGTGGTCGCGGTAGCGCTGCTCCTGCCGCTTGTCGAGGACGGGGGCGAGCTCGCCTACTTTTTTGTCGATCTGTGCGCCCACGAATTCCGTCATCTTCGTTTTGAACTCGGGTGAATCGGGAGCCAAGGCATTGGGGCCATCCATGATATCTGAGAAGAACTTGGCCTCTTCCATATCCGACAGATCGAGTTGGGTGGGGGACTGGCCGCCCATCAGCGACATAAAGGCGCGCGTATCGGCGGATGATCTGAGATTCTCATCGGACGAGTTCTGGAGAATTTCGAAGGTCCGGTCTTTCTGTTCTTCCGTCATGTCGAGCACGGGGGTGAGCTTCGCCAGCTCGCGATAGGCGAGGGACTCGACCTGGGTTTCCCATTCGTTTTTCTCAAGCTCATCGAAGGTGGCGAGCTGTTCCTTGGTGAGGATGCTTTCGATTTCTTCGCGCAGGCCTTCTCCCCTAATGATGGCACCTGCCTTCGCGATCATGAGCATTTCATTTTTTTGCGAATCCTCAATGGAGTCGCCCGGTTTGGGGCCGGTCTCAAGTGAGTCACGGAAGGCCTTGAGGCGGACGTCGAGCACCTTCTTCAAGGATGCAGCTTGCGCGGTGCTGAGTCCCAGATCTTTGGTCAGGTCTTTGAGCAACTGCTCATGCTTGGCACCGAGCCGCCGTGCAAACTCGTCCATGTCAGGGTGCGGGTTCATGGCTTCGAGCTTGGCGAGTTCCTCATTGGGCGAGTAGGGCTTGGCGTTTCCCGTTGTGTTGCTGGAAACAGTCCGGTCGCCTGGTTGCGGAGCGGCTGGAGAACCTGCCTCGGAGGTTTGTGGTGAGTGGGAGGAAACGGAGTCCGGCGGGGTTTTGTCAGGGCTATTGAGGAGCGCGATGGCTCCTCCGAGGAAGACGATGCCTGCGGCGATTGCGGTAATTTTTCCGATGCTCATGGTGGTGATGGTTGCTGTTGTGAAAATGGATGCGAGTCCGGTGGAAGCGGCCGATGCGGTGAAATGAAGGCATGCCGCGGGTGCGGCCTCAGCGCAGTGCTGGCCGATGCCTGCGGCCAGTGCGGTGGCGGAAACGGTCACGCCGGCCTTGCGTCTGAAGAACTGGTTCAGCAGATCGAAGGCGCGGCTGGTGCGCTTCTGAGCGGTGTCCTCGCTGATACCGAGTGCTTCGCCCATGCTCCGGAAATCCTGTCCCTGCAGGTATCTCCGAATGATGACCTCACGGTCGGGAGCGCGCAGGTGGTCGATCGCCTCGTCTAGTACGGGAAGCAATCGCTGGAACGTTTCGTCTTCTTCTTGGGTGGAGGTTTTCATCGGGTCGTTGGCATAGGCTTGTTCACGTTTTTTGATCCGTGCCTCATGACGCTGCAGTTTCGAGACCTCGAACTTCGTGCTGGTGTGAAGCCATGCGGTGAGATTGCTCTCCTGCGCCGTGAACTTTCGTG
>JBGSRM010000208.1:0-3702 GCA_041737575.1 Akkermansiaceae bacterium
CCGATATATCCAGCCCCGCTCGAATCATCGATGTCATCTTATACCAAGTCTCATACATCTCCCGCCCATAAATCCCTTTCAAAATCAATCCTTTGAAAATCACCTTATCCCAATCCACCGCAAATGACTCAGGGAAAATACCCAACAAACTCACCTTGGCCCCGTTGCTCGTATATTCCAAAATATCCTTCAACCCGTTCGCATTCCCACTCATCTCCAGCGCCACATCGAAACCCTCCCGCATACCCAAAGAACCCACCACATCCGATAGTTTCTCCTCCGCCACATTCACCACACGAGTCGCACCCAACTTACGCGCCAGCTCAAGCCGATACGGATTCACATCCGTCACAACCACATGACGCGCACCCGCAAACCGACAAACCGCAGCCGCCATACAACCGATCGGCCCCGCTCCCGTGATCAAAACATCCTCCGCCACCAAATCCCAACTCAACGCCGTATGCACCGCGTTGCCCAGCGGATCAAAGGTCGAAATCACCTCCTCAGGAATGGATGTATCCACCTTATACACATTCGTGTAAGGAATACTCAGATACTCCGCAAAAGCCCCCGCACGGTTCACCCCCACACCCTGTGTATGCGGACAAAGATGACGCCTGCCAGCCAAACAATTCCGACACCGCCCGCAAACAATATGCCCCTCCCCACTCACCAGATCCCCCACCTGCACATCCGTCACCCCGCTCCCAACCCCCTCCACCACACCACAAAACTCATGCCCCACCACCATCGGCACCGGAATCGTCTTCTGCGACCACGCATCCCATTTCCAAATATGAACATCCGTCCCGCAGATCGATGTCTTCCGAATCCGTATCAAAACATCCTTCGGCCCCACCTCCGGCTCAGGAACATCCTCCATCCACAACCCAGGCTCCGCATACTTCTTGACCAACGCTTTCATCTAAAACAGACCCTAAATTCAAACCACTACCGCAATCAATCAACTATGTCCTACATTTCATAATATTAAAATGACAGAGTTTTAGTTTGACTTCGCGCACCACACAAATGATAAAGCACCGCGCGATTTCACAGATCGGCATTTTTGCCGAATAATGCGATGCGCTGCTATTATGTATCCCTCTTCATCCCCTGCTATTCGCCCCGCGCTGTTCTCGTCAATCATCGCTGACATACTCTCCTTTGCAGTAGGTTGCTGGCAGTGATCCTTGCCATTCCTTTCACCGGCATCATCACCTCTATCATTATCGGAGAGAGGGATCACTACGACAAAACACACGTATTCTGAATCTGCCCACGTATCACGAACAACAAACTAAACCGACATGACATTACTCATCTCCTATATCTTACTGGCCCTATTGGTCTCATTCTTGTGTTCTCTCCTAGAGGCAAGCCTGCTGACGATCACCCCCTCCGCCATCAACAGTGCCAAGCAAAAGGGGCTCGGCTGGGCAACGCGTATGGAGGTCTACAAAAACGACATCGACCGACCGCTCTCCGCGATCCTAACACTCAACACCGTGGCTCACACCATGGGCGCGGCTGGCGCGGGCGCACAGTACGCCCGCGTCTTCGGAAACACCGGCGAGGCCGTCTTCGCCGGCATACTCACTCTCGCGATCCTGATCTTTACGGAAATCATACCCAAGACGCTCGGCTCGCGGTATGCCGTCGGTCTCGCTGGGATGGCTTCCACCATCCTTCCGCTGATGATAACCGGCCTCGCACCCCTGGTGTGGTTTTCCCGCCAGATTACCCGTCTCATCACTCCTAAAGGTCATCATACCCCCTCGATGCACCGTGAGGAGCTACTCGCGATGACACGCCTTGGTGCGGAGTCAGGACAACTGGAGGAGCGCGAGAGCCACTTCGTCCACAACCTGATTCAGCTCCACTCCATGAAGACATGGGACATCATGACACCACGCCCCGTGATCTTCTCGCTACCAGAGAAGATGCCGCTCACGGAGTTCGTCGAAATCATCGGCGACAAACCGTTCAGCCGTATCCCAGTTTATAAAGGAAGCGGCGATGAGATCACCGGCTTCGTGATCCGCGGCGAGGTGCTGCTGGCACATCTCAAGGACGTGGATGACACCGCGACGCTCGCCGATGTGATGCGCCCCATCGCCATGACCGCAGAGCATCTGCCCGTGGACGCACTGTTCCAAAGGTTTATTTCCGAGCGCATCCAAATCATGCTGGTGGTAAATGAATTCGGCACCACGGTCGGCCTCGTCAGCTTCGAGGACATCATCGAAACCATTTTCGGTTTCGAAATCATGGACGAGATGGACAAAGTGGCGGATCTCCAACTCCACGCTCGCACCTTGTGGAAAGAGCGGGCACGCAAGATGGGTATCGATATTCTTGACGAGGATACGCAGTCAGATGGTGACAAGGACTGATACTTTGCGGGAGGAGGAGTGGCACCAAATAATTTGAATAAAATAGTCCATTCTTCGTCAAGGCAGGGCATAGCTTTTCAGAGAACCCGGCATTGCTTGTTTCATGTAGGCAAACCTCTCTTTGCGATTTAAACCTTCTCCCGTGCCTCTCCAAGACCACCTACCCAAAATTCAAACCGACGGAAAATTCTTCCGCTGCGGTGACCAGCGGATGTGGTTGAAAGCAGTCACCTACGGCCCCTTCCCGGAAAATAAAACACTCTCACACACAACCGAACTCGCCCGCATCAAAGCCGCTGGCTTCAACTCCATCCGCCTCTTCACACTCCCAGACCTTGCCTTCCTCAACACCGCTCACACTCACGGCATCCACGTCTTCGCAGGTCTGAACTGGCGTCACTACGAAGACTTCCTCTCAAATCCCTCTCTCTACTCCGCCGCTTCCGTAAAACTCACTCAGTGGCTCGAAAAATACTCACACCACCCCGCCCTCTCAGGCATCTACGTCGGAAATGAAATCCCCGCCAACCTCGTCCGCTGGATGGGGCCAACAAATGTTAGAAAATCTCTCGAACATCTGATCGACCTCGGACGAAACATCGCCCCCCACCTCCTCTTCGCTTACGCAAACTACCCATCCACCGAATACCTCGAACCCGAAAACGCCGACTTCACCGCCTTCAACATCTACCTGGAACAACGCCAGTCCTTCGCCGCATACCTACGCAGACTCCACAACATCGCCGGCGATCGCCCTCTCGTTGTTTCTGAATTCGGACTCGATAGCCTCCGCAGCTCCGCGCAAATCCAAGCCGACACCATCGAATGGGCCCTGCAAACCTCCTACGAAGAAGAAACCGCCGGATTCACCGTCTACGCATGGAGCGACCTCTGGGAAAACAACGGCATCGACATCCAAGACTGGGACTTCGGCCTCACCCAACGCAACGGCGACCCAAAACCAGCCCTCCAAGTCTGCGAAAATTTCCAACCCTCTCCCCCCCTAAAAACCAATCACAAATACTCCATCGTCGTTTGCACTCAAAACAGCGCGCCACGCATCTCCTCCTGCCTCACCGCCATATCAAAACTTCAAGGCGGCCCCCACGAAATCATCGTCGTCGATGATGGATCTTCCGATCTAACAGCCCAAATCATCTCACAAAATTTTCCCTCCGTCCGCCTCATCCGCATCTCACACTCCGGCCTCAGCTCTGCTCGCAACATCGGCGCGGAAAACTCCTCCGGCGATATCATCGCCTACACGGATGACGATTGCGAGCCCGACCAGGATTGGATCATC
>JBGSRM010000218.1:0-13573 GCA_041737575.1 Akkermansiaceae bacterium
CCGTCCACCTGTAATGTGTGGAAGCATTTGGCAAGAAGCTGTGGGAAAGCCTCTTCCTTGATGTAGTTTTTGAATATTCGATTGGCTCTATCGCCATCGTAGAGCCGCGCCCAAAGAGCCATTTTCCAGGCATGAGAGAAACCGGTGCCGGCGTCGCCGCGTTGATCGAGAACCGCCTTGATCTCATTTACAAATTGCGGAGTCCTGCGAGCCGACAGTGAGTTGCCCGGGTATAGGCCATACATGTGTGAAAAATGCCGGTGCTTGTCCTCCATTTGCTCATAGTCTTCCGCCCATTCCTGCAAGGTGCCGTCGCGACCGATCTGGGGTGGGACCAATTTCTCACGGGCTGCCAGAACTTTCGCGGCCAGCTCTGCGTCAGTGCCCAGCACTCGGGATGCTTCACCAAAGGACGCGAACAAATCGCTGAGTATCTGCATGTCCATGGAGGAGCCGTAGCAGATCGTCGTGAAATAATAATTTCCCGTGACCTCATCAAAGAAGTAGCGGTAGCCCGGGGCTTTCGGCGGATTTTCGGGCGAACTCGAAGGATTGGTTACGAGCCACTTGCCGTTGGGATGATCGACAAGGAAATCCAAGAAGAACTCGACCGAACCCTTGATGACCGGGTAGATTTCCTTCAAATATTCGCGATCCATCGTGTAGAGATAGCGCTCCCATAACTGATTGGTGAGCCATGCACCACCCACCGTAAAGGTTCCCCATGTAGGGCCGTCCATGGGGGCTGCCACTTTCCAGATATCTGTGTTCTGGTGAAAGACCCAGCCTTTCGCTCCATAGTGCTCGCTCGCTACTTGCGAGCCTTGATCGGTAAGTTCTTTGACGAGACGGGTGAGTGGCTCCGCGCAATCCGAGAGATTGCCGGATTCAACCGGCCAGTAGTTCATCTGAAGGTTGATGTTGGCGGTGTATTTGGAATCCCATTTCGGATTCATGTTCTCGTTCCAGATGCCTTGGAGATTCGCCGCTTCAGTACCGGGGCGCGACGAGGAGATGAGCAGGTAGCGTCCAAAATGATAGCATAGCGCGGCGAGGCTTGGATCCGACTCTGTTTCCAGAGCGGCCATGCGTTTGTCGGTTGGCAGGAGGGAATTGGCTGTCGTTTCAAGGTCTAGTCTCACCCGCTTGAACAGGCTCTGATAATTGGTCACAGCCGCATTACGGATTTCCGAATAGCTTTTCCCTTCCAAGCCAGCCAAGTGACCGGACACGCGCGCGACAGGATCACCGCTCACGTCCTTGTAGTTCACAAAGCTGGTGGCGGCAGCGATGTATAGGGTGACGGCATCCGAATTTTTCACCGTCATTTCGGTATCATCCATCGCGATGGTTCCGCCCTCGGCAATCGCCTTGAGTTGAACCCGGTATTTCAATGCACCCGTGACGCCCATGTAGTCGGCGGACTTGCCGTTGATCATCAGTCCATCCGAAACCACCGCGTCCATGCGGAAATAGTCGGTCGCATAATTGGAGTGCGCGGAGTTGCGACTTCCCCGCAGGCTGGCCATGAAAGAAATGCTGCCGGGTTTGTCAGCGGTCAGCCTCACTACGGTCACCTGATCCGGCGCTGATGAAAAAACCTCGCGTTTGAATTTCACACCCTTGGCTGTGTATTCCACACTGGTGATCGACGTTTCCATATCCAGCCAGCGTTTGTAGCCGGTCACTTCTTCTTCGTTTTCATAGAAAAGATGGAGATTGCCAATGGATTGATACTTTTGCTGCTCCACGGGATAGCCCATCAGTTCCCGGCCAAAGAGTTTGTGGGCACCGATAGGATTGCCTTCGAAAATCATCTTCTGTATTTCAGGAAGCGCTTTATGGCCTCCTTTGACAACCGTCGAATAGGGACCACCCGACCAATAGGTTTCCTCATTCAATTGGATGCGTTCCTCGGAATGCCCCCCGAAGACCATGGCACCGAGGCGACCGTTGCCGACGGGTAGCGCTTCCTCCCAGACTTTCGCAGGACTTTCATACCATAACGTTGTTGAAGGATTGATCGTCATGTCGTTCGCGATTTTAGCATTCTGGCCGAAGGAACTCACGACTGAAAAAATCATGAAGGAGTGGATCGCGGAGGACACGGGATGTTTCATGTTGCGTTAGATAATTCGGCCAATAGAGAAAATGAATGAATTACAGATACTCACTTTTTCATCATCTCGAGATTAGCCTCTGCGAAACCCTTGCCCATGAGCGCGAAGGTCTTGCCGCAACCGAGGTAGTGATAGCCAGCATTCGATGCCCCGCGATCCCAGAGCGCCTGCTCTTCCGGAGTGAGAGGTTTTCCCTGACCACGTTTTTCATCGATATCGCCCAATTTCTTGTCCCAGAACGGAGCCGTTTGAACGGCGCTGACATTGCCTTTGAACTCAGGCAGCGCGGCTGGTGCGGCCATCGCTTCGCGGAAAGTATTGGGCTGATCACTGATGCCGCCCACACCCATCACCCCGATGACGAAGGGCATCTTCGGTGCTTTGAGATCTTTCCTCACGTCACGGATAAAGTGGGCGAGCATGTCCGAGTAGAGAGTGAAATCGTCATTAACATAATAACTGCTGTCGACCGCGTCGTTCCAACCTTGGAGCCAGGAAAAGCCTGCGATCTCGTAGCCCTGCTTTGGATCGTATTGCGGATAAACCTGTTTCGGATCAGCGAGCACTTTTTTCACATGCTCGATCATCAGGCGGTAATAGGCGCCCGATTGCGCCTTTCTATCAGCCAGCACCTTGGGGATGTCCTTGGCACTCGGAATGCCGTGAGCTCCGTCGGGATACTGTGCCCATTTTTCCAGGATCGCCTTAGGAAACTCGAAAGCCCCCGCGCTCGGTGAGCGGAAATCCGTGTTCAAGGTCTTGCCACCCCAGGCCGTCTTGATGATGAGGATAGGCTCGCCAAGAGCCGCACTCATCGTGAGACCAAAGGTGAACTCGGGGCCGATGTTTGTTCCAGGCTTGGTGGGCTCCTGCCCCCACATGGAACCATATCCAGCCGTCAGTTTCCCACTTAGGGAAAAGTTGTTCGCATCAACTCCTGTCAGATAGGAAATATACGCGTCATCGCACACGGTCGGTTTGCCATCGGCACCGCGCATCATTTTCAGCAGCGCCGCGGTGGCGGGATCATCGCCGATGTAGTCGAAGGTGCTGATGTTCGCAGGCCCTTCCATGTTGGACTGTCCGGCGAGGATGAAGACTTTGAGCGGCTTTGCTGCAATCGGAAGGACGCAGGCGACCAATGTGGTGAGTATCAGGATTAATTTCATTTGAAGTTTCTATTTTTGGGACTGGAGTGGAGAAGGGTTCCGATTACTGAGCGGAGTAATGGAAATTGAAGCGCCCGGATGGTGCCGCCTCGCCATTGACATAAACGTCCATGATATCGCCCGCTTGCACCGGGGAATCGATCCACTTGAACTCGAGATCTAACTTCTGGCTGGGTTGCAATCCGAGCAGTCCTCTCGGGATCGCGATTTCCATGTGATGACCTTTTCGTTGATAGTTCAGCTCCCCCAGATCCTTCCAAGCCCAAGCTTCTTCGCTGGATGACAAAGTGGCTTTGCCGCTGTCCGTGTGGCGATCCACCCTAAACTCGTATCCCTCCCATCCAGTGCTCTTGTTGCGGTCAAGGTCGATAAATAACTGCATCCAGTTCGGATCGGTGTGTGGGCTGAGAGGATCGGCGCTCTCGACGAGAAAAAAAATGTGAGAAGCATCGCGTGCCACCTTGGCTCCGATGACGTCGTTGCGGGCGGTGTTGTTTTGGTAATGGATCGGCTGGCCGGTCGCCGGATCAAGGTATCCCTTGCCATTGCGGATCTGGACATTTCCCTTGCTAGCGGTGAATCCGGGTTTCACCGCCGACCAATCGGAAGGATCGCCATCGATCTTGATCGTGGTGGGTGCGGAGGCCGGCTCGGGTGCCGCCATGCCCTTGAAGCGGCGGATGTTGGCCACCATCTGGTAGTAGTAATTGTCGCCGTAGCCACCCTTGGTCGGCTCAATGTCGCGGCTGTGTTCGAGGTCGAAGGCATCCGGAAATGCGTTGGACACGCCTTGCCATGTTTTGAAGCGCCCCATCACCCACTCGTTCCAACCGGTGATGAAGACGATATCTGGATCGATCTTCAAAGCATGCTCCCACTGCTCCTGGAAATTGTATCCGTGAAGGTAGGAGTCCGGGCTCAGGCGACTGAAACCCTCGGCCTTGGTGTAGCTGCGGCCACGGATTTTCGGGCCGCTCATCGCGGACAGGGCATTGGTCTGCTCCGACCAGTTTTGAGCCACGCCCACGGTGACCAGCTCATATCTTCCGGGACTTTTTTCGACGTATCCGTTCTGCGGAAAATTTTCCAGCCAACCCCACTGATCGGGTCGTTTCGGGCCACCTTGGTAAGCGGGCTGGGGTGGGCGAAACGTGAAAAAGTTGCGGATCGCGTCCGCCTTGGCTGCGGTCATGTTGGTCGCTTTATTCAGCGACTCGGGATAGGCCATGATGACAGGCTTGCCATCCCACAAAAACCAAGACTCCTTAAACCTGCCCACGCTGTAAAGTTCATCATACAGTTCGGAAAGCATGACCGCACTCGATTCCTGCGGGCCGAAGTTCAGCATGAAAGCGAACTGTGGAACCTTGACCCCGTCGGCACGTGCCTCCGCCATGGCTTCACCAACCGCCACGTATCCGTCTTTCCATGTGAAACTTCCATTGGTGGCATCAAAGAACAGGACATCCACCCCGGCATCGCCCAGCATTTCTAACTGTTTGCGGATTGCCCATTTGTCCCTCCCGTCGTAGTAACCGAAAAGCGGCTCTCCCCAGAAATACGCATGTTGTTTAGGCTCGGCTGGAGCGGTGTAGGGTGCCCACAAGGGATGCTTGTAATCGTTCACCATCTCGGGATGACCGTCGATGATCTCGCTGATATTGAAAGCCTTGTTGATCTGCGAGTGTTGGACATGCCATGTCCAGTAAAAGAGCGCGACCGTCTTGTTGGGCCGCGGATCACCCACTTCCGAATGAGTCGGCAACATACGGCCCAGCTCATCCGTCGCGGGATGCGGCACGCCGGTGCTTTGACCATGGGCATGGCAGAATCCCAGAAACCAAAATACGAAAAGGCGTTTCATGAATCTCCTACGGAAAAAAAGACCGCCACCCACCCCTAAAGCTCCGATGGGAGATATTGGGGCGGGATGGCGGTATGTTGGAATCGGAATCAGTTGCGGCGGCGGCGCAGTAGAGCAAGCAGGCCGAGGGCTCCGAGGAGGGCGGTGGATGGCTCAGGGACGACCGTGCCAGTGATAGTGACATTGTCAAAAAATGTACGGTTTGTGTTATTATTCTCGGCTAATGTGTTGTCCAGCAAAGTGAATGTTATGGTCGTGTTAGTTTCTCCGGTCAACCCGGTCAAAGCAAGATTGAAGTTAGTGGATCTCGTGCCTGCGGCCATGGTTGGACCGTTACCCGATGTGGTGACGCTCGCTCCACCATTGGTGATCGAAGACAGAGACCAGTTATGGGCGGTATTAGCGGATCCGTTTCCTTGGGAGATACTGTGTCCAAAATCGAAAGATAAGTTCGTAAGATTAACGGACACCCCGTTCGGGATGATGATACTGAAAGTGTGTGTATCGCTGCCATTCTTGAAACGGGTTGCCGCTCGTTCACTATTGATCATCCCCCCTGGATCAAGTCCTAAGCCTGAGATGGTATAGTTAGAGGTAGTGATGCCCGAGCCAAAGTCATTGGTGCTCGCCGTTCTTACGTTTCCGGTAAAGTTCCAGGCGATGGTGGCCGCGTGGCTTGAAACTGCGGTCATGCAGAGCGTGATGACTGGGATGAGTAGTTGTCTTGGTTTCATAAGAGTAATTTGGTTGTATATTGAGTAGAATTCCTGCTGCAAAAATTTACCTATCAACCTGCGCGCATACCGGGAAATCATTTCTTCTTTTGTAACTATCCTAGATGTGTGCATGATTACCCAATCCATATCGGCTATAATCATCCAAAAATAAATCTGTCCGGAATTGAGATCAATCCTCGGATCAAGCTGACCGTCACACTCGGTAGCTTCAAACCGTGTTCATCACACCCACTCATTCACACACCGCGCAGGTTCCTTCCCCGTTGAAGGACTCTTTTAACCCTTCCTAAAACGAAGTTCATTGAAAAGATGACCAGACAAACTGCGTTTCTGTAAATCTCATGTCATGCCACGAGACACGCTTCATGCTGACATCTTGCCCAAATACCACGAAACCACGACCACCCGCTTTCTGATTTTTCTCCATGCGATTCTCTTCTTCAACCATCGTATTTCTCGGTCTCAGTATCGGCGGAATTTCTGCTGAAACGGCCAACTATGAGTTTAAAGTCCCTGAAAAGACCGTGCAGTTGCTCGAAATGTATTGTTACGACTGTCACGACGCCGGACTGAAAAAAGGCGGCATCCGTTTGGACAATTTGGAAGAGATCGGCCAACAGGCACGGCTCGATCTTCTAAACCAAGCTCTCGAGCACACCTTCAGCGGCGAGATGCCGCCAAAAAAGGAAGACCAACCCACCGTCGAGGAAAGGGAAGTATTGGTCGATTGGATCTGGGGCGAGCTGAGAATTTTCAACGCCTCGAAACTCGAGGACAAACTCCGCTACTATAAATACGCGAACTACATCGATCACGACATACTCTTCTGCGGCGAGATCAACAGTGCATCCTATACGAAATCGCGGCGCTGGCGGGTGAACGAACTGATTTACCATGAACGCATCAATGACGTCTTCGAACTCGAAGGTAGAGCGCGGCAGGCATCGTTCTTCGGAGTAGTCAAGCCGTTCAATCTACCCACCGATCCTGGCGTCGCCTACTACGACACCGAGATCGTCGAGGGCGGGCAGTTCCTGACCCTGCTTTCCAATGCGAAATGGATCGTCGATAAACAACTGCGTGATGCCTTGGTGAAAAGCGGAAATTACCAGTTCCCCGCAGAATACATCGAGGCGAAGAAAAAAGGCGGGCGCTTTGTGAACGCTCGCTTCCCCGACGAAGTGTGGAACCCCGGCAGAACAGCCGCGCCGTTCAACGCCTTGATCACCGCTGCCGGCGCACCCTACGATGATCTTTTCAAAAGTGCCATCGCTCACCAGTTCAAGGTGGCCCTGCAACGCGCTCCCACCGATGCCGAGATGACCAAGTATCTCGGTTTCATGAAATCCACGGCGGCCAATAGCGATGTCATCAGCGCGTTGAAAAAAATGATGGTCTCCGTATTGATGGAGCCAGAGTTTCTCTATCGGAATGAATTTGGCGGCGGCACGCCCGATGCGCAAGGTCGCAAAAAACTCACCCCGCGTGAGGCAAGCTACGCCATCGCCTACGCGCTCACCGACCGCATTCCCGACAAAAAACTCGTTGAGGCCGCAGAGACAGGAAAACTCGAAACCCCCGAAGACTACGAACGCGAAGTGCGCCGCTTGCTCGCCGACAACACCATCGAAAAGCCGCGCATTCTGCGTTTTTTCCAAGACTACTTCGGCTACAAAGGCGTCTTCGATGTCTTCAAAGACGAAGAGCGTTTCGCCGGTGCCTACAATCCACATCGGGTCGTCTCGACAAAATACATCTACCGCGTCCCCGGCAAAGTTTCAGCGGAAGCCGACACCTTGGTGAAATATGTGTTAGAGAAAGACAAGGACGTCTTAAAAACACTACTGACCACCGATCGCTTTTTCGTCCATCACAGCGGAAACAACGAGGAAATGGCAAAGAAGGCGAAGCAATCGACCGAAGACTTCGCCATCTTCCGCGAAATGTATCAACGAACGATGGGCATGAAACCCAAAGATGCCGCCGCCGAAGTCGCGAAAATGCATCTCGAAAAACCCGAGCGCAATCTGGAAAACCGCTTCCTCAGCAAGGATGGCAAAGTGCGCGGCATCCTCACAAGCACTCTCAAACAAGCCAGCCTCTACTTCGGCGCGGACGGCAAGAAAGACGAGAACTCCAGCAAGGTCTATCCACCACATGACGGCGAAGCGATCGAGCACTCCGTGAAAATGTACAATATCGATTTCCTCGAATGGTCCTATGAAGTCGAGCAACCGATGAAGGTGGAAAATCGCGCGGGCATCCTCACCCATCCGGCATGGCTAATCGCGTTTTCCCACAATGCCGCCACCGATCCCGTACTGCGCGGCAAATGGGTACGCGAGAAATTGTTAGGAGGTTTCATCCGCGATGTGCCGATCACCGTAGATGCCAAGGTTCCCGAGGATCCGCACAGTACCTTGCGCGAACGTTTCGCCGTCACCGAGGCGAAGAGTTGCTGGATGTGCCACGAGAAAATGAACCCGCTCGGTTACACCTTCGAGAGCTATGATGACTTCGGGCGTTTCCGCACCGTCGAGAACATCGAGTATCCCGAAAACATCCTCAACACCAAACGCATGACCGCCAAGAACATGCACGGCCTGTGGACGGAATTCAAAATGCCCGTTTATAAAACCAAGCCCGTCAATCCAGTCGGCTATCTTGATGGCACCGGCGATAAATCATTGGACGGACAGGTCAAGGACACCACGGACATGATGACCCGCCTGGCCCAATCCGAACGCGTGCGCCAGGTTTTTGTACGCAATGTCTTCCGCTATCTCATGGGAAGAAACGAGACACTTTCCGACTCGCCAACCCTCATCGCAGCAGATATAGCATACGTCGAAAGTGGCGGCAGCTTCCGCGAACTCATGGTTTCTCTTCTCACTTCCGATTCCTTTCTCTACCGCAAATAATACCACCAACGATCATGCACAACCGCAGAGACTTCCTCAAAACTTCCGCCGCTGGCCTCTTCGGCATCGCAGGACTTTCAGCCCTTCCCTCACTGCACGCCGCCGTCGCCACCAGCTCCTCCGCCGCTGTTGGATCAGGCACACCGCGCTTCATTTTCCTCCGCAAAAGCAACGGCCTGTTTCCCTCCGAACTCGTGCCCGTTTCCCTCAGCGCCCCCGACATGCAGAAGGAAGCGAAAAAAGAAGCACTCGACATCGACCTCGATCGCCACGAACTCCCTGCTTGGATGGAGCCCATCGCCAAGCACAAAAACAACCTCACCATCTTGCAAGGCCTTTCCGCCAAAATGTGCACCATGGGTCACTCGACCTACCAATCACCACTGGCCGTCTCGCGCTCAGCGGAACGCGTGGCGACCATCACCCGCGCCTCGGTCGATGTGGAGCTTGGCCGCATGTTTCCCTCACCCTTCGAGCACATCGAACTCACCTGTTCGCAAAACCAAAAAGGCGTGGTTCGCGGCATGTCATCCATCGGGCCTATGCAGCCGAACTATGCCTTCGCCTCACCCGGCGCGGCCTATCGTAACCTGTTCGCCGCAGGCATGGAAAAAGACAACGACCAGAAAGCCGACGAAAACCTCTACGATTTCCTCTCCCAACACATCGCCTCCTACGACACCCGCACGCTCGATAAGTTAGAGTCACAAAAAATCGGCAACTACGCCGGCTCCGTGGACTCGCTCATCGCCCGCAACGTCCTGTTGCAAAAAATGGCCAGCCAGATCGCAGCGAACGTGCCCAAGATCGAAAAAGCCATCCTCAACGATCAATACACCGTCGTCGAGCAACAGCATGCTTTCGTGGACATTCTACTTTCCTCGCTCCGCGCCGGTCTTACCAACGTCGTCACCTACACCCTCGATGACCTTGGCACCCGCTACGATGGATTGCTCGAAGACACCATCGAACTGCACGAGATCGGCCACGGCAAAGACCTCAAAGGCATGCCCGCCCTGGAAGTCCGCAGGCACCTGCGCAACCATCACATGACCCTCGTTAACAAATTGGTCGATGGCCTGAAAGCAACGCCCGAAGGTACCGGCACGATGTTCGACAACACCGTCATCCTCTATCTCCCCGAAAATGGCGAGACGCACCACAGCGTAGGCAGCGAAGTCCCCTTCCTCGTCCTCGCCGGCGACAACGTCAAGCTCAGCATGGCCCGCCGCCGCTACATCCGCCTGCCCAACTACAACGAAGAAGGCCACAAAACCCTTGGCAACTGGTACACCACCATCCTCAACGCCTACGGCAACCCCATCAAACACTACGGCGACTTCGACGTCGCCCTAAAAGTGGATCAAGAGGGCGCGATCAAACAGTTCATTTCTTAGCCCGCGACGGGGCGTATCACTAAACCAGATCGACCCATCGCGAATTTTCCACCAAACCCAAACCAAATGAAAAGGACCACCCTTTCAACCGTCGCCATGCTGGCTATTGCCATCCTAGCTCACGCCGCAGAACCCGCCAATCAGGATGTCGCACCCATAGTTGTCGCGTTCGACGGCGAAGTCGCCAAACGACTGGAAAAACTAGCCATGGGCTACTGGGCACCCGATGCCGATGCTATGCAAAATTGGCTCATCGATGAAAAAGGAATAAAAAAAGAGGAGGCTAAAACTCTAGTTGGGGAACCCTCAACACTCACTATACTCGCCGAGCTGGGAATGGTCCATTTGTACACAGAGCAAGGATTTGTCTCAACACCCTATGAAATTATTGAAGCAGACGAAGCAGCCAGCATGCTAACACTGAGAGCAAAACCCCCTCTCGGCGATGGCAAGCCACAACTGGTCAAAATTTCGATCAAGAAAAATCAAGTCACGATTCTGGGCGGAGAAGTTTCCTTAATTCTCAAAAAAATCGATGAAGCCGAATTCAAGAAGCGCAAGGACGCACTGCCCGCTGATCCGGTTAGACTTTAAGGACGAGCGTTATGCGACTTGGTTAGCCGAGCCGTGAATGGTCGCTATTCCCTTACTTCGTAAATCAAACCGTTTAGGACCAAACCCAACACACCCTGAACGCAGCAAAAACTACCACAGGAACCTTGACCCACCCCATCTGTGGACATATCCTGTCCACATGAAAACCGCCACCCTACGCGACCTCCGCAACGATTTCCGCTCGCTCGAAGCATGGCTCGCCGAAGGCGAAACCATCCAGATCGAAAAACGCGGCACCCCCGTCGCCCTGCTCACTCCAATGGGTTCAACCGCCGCACCCAAGCCACCTCTCACAAAACCGGATCCAGCAGCCCGCCGCAAAGCGATCTGGGGCGACCGCTGCTTCACCGCCGAAGAAGTCAAAGCCATGCGCGAATACGAACTGGAAGGCGAAGAAGGCTGAACCGAAAGAACATGGAATACTTCCCCGACACCTCCTTCCTCTGTTCCCGCTATCGCGAACAGCTTTTTTCACCGCAAGTAGATGCTTGGATGGACAAGCACCCGGAACCCATTCCGGTCTCCACTCTCCTCCTCCTCGAATTCCGCCAATCCACCCGCCTCCAGATGCGCCTCCATGAAAACGACCGCACCAAAGGCTTCAGCCAGCGCGAAGCCACCGCCATGCTGCGCGACCTCCAGACCGATCTCTCCCTCGGCATCCTCAAAGTCCGCCCCGTCGATTGGCCCGACGTCCACCAGATCGCCGAGCGCCTCAGCGCCACCCACACCACCGCCGACGGCCACCGCCTCACCGACATCCTCCACGTCGCTACCGCCATCCACCTCGGCATGGAAGGCTTCCTCACCTTCGACGACCGCCAGCGCACCCTCGCCCTAGCCGAGGGGCTCACCGTGCCGGTATAAAAATCCCACTCAGCACCATGAGCTTCATTCCGAAAGGAAAAATGACAGACCCTGAAACAATCCATCGTTTTCCAGTCGTATTCACGTCCAGGAAATCGTTGGTAACCGCGATTGCCCTGCGCTAAACTCCAGAGTCTGCGTTCCTTATCATGTTCGAAATCACCCGCCGCCATTTTCTCTCCAAGCTATCCACCGGTATCGGCGGTGCCGCCCTTGCGTCGATGCTGCCGCAGAGACTCTCTAGCGCGTCCGCCCTTGGTGAAAAACTTCTCACCGACCACGCCCCGAAAGCGAAGCGCGTGATTTATCTCTTCATGTCCGGCGGCCCTTCGCACATGGATATTTTCGATTACAAGCCGAAACTCAACGAACTCAACGGACAGCAACTCCCCGATGAAGTCCGTCGCGGACAACGACTCACCGGCATGTCGGGCAACCAAGCCGTCCTGCCCCTCGCCGGCTCGCAGTTCAAATTCGCCCGGCACGGAAAATCCGGCGCTTGGGTCAGCGAGTTGCTGCCACGTACTGCAAACGTAGTAGATGATCTCTGCTTCGTGAAATCCCTCTGGACGGAGGCGATCAACCACGATCCCGCGATGACTTTTTTCCAAACCGGCTCCCAAATCGCAGGCCGCCCCTCGCTCGGCTCATGGGTCACCTACGGCCTCGGCTCGGAAAACGAGAATCTTCCCGGCTTCGTCGTGCTTGTCACGAAAAAGCCCACCGACCAGCCGCTCGCCGCCCGCTTGTGGGGCACCGGCTTCCTCGATTCCCGCTACCAAGGCGTGCGTTTCTCCTCCGGAAAAGATGCGGTCTTTTATCTTACCAATCCCGATGGCGTGTGCCAATCGGGTCGCCGCGCGTTGCTGGATAAACTTTCCGCCCTCAACAAAATTGATTTCCAAAACGAGCTCGATCCCGAGATTGAAACCCGCATCGCCCAATACGAAATGGCCTACCGCATGCAAACCAGCGTGCCGGAAGTCACCGACATCAGCGGAGAACCACAAAACATCAAAGACCTCTATGGCCCGGACTCGGAAAAGCCCGGCACCTTCGCAGCGAACTGCCTGCTCGCCCGCCGCCTCGCCGAGAGCGGCGTGCGTTTCATCCAGCTCTACCACCCCGGCTGGGATCAGCACGGGAACCTGCCCGGAGCCATCCGCAACCAAGCCAAAGAAACCGACCAAGGCTGCGCCGCTCTCATCACCGACCTCAAACAACGCGGCATGTTGGAAGACACCCTTGTCGTCTGGGGCGGCGAATTCGGACGCACCGCTTACTCGCAAGGCACTCTGACAAAAACAAACTACGGCCGTGATCATCACCCGCGGTGCTTCACCGCATGGATGGCTGGCGGTGGCGTCAAACCTGGCATCAGCTACGGAGCGACCGATGATTACGGATACAACATCCTCGGCACCGACGGTCAGCCCATCGATCCATCGAAGGAAAAATTCACCCCCGGTGCCGTGCACGTCCACGATTTTCACGCCACCATCCTCCACCAGCTCGGTATCGACCACACCCGCCTCTCCCATACCTTCCAAGGCCGTCGCTTCCGGCTTACAGATGTCCATGGACATGTCGTTGAGGATCTCCTCGCATAATTCCTGATCAAACACCCGTCCGTATTCAATCACAGGCCATACTCCTCCAACCCAAGTGTCTCCAAAATTTCAAAAAATGAAACTCAACCAAATCAGCATCCTCTCATGGGGTGTGGCACTGCTGCCATTCTCCATCTCCGCCGAGTCTTTTTACAAGGAAGAGCCGATCTTTTCCACTGCTCCCAATGAAAAGACCTCCGTTAATACCGTAGGCCGCTTCGGCCCCGTTGGCATGGCCATCGAACTTCACCAACCCGCCTTCACCATGTGGGT
>JBGSRM010000230.1:0-6825 GCA_041737575.1 Akkermansiaceae bacterium
GCGGCGGCAACACCTCGGGCGGCATCCGCAGCCTCATCGGCAGCGCTTTTCGCCTGCTCAGCGGCGGCTTCGGTCGTCTGGGCTGCTTCGGTCGCCGCAGCGGCGGTAGCGTCTGTTTGGCGGAGGTTTTCCGCAGCCTGATTGGCTGCATCCTGGGCTTCTTGTGCGGAAGCATACGCAGCTTGCGCGGCTTGATGGTCGTCGTTCATGGTATTGTTTGGTGTGAGATTTTATGGACTTGGAAACGTCTAATTGTATTCACGAGGGCGGATGAATTCTCGAGGGAGACGGAGGAACAGCGGAAATACGGGACGGAGACGGCGGAACATAACCAGCAGGCAGCGTGCTGGGACGCGCAGATCCATTTAATCCCCGCAGCCACTCACCAAGCAAACGGCGGATTTCTCCAACAGAATTTTTGAGCCGCGTCAGATCATTTCGTTGCTGCGTTTTCTCACGGCTGCGCTGCTCGATGCCCCTGTTTCTCTCCCGGGCACGGCGGGCGTCCTCATCAAGCGCGCCTTTCGTCTGCGACTCGTGCTTCTTGAGAAGATCCGCCGCTTGTGTATTGAGCTGCTTGGAAATACGCCCGAGCTGCGCGGATATCTGCCCCGCCTGCACACGCAGAAGCTCATTGGTTACTTTGCGCAACTCGGAGAGAACACCCTCCCGCAACCGCTCGAGTTCCTTTTCAAGGGTATGACGATCCCGCTTCTTCACGGAGACAAAAGTCCAGACCAGGCCACCTACCAGCATCGGAATCATGAATGAGTAAATGCCGATCTTGATCGATTTCAAGGTATCCGCATCCACAAACGCCTGAAGTCCGGTCAGCAACATACCCGCCACCATGACCAGCGAGAGCCCTCCCCGTGCCTCGGAAAAACGCTTGCCCAAGGTAACAACAGGCATCTCGGAGCGATAGCGAATCTCAGGCCGCGCCATGTTCACCACGGAATCCCACCAGGTAGAGCGATCAATCGGATCAATGTGCAGCCGCGTGCGCAAGCCATTCACATTTTCCAAAAGCCCCTCCACTTCCTCACGCGTGGCTGCCACGGTCTCATCAATCACAGCGAGGTCGTTCATCACAACGCCTCGCATCTCTTGGCGCAGAGCCTCGGTGATCTCGTTCTGCTTGTCCTCGGACAACGCGAGCTTGATAACGGTCTCCTTCGGCGTCTTTTCAATGTCATCAATACGCAGCCCCTGGGTGATCAGGCTCAGGCTTTTATACAAATCCCCATCGACGAGCATCGCCCGCTTGGCCGCATCCTCGCGGTTCTTTTTGATCGCCTCTAGATCGTCCTGCAAACGGTTCTTGATCTCCTCACCTGCCTGCCGCGTGTCCCCATCTCCAGCCGCAACTGACCCACCACCGCTCACACCGGACTCCATAAGCCGCATACGGTTGGCAAGTTGATCCAGCTCGCTTTGCAACGATTCATCGAGCAAACTTAAAGCCTCGTCGATCTGCGCCGCACTCTGTTGCGCCGTCAGGTAGTCCTTGAAACCCACTTGCGTACTGGCGGCATCCAAAAATGGCAGAAACGGCGGTGAATCCGGCGCAGCCAGAAAGTGTGCAGGAAATGAATACGCCTGCCCGGGCCAGTTAAGCCAGCCAACCTTCATCCGCTCCGCCGCCGGAACCACTTCCTCATCCGTGACGACACATTGGTAACCCGCGAAGTTTTCCAACAAACTGTTGATCGTCAGCTTGTCATCCGCATTCAGTTGCTGTCCCGATTTACCCGCAAGGACCAGAAACGAAGCGCGTGTCGCAATGATCGAGAGCAACGCGGGCTTGCTGCCAAGGCTTTCTAAACTATTGGGGACAAGCAAAATCACACCGCTGTGCCCTGCCGGTGCCTTCATGGATACCCGCATCGGATCGCTCCATGATGTGGGGTGGGACTCACCCGCAGTACGGGAGGATTCGAGCGCTTTGAGCAAGCCATCCGCCTGATCGAACTCACGGCGCTCATTCCCTGATTCAAAAATAAAGCCGCTCTCTCGCAAGTGAATTTCGGTATAGCCCAAACGATCCGGCACAACGATCCGACAGAGCGGGTAATCCTGACCCAGCAGAGTCGATAAAACTTTCGGAACACTCTCCTCATCAAGCCCAACAAGGGCGATCTCCACCGGACGTGCGGTTGATCCTCCGCGCATATCGGCAAAAATGTTCGTCAGCGGCGTCTCGCTCATCCCGGCTTCCTGCCGGGAAGCGATCTCCTGCCCTTGTGCGGAGAGCTTCTGAATGCGGTCGGTAATGTCGTGATTGAATTGCATGGACGTGATGTTTTGATTCAGGACTTGGGAATGGTTAGAGTGTAGGTTTCCCCATCCACTTTCTCCGCAATTTTGAGTTCCGATTCGGTGACGGTGCCTTCATACGTGAATACTCGCCCACTGCCTTCCTCGGTTCCCTCTGCGGTGAATTTTCCTTTCGTGGTTACCCGGCCACTGATTTCCAGCCAAATCTCATCATCGCTATTGGCTTTCGTGCCGCTTACTTCTCCATCCTCGTCTATCGTGAAGGTTGCCACCACACCATCATCAGTAATCTCGTAGGTCCCCGCAAAATCCGCCTGTGGTGCTTCTTCGGGCAGTTCCATATCCTTGTGGAGCGTAAAGGTGAAAACATCATCCTTCACCTTCTCTTTGATCTCCATTTCATCATCCTTAATGCTGCCGGTGTAAGGCGTCTCGTCGGAGCCTGTGGCAGTGACCTCGCCCTCATCATTCACGGAACCCGTAATGGTGACGGCATCCTGACTGCCATCCGCAATCTGTGAGGTGCCCTCAATATCCCCATCATCCGTCACGGTAAACTCAAAATCGAAAATCACGGAAGCGTAAATAATGCGGTTGCGGTAAACCCCCGCGTATGGGGACAGCACGACTGATTCTTCCTCTCCCTTCGGAAGCTTGATGTGGAACACATCACCATCCGCCAGAGTCTCTTCGAGGATCATCTCATCCTCACCCACGGTTCCGCTGTATTTGACCGTATCGCCATCCCCCAGATCCCAAGTGGCGGTGACTCCACCTTTCGTATCCACACGGCCTGTGAAAGTGTTACCCGTTTCATTCGTCAGCTTGCGCGATAATGCCGTGACATCTCCATTTTTCGCCACCTCGAATCGCATCTCATATTTCCCTGCCGGATACTCAATGGAGGGACTGTGGTAAACGCCCGCCCATTCCGCCTGCGGTGCCTCATTTGGAAGTACAAAACCCTTCTCCAAAGTAATCGGAACGGGTTCTGATGAACCTTCAGCAAACTCATTCAAGTTGATCTTGTTTCCCTCAATCTGGCCCGTAAAGCGCGACTTATCATCGCCAGTTGCGGTGACCGCTCCTTTATCGTCAACCTTACCAGTGATCTGAATTGGCTTCGCTGATTTATCCGCCAATTGATTCGTACCAGTTATATCGCCGTTTTTTGCCACCGAAATGGAGTAATCATATACCGAATTATCGAAGATTTCTCGCTGCCTGTATTCCCCCGCGTAAATCGCAGTAGCGGGATCTCGCAACAGAAAGAAAGCCGCTCCAATCGCAAGCACCGCAGCCAATCCGATTCCGATGATCTTCCATGGCAGCGGCTTTTTCGGTTCCGAAGGAACAACGGGTGCCGGTGCTGGCGCGGGTGCTAACGGCTCTGCTGCCGCAACAACAGGTGCGCTGACGGGTGCGTGGCTGGCAACCTCGGAAATCTCCAACGCAGGCAGATCGCAACCATCATCCTGCTTCTCCATCACTTCACGCGCCACCTTGAGCCGATCCATCGCAGCACGATACTTGTTCTTCAACGCGGCGGTCGCGGCCTGCGCGATTTTCTTTTCCAGCAACTCCTGCTTCTCAGCATAAGCTCGCTCCACCTGCGGAGCACTCGCTTCGCGGCTGATACCGAGGATTTCGGCTGCTTCTTCAAGGGTAATGGCTTCGGGATCGTTCATAGGGAAAAATTCTGGGAAAAGAAATGCATGATGGTTTCAAAAATCAGGACTTTATCGGAAGGGCGGCAAGATGCTGATACACTTCAGCCCAGTCCTCCGTCTCCTTGCCGGAAATTTCACGTTCGATACGGGCACCGGTCCGGCTGTCTTTGGCGATCACCGTGGTGCGCCCCATGGCACTGAAACCGATTTCCACTTCAATCGGATAATTGATCTCCGGGTGCGCCAGCGGGCCGAAAGTAAACTGCCCGAGCACCTCCGGCGGCTCGAAGTCGTTCTTACGTTGCATCAGCTCCAGCGTAATGCTGTTTTGATCCGCCCGGTGCGTATAAAGCGTCTGCTTCACGGCCACCGGCACCGGAACATGCTTCTCGATCAATGTCCGGAAAACCGGCTTCTTTTTCACCGGATCCATCACTCGCAGCCCGAGTTCATTGGTCGTAACCGACTGCTTCAAGGGAGGCGCGATCGTCTCGCCCTTGCCATAAATCTGCTCGGCCAACAAAGCCGCACCATAAGCAACCGCGGCATGAGGCTGCTTGCGCTGGATGCGCGCGGCGGGCAGCTTGCTGATCTCGCGCACCTTCTGCTCCACACATGGCAAAAGGCTGCTGCCGCCGGTGAGAATCACATGATCTATGTCCTGCCAGCTCAGGGAAACCGCATTCAAAACCCGCTCGCAGACCTCCTCACAGGCCTCCAACAAACCCTCGCTTCCTTGATCAAAGTGCCGGCGATTGAATGTGACCTTCATCGGCTTGCCTCCCAGAATCAGCGTTTTGTTCACACTCCCGGTCTCACCGCTGTTCACCTCAATCTTGGCCGCCGTCGCAAAGGATCGCAGCTTCTGCATCGCCTCGTTGTCTTTCCGGATATCCGCACGATACAAGGTCTCATACTGCTCGCGAACCATGCTCATGATGACTTCGTCGAAATTCTTACCACCCAGGTTATCCGAACCCTCGGTAGCCAATACATACAAACCGGTCGGAGAGGACTGGAGTATCGTCGCATCCAAGGTCCCGCCCCCAAGATCAAAAACAAAAACCGTTTCCTCCAGATTACTGGATTCGATACCAAAAAATGCCGCCGCCGCCACCGGCTCCTCCACGAGCCCCAGCACCGGCAAATCCGCAAGTCGCCCCGCATCCACCGTGGCCTGACGCTGCGCCTCATTGAAATGCGCCGGAATCGTAATCACCGCACCCGTAATGCTCTGATCCAGATGCGCCTCCGCATCCTTCATCAGCTTTTTCAAAACCAAAGCCGAGATCGCCTCCGGTCGGTAGGAAACCTCCTTGTGGCCCACATAAATCGGATCCGGCTTGCCCATGCCCAACTTGGCAAAACGGCATATCGAAACCGATGGATCGTCAGTAATCAGAGCCTCACAAAGATCACCCACCACCACTCCATTCTGACCAATATGCACCACCGAGGGCGTCTAAAATCGTGCCGAATTCGCACGGTCAGGGCAAAGCGCGGGAATCCCTTTGGGATTAAGGTAACTGATCAGAGAAAAGGTGGTTCCCAAGTCAATGCCGACGACCATATTTACGTTATTTTCAAAATCAGAAATGAATAATATTTACCAACAAGAATAGCAAAACAACAAGTTTGGATGACTAGCGGTCACATCCCATGAAAATCACTGTCTGCTTCGCATACGTGCCTGGCGCGTGCTTTTTGAATTCCTCTACTTTCTTTTCGGCCTCTTCGGCACTCTCAGCAATGAATGCAACTGATATGAAAAAGCCGGGCTCGAACCCTTCATACCCAGAGGAGTCCTCCACGGAGATATGGTTACTGAATTCTTTTTCCCCCTCAAACCACTCATTCCAGCCGCGCTGCACATATTGGCCGGCATAGATTTCGTCCTCAAAGTCATCCGGCATACGCAGACCTTTCTCATCATGGATCATACCGCGCAGCGAAAAGGTGGTCTTCGTCGCTTCCGCAACTCTCATCGCATCCGCTTTTGCCGCCTCAAAATCCTTGAAAGCTCCAAGAATCACCACCCAGCGGTCCATGAACTGGGAAAGCTCGGTAATATTATAAATATCTGATTCCTTGCCAGCCCCACAACGCTCGGCGGCATAGGCGAGCTGACTCAGCAGTTCGCTTTGTTCAGCTTGTAAATTGTCCACCTCCGCAGCCCATTTCTCATCGCCCAGCTTCTTGGCCATCCACTCCATCGCTTCGGCATCATCCTTCGGCATATCCTTCAACAACAAGGCTTGCGCTTCCACACTCTTACGGTATGCCGCCAAGGGCTCCGTAATGATTGCGGGAAGCCCTTCGGTTTTCACTCCTGCTAGCTTCTCCAAAACAACAACCGGAGTCCGATATGCGCGTGCCTCATTCGTATGAGCCGAATCGATATAATCAAGTAGCCACGTCTTTATCTCTAACATCTGCGCTTTATACCCATCCACGGCCTTTTGTTCATCCGCTGTGAGTACGACTTTCTCCTCCTCCGCTACCTCTTCCTCGGCTGGCTGAACCTCATTCTTTTCAGCGCCATCCTCGACCTTATCATCCTGACCATGCAGGCCAACACTCAGCATAATTAAACTTAGTCCGGCAATTAACAGTGTTTTGCATTTCATATTTAACTGATTTAAATCTCACTGCTGTACCTAGCCATATCAGGCACTTTGCCAAGAAGGATTTTCGTAACCACATACTATTTTTCTCCTTCCAAAGAATCCCGCCATTTTCAACCCACCCAAACACTTTTCAAATACCCCTCCTCACAGAAATCCTCCGGCATACCCACAGCCTTCATCTCCTTCATACCTATCATCCGCATGAAATCACCCTCCGAAATCCCCCGATAATTCGTACAACACAGCATCCA
>JBGSRM010000228.1:0-3370 GCA_041737575.1 Akkermansiaceae bacterium
GTCCAGGCAGCGGCGAAGTCCTCCACAAACTTCTTGCCACTGTCCGCACATGCGTAAACTTCGGCTTGCGCACGAAGAATCGAGTTCGACCCAAACACAAGATCAGCGCGTGTCGCGCCCCACTTGGGTTGGCCGGTTTTGCGGTCAATACCCGCGAAGGCGTTGCCACATGGCGAAGCATGCTTCCATTCGGTTGCCATGTCGAGAAGGTTCACAAAGAAATCGTTGGTCAATGTTTCAGGGCGATGCGTAAGAACACCGTATTTCGACCCATCCGCATTCGTATCAAGCACTCTCATGCCACCCACAAGTACGGTAAGTTCCGTAGGTGTCAGTGTCAGCAATTGCGCTTTATCGATCAACAAGGCCTCGGCCGGCACGCTTGACTTGCCCTTCATGTAGTTTCGGAAGCCATCCGCAAATGGTTCCATCGCATCAAAAGACTCCACATCGGTTTCTTCTTGCGAAGCATCCATACGTCCTGGCGTAAAACTCACGCTGATGTCATGCCCGCCATCTTTTGCCGCCTTCTCAACCGCCGCACAACCACCCAGCATGATCAGGTCTGCCATGGACACCTTTTTTCCACCGCTCTGCGCCGAATTGAACTCGGCCTGAATCGCCTCCAGCACTTCTAAAACATAAGAAAGTTGCTCAGGCTTATTCACCGCCCAATTCTTCTGCGGAGCAAGACGGACCCGCGCACCATTCGCACCACCGCGTTTGTCGGATCCTCGGAAAGTGGACGCAGACGCCCATGCCGTCGATACCAGTTGGGATACACTCAGCCCAGAACTCAAAATCTTGCTCTTCAGCACGGCAATATCCGCCAGATCAATCAGCGGATGATCCACCGCCGGTATCGGATCCTGCCAAATCAGATTCTCAGCAGGCACCTCCGGCCCGATATAACGTGACTTCGGCCCCATGTCACGATGCGTCAGCTTGAACCAAGCACGCGCGAACGCATCCGCGAACACATCAGGATTCTCTAGAAAACGACGCGAAATTTTTTCATAAGCCGGATCGAATCGCATCGAAAGATCGGTCGTCAGCATCGTCGGACGGTGCTTCTTGGAAGGGTCGTGAGCATCGGGGATCACCTCCTCCGCATCCTTCGCCACCCATTGATGGGCTCCTGCAGGGCTTTTCGTCAGCTCCCACTCATAGTTGAAAAGGTTTTCAAAGTAATAGTTGCTCCACTGCGTGGGAGTCTGTGTCCACGTCACTTCCAGCCCGCTGGTAATCGCATCTCCAGCTTTTCCGCTGCCGTAACTGCTCGTCCACCCAAAGCCTTGCTCCTCAATCGACGCCCCTTCTGGCTCCGAGCCTACATGCGAAGCAGGTCCCGCTCCGTGTGTTTTTCCGAAAGTATGACCACCTGCAATCAGCGCGACAGTCTCCTCGTCGTTCATCGCCATACGAGCAAACGTTTCACGAATATCGATGGCCGCTGCCACAGGATCAGGATTTCCATCCGGCCCTTCAGGGTTCACGTATATAAGACCCATCTGCACCGCAGCCAGCGGATTCTCCAAATCACGCGAATGCATATCGCCATCCGCATGGTCATCCGAGGCAACAACCCCACCGCTTTTCACAACACCTTCCGAACCATGGGCATACCGCTTGTCGCCGCCAAGCCATTCGGTTTCGCGACCCCAATATACATCCTGATCCGGCTCCCACACATCCTCACGTCCTCCACCGAAACCAAAGGTTTTAAAGCCCATCGTTTCAAGCGCCACATTACCCGCAAGGATCATCAGGTCCGCCCACGAAATTTTACGCCCGTATTTCTGTTTGATCGGCCACAACAAACGCCGCGCCTTGTCGAGATTGCCATTGTCCGGCCATGAGTTAAGCGGAGCAAAACGCTGCTGACCACGCCCACCACCCCCGCGACCATCTCCCGTGCGGTAAGTCCCCGCGCTGTGCCACGCCATACGCACAAAAAGACCACCGTAATGCCCGAAATCCGCTGGCCACCAATCCTGCGAATCCGTCATCAGTGCCGCGAGATCCTTCTTCAACGCATCATAATCGAGACTCTGAAATTCCTTCGCGTAATCAAAATCATCACCCATCGGGTTGGACTTTTCGGAGTGCTGAGTGAGCAGCTCAACCTTCAAACGGTTCGGCCACCACATCTCATTCGTAGTTCCACCACCCGCCGTGGCGGCTGTGCTTGCGAAGGGACATTTCGGTTCTGACATAATGGGTATCGGGGTTGTTCGTTCGTTAAATGTTGAAAAAATTAATGATTGTGAGGTTCCGCATCCGTCTGGGTCTCATCCTTGCAAACCGGGCACACCCCCCAGTAAATCACCTCCGCCTCGTCAATCACATAGCCGTGATCGTTCGCGGCCTGAAGGCACGGCGCAGAGCCCACCGCACAATCCACATCCACCATCTTCCCACATGACCGGCACACCAGATGATGATGATTATCCCCGATCCGATTCTCATACCGCGCCGCCGAACCCCTCGGCTGAATGCGCCGGAACAATCCCACCTCTGCCATCAAAGCCACCGTATTATAAACCGACTGCCGCGAAATCGATCCAATCTCTTCCCGCACTCGCTCCGCAATCTCATCCGCCGTCACATGCTGACAGCACCCCACCGCCCGCAAAACCGCCAGCCGCTGCGCCGTCACCGGCAGCCCATGCTCTCGAAGTTGTTCAGTTGGTCCAGCCACGCACCAGACATCACCAATCTTTTAGACTTTGTCAATAAATTGATTTCATCCAATATTAAAAAAACACAGAGCTGTATCACTTTGATTTGGCGTGGCACAGGAAGGAAGCTCAAGATCCACTTGCCATATTTCACCCGCAGTCATGGCGCGGTGTCTTCCGCTTCCATGGCTTCCAGCAGTGCGAAACCTAGGGCGGCGGAGTGCTCACAAGTCGCAAGATCTCCTGCTTCCGCCTCCGTGGATTCCATTTCAAACAAACGCAACGCAACCTCCCGCCGTTGCGTGCGGGTAAGTGACGGTATTTCTTCGATGATTTCTGTGAAAATCATACTTCCGGGAGAGTCAGGCATTTTTCCCGCACTGTCAACGCGGGAGGTAGCCCCTCTCCCTCTTCTACCTAACAGCAAGGAGGGGCTGCCTGTGGCTGCCCTCATCCAACAACCGCAGCCGAAGGCAGCCTCCTTAACTTGCCACCTGTGCTTCTGAGTAATTGAATTCACCAAATATCCGATGCTGAGGTGGAAAAACAGCTACGCGTCATGCAGAAACTGGAAGCACTGCTGCTATGGGATAAAATCAAGATCGGAAAGAAGTTTAGTCCGTGGCTCTCACATCATTCAGCCTGGCTCGCTACCGCTCACTCAGGCTTCATGTCGGACTGTTTCTGTT
>JBGSRM010000266.1:0-3541 GCA_041737575.1 Akkermansiaceae bacterium
TCCGGTTCCGCAAGCGCATTCTCCAAATTCCCATAAGTAATCGCCTGCGACTCACCCTCCACCAGCAACACCGCCGAGGCCGAAGGCCCCAGTAAACGGATATCAGGAATCGGCAACCCAAGAATCGCCCGCGCATGCAGAGCAAACTGCGAAAGATCCTGCGAAATCATCGTCACCATCCCCGTGTCATGGGGACGGGGCGATACCTCCGAAAAAATAATCTCATCCCCCTTCACAAACAGCTCCACTCCGAAAATCCCACATCCCCCCAGCGCATCCGTAATCGCACGCGCACAACCCATCGCCCTCTCCCGAGCCAGCTCACTCATCGCTTGAGGCTGCCAGCTCTCGCGGTAATCGCCATCCACCTGAATATGCCCAATCGGTTCACAAAAAGAAGTCCCCCCCACATGACGCACCGTGAGCTGCGTGATCTCATAATCAAACTCAACAAAACCCTCAACAATCACCTTCCCCTTTCCGGCCCGTCCCCCCTTCTGCGCATAATCCCATGCCGCTTGAACATCCTCCGCACACTTCACCGTGCTCTGACCTTTCCCAGACGAACTCATGATCGGCTTCACCACACACGGCAGCCCGATCTCAGCGACCGCAGCACGGTATTCCTCCTCGCTTCCCGCAAAACGATAAGGCGAGGTTTTCAAACCAAGCTCCTCGGCAGCCAGGCGCCGGATACCCTCGCGGTTCATCGTAAGTTGCGTCGCGCGTGCCGTCGGAATCACAATCGAAATCCCCTCCGCCTCAATCGCCGCAAGCGTGTCCGTAGCAATCGCCTCCACCTCCGGCACAATCAAATGCGGACGCTCCGCCTCAATCACAGCCCGCAACGCGGCACCATCCAGCATCGAAACCACATGCGACCGATCCGCCACCTGCATCGCCGGCGCGTTCGCATAACTATCCACCGCTATCACCTCCACCCCATAACGCTGCAACTCAATCACAACCTCCTTCCCCAATTCCCCGGAACCACAAAGCATCACACGCGTCGCGCCATCAGTAAAAGGAGTACCCAAACTTGCCATACACCGATGATAAGGAAGTTAGCTTCATCGGACGAAGGAAAAAACGCCCTTATCGGCTGAGTAAATCCATATCGAAACCCTCCGAAAACGGGTTAACTACCCGCAGCCCATCGATGTCGAGACCGTCCAGCATGTCTTCCGATAAAAGAATCACAGAGCCCACCGATCTTGCGGATACGATAATCAAAATGGATCCATCAAAGAATAAATCATCAGACCACGTTTTAGTATAATGGACAAAACCCCAAACAATCGCCGTCATTTTATACAACTAGGCCTGCTGTGCGGGGGGGCGTCTCTCCTAGGATGGCGGCTCCACGCGAAACAAAAAGAAAACCATGCGATCGCGCAATACCGCCTGAATATGCAGAAAATCCGCCCGCTTTTCACGGAAAAGAAAGCTCCTGGCCCAAGTGATTGGTTGGCCTCTCACAAAGAGCCCGGACAAACCTTTGAACAATACATCAAAATCGATCCGAACCGCCCGACCGCGGAACGCACAAAAATCTACATTCAAGCGATCGGCGAATTCACAAAATCTCAAACCAATGTCATCAGTGAGCTGCAGAGTTTCATGCAAATCGTATTTGGGTTGGAGGTGAATATGCTACCGGAAATGAGCGTGGATATATTCCCCGCCAACGCCCAACGCATCAATTCTTTTACGCAAAAGCGACAACTCCTGAGCACCCATATCCTCAATCAGATTCTCAAACCGAATCGTCCCGCCGATGCGGTAGCCGTGTTGGCCATTACAAATGAAGACCTCTGGCCGGGAGACGGGTGGAACTTCGTCTTCGGCCAAGCATCACTCGCAGAGCGCGTGGGTGTCTGGTCAACCGCGCGCATGGGCGATCCCGAAAAGGAAGCGCAGATATTTTTGAGGCGGGTTCTGCAAGTCGCCGTCCACGAAACCGGTCACATCTTTGGCATCAAACACTGCACCGCTTACGAATGCTGCATGAACGGCTCCAACCACCAAGCCGAGAGCGATCAAACACCTCTCGTGTTTTGCGTGGAATGCGATGCCAAACTCTGGTGGGCCTGCGGGCTAGATGCTTCAACCCGGGCTAAATCCCTTCATGAATTCGCCCTCTCGCATGATCTGAAAACCGATGCCGCGCAGTGGGAAAAGATCGCCAATGCTCTCGCTTCGTAAATCATACACTAAAAAGCCGCCGGATATCTCCGACGGCTTTTCGATAAATTTTCAGATTAAGCCGCGAAATTCTTCGCAACCTCATCCCAGTTCACGACATTCCAGAACGCCTCAATATAGGCCGGACGCTTGTTCTGATAGTTCAGATAATACGCATGTTCCCAAACATCCAAACCAAGGATCGGCGTGCTTCCACAGCCACCAAACTCAGGCCCCATCACCGGATTGTCCTGATTCGCCGTCGAGCAAACGCCCACCGTCCCATCGGACTTCTTGCACAGCCACGCCCAACCAGAACCGAAACGTGTCGCGCCCGCTTTCGCGAAAGCCTCTTTAAACGCATCGAACGAGCCGAATGCCTTGTCGATCGCGGCCGCAAGCTCACCCGTTGGAGCCTTCGCACCGCCCGGAGCAATCACTTTCCAGAAAAACGAATGATTCACGTGACCACCGCCGTTGTTACGAACGGCTCCGCGAATATCCTCCGGAACCGCCGCAAGATCGGTGATCAACTCGTGCGCGGATTTCGATTCGAGATCCGCTTTGCCCGCGATTGCCGCGTTCAAATTCGTGATATACGCCTGATGATGCCTGTCGTGATGAATCTCCATCGTCAACGCGTCGATATGCGGCTCTAGCGCATCAAATGAATAGCCAAGGTCTGGTAATGTGTGTGCCATAATCTTAAAAAGTTATCTAGTTAGTTTCCATTGCCGCGCAGGAATCTTCCATTCATCCTCGCGACAACAACATACAACATCTCCACCAAATCCATCCCCGCAAGTAGAAATATCCCCACCATGCCTCCTGAAATACAAAACAACCTGCCTCTCATCATCACCGCCGCCGCCGCCCTCTTCCTCGGCTGGCTCATCACCTACCTCATCCAATCCCGCGCCAACACCGCCCTCGCCGAGCGCCTGAAAGCCGAAGAACGCCGCGCCCTCGACCTCGACGCCCGCCTCGCCCAAGCCCTCTCGGAATCCGAAAAAAACGAAACCGCGGCACAAACCTACCGCAACCAACTCTCCGAAGCCAAGACCCGCCTCGAATCCGAAATCAACTCCGCCAAGGAAAAACAAGCCCTGCTCGAAAACGCCGAGAAAAAACTATCCGACACCTTCAAAGCCCTCTCCGCAGACGCACTCAAAGGCGCCTCCGAGCAATTCCTCCACCTCGCCAAATCCACCCTTGCCATCCAGACCGAAGAAGCCAAAGGCGAAATCGAAAAACGCAAAACCGCCATCGAATCCCTCGTCAAACCCGTCGCCGAATCCCTCGGAAAATTTGAAATCCGCATCGGCGAAATCGAAAAACTCCGCGAAGGCGCCTACTC
>JBGSRM010000279.1:0-3185 GCA_041737575.1 Akkermansiaceae bacterium
GGGGTGGAATTCGTCGGAAAATTTGTAGCCAGGGCCGCCGCGGCCGGATTCGGTGGGATCGCCGCCTTGGAGCATGAAGCCCTCGATGACGCGGTGGAAGGCGATGTTGTTGTAGTAGCCGCGTTGGGCGAGGTTGAGGAAGTTGGCGCAGGTGAGAGGGGCTTTGGAGGCGTAGAAGGTAGCCTCGATGTCGCCGGCGGAGGTGTGAAGTGTGATTTTAATATCGGTCATAGATTTTTGTTTTCTGTTGGATTTATGGAGAGGTTCATGGGCTTAGGATCGGAGTTTATCAAGCACCCAATCGTATTCGGCAGCGATTTGGTATTCTACGGGTCGTTGGAGGTTTTGGGGGAGGACGGCCCATGTGTAGGTTTCGATTTCGAAGTGCTGGCAGGCTGTTGGGTGTTTTTTGCACCAGGCGAGGGTTTCTTCGACGTGAAAGCTGGTTGATTTGAGGGGAGGGGAGGGTTTTGTATCGAGGGGTATGTGGAAGTGGACTCGGGCTTCGGTGAAATCGGAGGGGTTGATTTGGTTTTCCTCAATGTCTTTGATGAAAAACGGTAGATCGATGTAGCGGGTGAGCAAGCCGTCTTTATCTTTGGCGACGACTTGGTGGAAGTAGGTTGGCTCGTCGAAGTTGCGGATGGAATCGATGGCGGCTGGGTTGGAGGGATCGAGGGCGAGGGCGTTGGAGAGGTGAATTTTGGAGAGGCGGATGTTATTTTGGAGGAGGGAATCGAGGGCGGAGGTGGCGTCATCGAATTCGATGGCGAAGTGGCAGCAATCGAAATTGAGGCCGATGCGCTGGGAGAGGCAGGCGGGTTTGGATTTTTCGGAATGGAGGCGGTCGAAGAAGGCGAGGGTTTCCTTGGTGTTCTCGAAGTGGCCGAGGGGTTCGGGTTCGAGGCCGAGGTGGAGGTCGATTTGGTGGAGTTGGGAAAGGTTTTCGATATGGCTGGCGAGCTCAATGAGGTTTTTGCGGATGATGGATTCGTCTGCGAAGAAGGATTTGTGGGAGCCGGGGAGGGTGGAGATGGAGCCTCCGGATGATTTGGGGGCGATTTGGGCGATGATTTGAAAGAGGTTTTTGGTGTAGGCGACGCGCTCCGGGGATGTCCAGTCGGGGAGGAAGACTTTTTCTTTGACACGGGTGCCGTGGAAGGAGCCGTAGGGGAAGCCGTTGATGGTGAAGACTGCGCAGTTATTGGAGGCGAGCCAGTGTTTGAAATACTGGAGGTTGTCGTTTTCGAGTAGCTCAGAGGCGGCGATGGCGGAGAGGCGGAGTCCGATGGGGTAAGGGGTATCGGGTGCTTGGGCGCCGGATGCGAGGAGAAGGTCACGGACGGAGAGGACGTGTTTTTCGAGCGCGGCGAGGGTTTCCAGCCATGTTTCGGCAGGATGTATGTTGGTGCAGTAGGCTAGGAACACGGAGGGATTTTTATGGAGATTCTGCGGCTTTTGCGACGCGGAGGAGGGTGGATTCGTCCATGTAGGGGGCGAGAATTTGTAGGCCTGTTGGGAGGGCGGGTGAGCCATCGAAGGTGGTGGTGCCGCAGGGGATGGAGATGGCAGGGATACCGGCGAGGTTGGCACCGATGGTGAAGATATCGGCGAGGTAGTCTTGGAGCGGGTTGTCGGCGCAGGTGCCGATGCGGCGGGCTGGTTCAGGCGTTACCGGGGAGAGGATGACGTCCACTTTTTCAAATGCTTGTTTGAAATCATGAGTGATCAGTTTCCGGATTTTTTGGGCACGAGTGTAATAGGCATCGTAGTAGCCAGAGGAAAGGACATAAGTGCCGAGAATGATGCGTCGTTTCACTTCCGGACCGAAGCCTTCTTCGCGGGATCGGTGGTAGAGATCGATGATGTCGGAGGCTTGTTTGGTGCGGACTCCGTAGCGGATGCCATCGAAGCGAGAGAGGTTGGATGAGGCTTCGGCGGGTGCTATGACGTAGTAGGTGGCGACGACGTGGGAGGTGTGGGGGAGGGAGATGGGTATGAGGATGGCTCCTTTGGATTCGAGTTTGCGGATGGCGGACTCGACGTTTGATCGGACGCCGGGGTGAATGCCGTCTGAGAAGTATTCGTTGGGTATGCCGATTTTCAGGCCTTCGATGCTGTCGTTGATGGTGGAGAGGTAGTCGGGAACCGGGATGTTGGCGGAGGTGGAATCGTGTGGGTCGTGCCCGGCGATGTTTTGGAGGATGAGTGCGGCATCGTCCACGGACTGGGTGAGCGGGCCGATCTGGTCGAGAGAGGATGCGAAGGCTACGAGACCGAAGCGGGAGACGCGGCCGTAGGAGGGTTTGAGTCCGACGATTCCGCAGTGAGATGCGGGTTGGCGAATGGAGCCACCGGTGTCGGATCCCAGGGCGGCGATGGCTGTTCCGTCGGCGACGGCTGCGGCTGAGCCGCCAGAGGAACCGCCAGCGATACGTTGTGGATCGCGGGGGTTGCGGGTGAGTTGGATGGCAGAATTTTCGGTGGCGGAGCCCATGGCGAATTCGTCCATGTTGGTGCGCCCGAAGGGGATGGCACCTGCTTCCAATAATTTTTTGATTACCGTTGCATTGTAAGGAGATACGTAAGTATTTCCTAAAAGTTTAGATCCACAGGAACAGGGTTGTCCAAGGGTGTTTATGTTGTCTTTGATGGCGATGGGGATACCGCCGAGGGGCTTTGAGAGGTCTGCGTTGGCGGCTGATTCAAACGCTTGTTCGAGGTTATATGAGATATAAGCTTGGGTGTTTCCGTCGCGATTTTGGATTTGGTTGGCCAGGTCTTGGATGACTTGAGTGGGGGAGGTTTCTCCGCTGAGGTATTGGTTTCGGAGTTGGGTGAGAGTCATTTTTTGGGCAGTGTGAAGATGAAAGAATTAAGCATCGGCGACGACTTTGAGGACGCGGATTTGGGATTGTGCTTGGTCGGGAGCGTTGAGGAGGGCGAGTTCTTGGGGGAGGCTCGCGTGGGGCAAGTCTTCACGCATGGGGCAGAGTGTTTCGTGATCGTCGAGATTCAGGTCATCAGGGAGGTCGATGGAGGCAAGGGATTCGACGTGTTGGAGGATCGCATCGAGCTGGATTTGGAAGGTTTTGACTTCTTCATCGGAAAGGTCGAGGCGGGCGAGTTTTGCGACGTATTTTACATCGATATGTTCGTGTGACATCTGGGGGGAGATTGGCGGG
>JBGSRM010000290.1:0-12873 GCA_041737575.1 Akkermansiaceae bacterium
GTGTTCTGATTGCACAAAACAACCAACGGCCCATCCCACGACTGGGTCACACGCCGATCCTGCGGATATCCACGCGGCCCTCCCCGCGGCAACGTAAACGTATGTACCGGCTGACAAAACAAAGCCAACAACTCATCCGCAACCCTCCCCCCCGCATTATCACGCAGATCAAGAATGATCCCCTTCGCACCCAGCGATGCCCGATACACCTCCACCGATAAATTCTCCAAATCCGCCGCCTTCATCCTTCGAAACGGCAGATACACAAAACCACTCTCTCCTGCCAACCTCCTCGCCTCCGCCTCCCTCGCCTTCCGTTCCAATAAACGAATCCTTTTGTAACTCACCGGCGTCAACTCCAGCGTCCTCGTCTTTCCCTCCGCATCCTCCACAACCATCGGCAAAACCCTCCCCGCCGCCCCATTGAACATCTCCTCAAGCGATGTCCTAGCATTCACATCCTTGCCACCGATCCTTCTAACAATCTCCCCCGCAACCGGCGGCGATTCCACCATCGAAATCGGCGAACCCGCAACCACCCGCTCAACCACCAAGTCCCCCTCCCAACTGTTGGAAAACACCAAGCCACTGTGCGCCGTCGGATTCTTCACCTCCACCTCCTTTGCCAGAGAACCCCAAATCCTTGTATTGAAAGTCAGATGCGAAGCATTCAACTCCCCCAGCAATCTCGCCACCACCCGGTCATACTGCCACGAATCGCGCGCACCCGCCGCCTCGTCCTCCAAACGCTTCCGCATCCCTTCCCAATCAACCCCCGCCATGTTTTCATCATAAAATCTCTCCCCCAGCGTCCTCCAAATCTTCCGAAACGCCAACCTCTGCCGCTCGCCACGTTTCTGTCTCACGGAAAATGAAAATTCAAAACTCCTCAACTCCTCACCATCAAACAAACTCGGCACCCGATCCACCCGCCACATGCTCAGCTCCTCGGAAACCATACCCACAGGCGATCCCCGGAACTCCCCAAACTCCCGCACCTTCCCATCATACAATCTCAAAGCATAAACCGACATGTCCTCCGCATCCCGGCTCTGAAACAACAGCTCCTTCGAGTCCATGCTCCACATCACACGCATCGGCTCGCTCACATCGGTCTCAATGGCCCGCACCGATCCCGCGATCTTTCTTACAGCCTCTTCACTCAATCCATCCTCACTCAACAAATCATCCACATCAAACATCCACAAACTCGCCAACCCATCACCCCCCCTCCTCGCCGTAAACACAATCTTCCTTCCATCAGGCGACCACTTCGGCGATCCCTCGAAACTGGGATGCATCGTCAAATTCACCGGCCCACTCCTTCCATCCGCAGCAACCAACCAGATATCCCGATTCGAGTGAATGTCCTTCGCCGCAATCACAAGCCACCGCCCGTCCGGTGACCAATCATACGTCGGACTATCCCAACAAGGCATCACCACACGCGCCGCTTTCCCGCCCAAACGATAAGTCACCAAATCCCCCGTCGCCTCCAACCACGACAACCACCTCCCATCAGGGCTCATCCGCAGCTTCCGCTTCGATCTCTTACCCGCCGGAATCACCTCCTCCTCCCCGAACTCCCCATCCTCAAAACCCCGCTCCACCACCCGGCACACCACCCCATCATCACTCAAATAATAAATCTTCGACCCATCACCCGACATCACCAACTCCCGCTCGTCCGTGTCATCACTCTCCGTCAAACGCCCCACCTCATCATCCCCCTCCCGCATCGTCCACAAATCCCCCGCAGCCGAAAAAACAATACGCTTCCCACCCTCGGCAACAGCAACCGCGCTCGTCCCCTTCACGCTCTCCTTACGAATCTCATGACTCTCCACCTTCTCAACCGTATGCAAATCCAACTCCTCCGGCTCCTTCCCTCCCTCCATGGAAAAACGATACAACCCCGTCCCCACCACAAACACCATCCACTTCCCATCCGCCGATAACGAAGGATAAACCACCGCGTCATCCTTGAAAAACGTCACCTGCTCATCCCTCCCATCCGCAAAAAATCGCCTCCACACATTGAACACACCCTCCTTGTTGGAGAGAAAATAAAACCCCTTCCCATCCGGCATCCACATCGGCTCCCTCGCCTCCCACTCCTCATCAATCAGAACTTCAAACTCCCCCTTCCTCACATCATACAAATGGATCTCGCTCGCCCTCGACCCCCGGTAACCCTTCCTGAATGCCTGCTCCCCATTACGACAAAACAAAATCCTCATCCCATCCTCCGAATACGATGCCGAATGCCCCGTCGCATCGAACAACTCCAACTCACGCGACTTCTCCACCAAATCCGTCTTCAACAAACGATACGCACGCGTCCCGCTCGCACCCCGATACCCCGTGCTATAAGCATACTTCCCGTCCGCAGAAATCCCCTCCAGAAAATAACCCTCCGTATGATCCGTATGTTGCACCAGATCATCGCCCGCCAAATTCACGGAATAAATCTGATGCGACCCCGTCCGCGTCGAAGCAAACACCACACGCTTCCCATCCCTCGTGAAATTACCCTTCGTATCATCCGCCGGATGCTTCACCAACCTCCTCATCTCCCCGCCATCACTCGACCCCACCCAAAGATCGTTCATCCATTTGAAAACTATCATACTCCCGTCCGCCGACAACGAAGGCAAAGTCACGCTCCGGATCGAAGTCTTCTCCACCTCCCCACGCACTCCCACCAACCCCAAAAAAAACAGCACCAACACAAAACGCATCGCCCAAGCAAACCCGCAACGCCCCCACGAGCAAGCGGTATCTGATACCCATTTCCTAAGGGCGATCAAACGAAGGAGAGCCTTCTCGACCTTCGTAGCTTTCTTGACCTTCGTAGCTTCAGCGAAGTAGTTACGCGAAGTAGGCGGCGAAGTATGATCCGTGGTCAAAAATCCTCTTCTTATCCCCCAGCATAATCGCCCGATCATCTTCCCCAATGTCCGTGCATTCCGTGCATTCCGTGGTTCAAAATAACACAACCCAAGCTCCCTCTCCCAAATCAAAAATCAAAAATCATCAATCGTAAATCATCAATCAAACCCACTCACTCCAACCCCTCCCCCTCCGATCAAAACCACAAACTCCACTCCATAGTCTTCATCCGTGATAATCCGTGAAACCTGTCCTTCGTAGCCTTCTGAGCCTTCTGAGCCTTCGTAGCCTTCGTAGCCTTCCTGGCCTTCGTAGCTTTTTGCGAAGTAGGCGGCGAAGTAGGATCCGTGGTCAAAAATCTTTTCTTGTTACTAGCTTGATCGCCCTGCCCCATTTCCTACAAACCACTCTTGCGGACTCCTCCCCACAATCTACCCTCAACAGCGGTGAACGATACCTCCATCCCTACTTCTCCACCCCGCGCTTGGGTCGAAATCAACACAAGCAACCTCCGCCATAACCTCAATATCGCTCAAGACATCTCCGGCTGCGAAATCATGGCCGTCGTCAAGGCAGGCGCATACGGACACGGCTTGGAAAAAATATCCCAGACACTCTCCGAATCCGGAGTCGCTTTCCTCGGCGTCGCCAACATCGGCGAGGCTCGCCGCATCCGCCTCGCCGGAGTCACCACACCCATCTACCTCCTCGGTGCCACATGGGACGCCGAACGAGAGGAAATCGTCGCCCGCAACATCACCCCCTGCATCTCCACCATCGCCGAAGCCTCCTCCTTCAACACCATCGCGAAAAAACACAACACCCGGCTCAAAACCCACATCGCCGTCGATACCGGCATGGGCCGCGGCGGCTTCCTCCCCGATGACCTCCTCGCCTCCTTCCACCAGCTTACCTCCTTTTCCAACCTCGAACTCGAAGGCATCGCCTCCCACCTCTCCTCCTCCGATGAAGACGAAACCTTCACCAACTCCCAAATCGAACGCTTCACATCCACCGTCCAATCCCTCGGCGGCCCCGCGAAATTCAAATGGATCCACCTCTCCAACAGCGGCGGCATCCTCGGCTACCCCAATACATGCTGCAACCTCGCCCGCCCCGGACTCATGATCTACGGCATCTCCCCCATCCACTCCCACCAATCAAAACTCCGCAACGTCATGAGCCTCAAATCCCGCGTCACCCTCGTCCGAACCGTCCCCGCCGGACACGGTATCTCCTACGGACGCTCCTTCATCACCACCGCTCCCACCCGCATCGCCACCATCGGCATCGGCTACGGCGATGGCTTCCCTCGCCACCTCTCCGCAAAAGGAACGGAAGTTTTCATCCGCAACCAACGCCACCCCCTCATCGGCCGCGTCACCATGGATCAAATCATCGTCAAACTACCCTTCGAAAGCGACATCGAATCCGGCGACGAAGTAGAACTCTTCGGCCCCAACATCTCCGCCACCGAAATCGCACAACGCGCCGACACCATCCCCTGGGAAATCTTCACCGGCATCACCCCCCGCGTCGAACGAATCTACACCTCCTGAACCTGCTACCAAAAAGTCCATATCTCACCGCTAGATCACTCTGAATTCTACACATTCGAATCACCATCCCTCCATCCCTCCATCCCTCATCATCTTCATCTGGATTCTGGTCTCTGGATTCTAAATCCCACTCTCCGACTTTAATACTTTCCGACTCTTAAACGCCAAAAAATTCTCCTTTACCCCACGCAAATTCCACCCCATCTTGTTCCCAAGAACACTGTTCAGGACACCATGGCAAACTCACTAACATCCCGTCAAAAAGAAATCCTCGAGTACCTCCGTAACTCCAGTCGCACCACCGGCCTCATGCCCAGCACCCGCGAAATCCAACACTACTTCGGATTCGCCAGCCAAACCGCCGCCATGAGCCACCTCCGCGCCCTCGAAAAAAAAGGCGTCATCCAGCGCCTCCCAGGCAAAGCCCGCGCCGTCATCTTCCCCGAAGACCTCGACCGCGAAATCATCCGTGACATCCCTATCTACGGACGCATCGCCGCAGGCTTCTCAGAAACACAAACCCAGGAACCCGAAGGTCAAATCTCCATAGACATCGCATCCCTCGGCTCCTCCGGCAAAAACGACACCTTCGCACTCAAAGTCCGCGGCGAATCCATGATCAACGCCCACATCTGCAGCGGCGACACCGTCATCCTCGAGAAAAAACAACCCAGAAACGGCGACATCGTAGCCGCACTCATCGATGGCGAAACCACCCTCAAACGCTTCATCTCCGAAAAAGGCAAAACCTACCTCCGCGCCGAAAACCCCCACTTCCCCGACCTCCTCCCCCTCGAAGAACTCACCATCCAAGGCGTCATGATCGCACTCCTCAGAAAATCCGCCTGATCCCCACCATGGACGACCTCGACCAAAATATCCAAACCCAACTCGCCAACCCCCAAAACCAAGGCGAAATGAAAGATGCCGACGCCGTAGGAACCGTCGGCTCCCCCGAATGTGGCGACATGATGCGCCTCTGGCTCAAATTCACCGAAAAAGACGGCCAGCGCGTCATCGACCGCGCCTCCTTCCAAGCCTTCGGCTGCCAAACCGCCATCGCCGTCGCCACCGTCGCAACCCGCCTCCTCCAAGGCAAAACACCCGAACAAGCACGCAACCTCTCCGCCCAGGAACTCGCCGCCGACCTCGGAACCCTCCCCCCCATGAAAATCCACTGCGGCCAACTCGTAGAAGGAGCCCTCCGCAACGCCCTCGACTCCTCCACCCCATCCCCATCCCTCCCCCAACCCAACAACACCCTCCTCACCCAAATCTCCAAACCCACCTCCTCCCCCATAAAAATCATCCCCCTCTAAAAACCTAACAACCCTCCAACCTCTTCATCAGGATTCCAAACTCTTCATCTGGATTCTGGTCTCTGGCCTCTGGTTTCTACTCCCAGACTTTAAGACTTTAAAACCTTCCGACTTTCAGACCTTAAGACTTTCCGACTCTCCTGAAAAAAATTCTTCCAGAAAGCGATAGATCCAGCATATCCATCACGTTTCTATTCAATTAACCCTAACAACTGTGCTGGAACTAAAAGACGTCTGCTTCACCATTAAAAAAGACGGCGAGGAAATCAACCTCGTCGATAACGTCTCCATCAAAGTCCCCAAAGGACACTTCATGGCCATCGTCGGCCCCTCCGGTTGCGGTAAAACAACCCTCCTCAAAACCATCGCCGGCCTCAACCCCGAATCCGCCGGATCCCTCCACTGGGACGGACGCAACCTCTCCGAAGACGGCGACTTCTCACCCTCAGAACTCGGCTACGTCCCCCAATTCTCCATCGCATACGACCCCCTCACCGTCGATGAATCCGTCGAAGCCGCCACCCGCCTCCGCGTGAAATCCAAAAACACCGCGGAACTCGACCACCGCATCGACCGCGTCCTCGAAGAAACCGGCCTCGGCCCCATCGCTGACCGCCACGTCAAAGTCCTCTCTGGCGGACAAAAACGTCGCCTCGGTCTCGCCATGGAACTCGTCTCCGACCCCAAAATCCTCCTCTGCGACGAAGTCACCTCCGGCCTCGACCCCCGCTCCGAACGCGAAATCGTCCGCCTCCTCCACGACCTCTCACGCAAAGACGGCCGCATCGTCCTCTCCGTTACCCACTCCCTCGCTCACCTCGAACTCTACGATTCCATCCTCGTCCTCCACGAAGGCCGCGTCGCCTTCCACGGCCCCCCGGATCGCCTCACCCACTACTTCTCCGTAAAAGACACAGAAGAAATCTACCCGCGCCTCGCCACCCAAAACTCGGAACGCTGGCAAACCTCTTGGCTGAAACACTGCCCCTCATACTACTCCATGCTCGATAAAAAACGCGAGCAACTCATCTCCTCCGGCCAACTCATCGTTAAAAAAACCGAGCCTCTCAACCTCGATAACCCCGATCAAGCCCCGGAAGACGACCCCAAAGAAAACCGCCTCCCCGGCTTCTTCTCCCAGTTCTCCACCCTCCTCTCCCGCCGCTGGCGCATCTTCTTCCGCGATCGCGGCCAAGTCTTTCTCCAGCTCGCCATCCTCATCTGCTTCCCCATCCTCGTAACGCTCTTCAGCGGTAAAGCCGACGGCAACATCCGCCGCTTCTCCGATACCCGCCAGGACAACGTCTTCCAGGAAATCGAAGAACAACAAACCGTTCGATCCGACCAAGCCAAAATCGGCTCCGCCGTCTCCGGCATCATCATGTTCCAGGTCGTCCTCCTCGCCCTCATGGGCTCTAACAACTCCGCCCGGGAAATCGCCGGTGAACGCCCCATCTACGAAAAAGAAAAATTCGGCGGACTCCGCCCCTCCGCCTACCTCCTCTCCAAAATCGCCTTCCTCTCCTGCCTCGTCATCGCTCAATCCCTATGGATGGCCCTCTTCGTAAACCACTTCGGAACCTTCCGTGGCGAAATTATCGAACACACCATCTTCCTCCTCCTCGTCAACGCCGCCATGACCTCCGTCTGCCTTGCCATCTCCGCACTCATGCGCACTGCGGAACAGGCGTCCCTCCTCTCCATCTACCTCGTCGGTTTCCAGCTCCCACTCTCCGGCGCCGTCCTCGCACTCCCCGAGCACATCGAAGCCTTCACCCGCCCCTTCATCTCCGCCTACTGGGCTTGGTCTGGCTCCGTCGAGGCCCTTCAAGGCCAGGTCCTCGGTGCCGTCAAATCCGTCATCGACACCTCCATCACCCCTCAAAACTCCTGCCTCTTCACCCTCTCCGTCCACATCCTCGCCGCCCTCGGCCTCGCTTGGATCGGTGCTCGCCGCCCTCAATGGGAATAATGTCACCCTCTCGGAAAATTCTTTCAAAATCCATCATCAAGTCCATCTTGAACCTATCCAATTAACTCATGGCCCGTCGCGCAAGTTCCAGCACCAGCCCCATCCTCATCGCCGTCGTCGTCATCGCCGTCGTCGCCATCGCCATCGCGGGTAAATTCATCCTCTCCAAAAAATCAGAATCGTTCTCGGACGTAAAACCCCTCCCTCCTCGTGACCTCCAGGAAAACGGCAACAGCCTCCGAATGACTAAGTTTCTCGTCGAAGGCATCGTCGATGAACGCTTCTTCAAAAACGGAACCACCGCCTCCATCGTCACCGTCCGCGTGAAATCGAATGACGGCGAAGAAATCATCCCCGTCGTAGTCCCATCCTCCCTGAGCGACATCAACATCGAACGCGAACAACGCTACGCCTTCAAAGTCGAAGTCCAGGAAGGCGGAATTCCTCTCGCCATCGCCATCAAACGCCTGTAATGAAAGAAATATCAAAACCATGAAAACACTCATCCCATCCATCATCCTGGTTACCTCCTTCCACACACTTGCCCAGGTTTACACACCTCCCGCAACTCCTCAGCCCGATCCCAACGCCATCCCCACAGACAACAGCCCCACCCCCGCCAAACAACCACCTGCCTCCGTCCTCGGCCAGGAAATCCCCCTCCTCGACCCCTCTGCCGAAACCATCACGGTCGGCGGCATCGCCATCCCCATCGGCGATAACAGACTCCTAAAAGCACGCTTCGAGAAATACCTCAACCAAGCCCCCGAAAACGACGACCTCGCCCGAGAATACCGCGCCAACATCGACAACATCCTCGCCACCATCTCCCCCTTCCGCTCCGGCGGCCCCAACCTTCAGGAAGCCTTCAAACTCCTCCCCATCGCCTCAACCTACCCCGGCGATGCCAACCTCTGCAGCTCCCTCGCGGAATCCATCTACATGGCTCTCCTCTCTAAAACAGACGTCACCCAACTCAACGCGCTCAACAAAACCATCGAAGAAGAAAAACAACAGCTCATCCAGAAAAACGACTGGATAGGCCGCACTGAAAAAGACCCCACACTCGGCGAGACCGGTGGCCCCGGACAAGGCGGAAACGGCAAAGGAAAAGGCAACCGCCCCGCCACCGACCCCGGTAGAGGCGTCGCATCCCTCAGATACGCCGAAGGCCTCCGCCGCATCGCCGAAATCGAAGCCCTCAAAAAAGCCAACATCGCCCGCACCGAAGCCCAAACCCTCCGCACAAAAGCCCAATACCAGGTCAACATGATCCAATGGTTCATGCAGCGCCGCTACGAACACGTCCTCATGGCTTCCCGCTTCTACAACCAAATCTGGAAAGACGGCGACGCCGCACTCCGCGTCGATAAAAACTCCGACGTCTCCAAACTCTTCTCCGAATCCATCGGCATCTCCCCCACCGTATCTTCACTCGACTCCCTCTCCAACGAAGCCATCCGCGAAGTCACCAAATACGTCGAAGCCTTCGACCTCCTCCTCTCCCGCGATGAACTCCACTCCGCCTCCCAACGCCTCATGGAAGCCTACGCCATCGGCGAATACCTCTCCCCCGTCACCACCCTCTCCCTCGAGAAAAAACTTCGCATCGCCACCTACGTCCGCGAACTCCACGAACTCTACGGAACCCTCCAGGCCCGCGACTACACCCGCGGCAAGGAACTCCTCGCTTCCATCAAAAAATCCGCCAGAGACTTCCCCTCCTCCAAAATCGACTCCGCCATCGCCGCCTACACCCTCGCCTCTGACCTCAAAATAGAAGAAGCAAAAGCACACCTCCTCGCCCGCAACTCAGATAAAGCCTCGGAACAAATCCAAGCCGCCGCCGAACTCTGGCCTACCAACCCCAAACTCGAGGAATTCCGCAACCTCATCTCCAACACCTCCGTCATCGTCACCGCACGCAACGACTTCGACCGCCTCCTCTCCGAAGGCAACTACCGCGAAATCGCCAAACGCCATTACGAATTCGCACAAGCCATCGATGGCGACGCCACCCGCCTCGACGCCTTCAAACAAATCATGGAAAACCTCCGCGAAATCGAAGCCGCCATCGAAGGCGCCAAAAAATTCTCCGACCTCGAACAAAACTACAATGCTTGGGAGCAACTCTCTGAAATCCGCGAACGCTTCAAAGACGATCCCAAACTTGGCCGCGAACTCGAACTCCTCGCCCCCAAAGTCGCAGACTTCACCCTCGCCCTGGACAAAGCTCGCCAATACGAAAGCCGCACTCCCAAACAAACCGGCTCCGCCCTCTCATGGTATCTCAAAGCCCGCTCCATCTACCCAGAATCAAAACAAGCCGAAAAAGGTATCCAGATTCTCATCGACGAAATCCTCATCGCCGAAAAATAAATTCACACACCCCTTAAAGATTTCGCCTTGCAAGCCTCTACGCCCAAGCCAAATTACCGCCGTCTTTAATATCTAACAAATCATGAAAAAATACAGCTACCTACTCATCCTTCCCCTCCTACTCCTCAACGCCAACGCAGAAGAAAAGACCAACAAAGCCGACGCAGAAGTCCTCAAACGCGGCGAGGCAATTTACAACCGCACCTGCATCGCCTGCCACCAACCAACCGGTAAAGGCATCCCTCCGGCATTCCCACCCCTCGACGGCTCCGACTGGCTCTCCAAAGATCCAACCATCTCCATCAAAATCGTCCTCAAAGGCCTCCAAGGCCCCATCAAAGTAAACGGCACTGACTTCGGATCGGTAGCGATGCCCGCCGTCGTCCCCGCACTCAGCGACCAGGAAATCGCCGACGTCCTCACCTTCGTCAACCTCTCCTGGTCCAACGACCACCCACCCGTCACCCCCGAACAAGTCAAAAAAGTCCGCGACTCCATAGCCGACAGAACAACCCCCTACACCGCCGCCGACCTAGGCAAATAACCCACACACAACATCCCTAATCGAGTAGGCGGCGGGGTTTCCCCCGCCTCCTCTCACAACACTGGACATACCGTTCGGTATCACGGCGCTTCAATCTTGTTCTGGTTCCACCTCCTCAGGTTTCTTGCCTGTTCCTGCTTCGCTTTTGGCCATATTCAGTCTCGATTGGCTCTATACTGCCGCGCATCAAGATTTGTGGAAAGTGAGTTCGATCGCAAGGCATCCGGGTCCGCGCATCCTCAGGGCTGAAAGTCCGGCAACAAGCCAGCCCAGGGCATCGCCCTGGGTTGTCGCATCCCATATCCATCCAGCCCTGCAAGGGCGTAACATGGATCGCAGGCTGACCGGCCTTGTATCGCCCATTCAGGGCTACAACTCCAAGGTGGATGCTCTTCCCGGGGCGATGCCCCCGGGCTGGCTTGTCGGGCACTCTTGGTGCGGGAAATCCATTGCGGCCCTTGTCAATGCGCCAACCATTTCCGGAACGGCCTATCATCAATCATCAATCATCAATCATCAATCATCAATCATCAATCATCAATCATCTCTCCCTCTCTCCAACCTCTTCATCTGGCATCTGGTCTCTGGATTCTGGACTCTCAGACCTTCAGACTCCCTCCATCCCTCTTCCTCCCCGCTCTCCGCTACCTCCCCCTCCGATCCCCCCACAACCTCACATGCAACCGATCCGAAAACCGACACCTCATCTCCTTGCAAACCTCCGCCAACCACCCCGCCACCTCATCCAACTCCTCCACACTCCGCCCCTCCGGCATCAAAATCACCCGACCCATCCCAATCCCCACCTCATCCAACAACTCCCTCACCTCATCCACATCCTCACTCCCCTTCACCACAAACTTGAACCAAGCCTTTCCCGATCCCGCCAAGCCCCGCAACACCTCCACCTTCCTGCGCAAAACCTCACCCACACCACTGTTCGACAGCTTCGGAGATACATTCAACTGATCCAACTCCCCCATCAACTCCTCCCCGGGCATCCGCGTTCCATTCGTCTCGATCTCGAAAAACCACTCCTCCCCGTCCCCACGCAACTCCCTCACAAAATCTAACAACTCCCCCTCCTGCAACAAAGGCTCCCCACCCGTCAACACCACCCTCCTGCATCCGAAACCCCTCACAACCTCCGCCACATCCCTCACCTCCATCTCCATCACCACATCCTCCTTCCTGTGCTTCCGATACCCCTCCATCTCATCCTTCTCATGCCGCCAACCCGTCCCCTCGAAATTCCACGTGTGATCCGTATCACACCACACACAATGCAAATTGCATAACGACAACCTCACAAAAACCGCAGGAACCCCCACCGACACACCTTCCCCCTGCAACGTATGAAAAATCTCAGCCCCTTCTCCCAACCGCGCCAACTTCATAAAACAAAACTCACACACCTCCCTCCATCCGAAAAGCCCTTTCCAACAAGGCAGGGACTTTTGTCCCCAAAAGTCCACATCTAGCGGCACGATCCATCCACACCCCCCTTTCTCTCTGTGAACCCAACGAGATCAAACCAACAAGGCAGGGACTTTTGTCCCCAAAAGTCCATATCTAGCGGCACGATCCATCCACACCCCCCTTCTCTCTGTGAACCCAACGAGATCAAACCAATAAGGCAGGGACTTTTGTCCCCAAAAGTCCATATCTAACGGCACGATCCATCCACACCCCTCCTTCTCTCTGTGAACCCAACGAGATCAAACCAACAAGGCAGGGACTTTTGTCCCCAAAAGTCCATATCTAACGGCACGATCCATCCACCCCCCTCCTTCTCTCTGTGAACCCCGCAAAATAGGAGCCCCAATAAAACTTTCCACAAACAACATCATCACCATAACCCTAACCCGCATCTCTAACACTTTCCCCGTCCCGAAGGGATATGAGAACTTAACCCCGCACCAAGAAACAATAGCGACAAACACCCAGGGAAAATTGGCAATCAACACATCCGACCCCACCAGCGAGTCGAAGAACGCACGGAAAAAATCCATTCTTCCCTAATAACATCTAACAAATAACCACTCCCCCACCCATCTCCCCCACCCATCTCCCCCCCCACAATCCAAACAAAAAAAAGAGGCGGAACCTTCCGGTTCCACCTCTCCAATTTAATAAGAACTCTGTTGATGCGCTAATCGAAATCAGCAAATCAATTCCTACGACGGCGAAGCAATGCAAGAGCACCCA
>JBGSRM010000296.1:0-7799 GCA_041737575.1 Akkermansiaceae bacterium
AGACCGGAGAGGATGCTGAGGCTGAAAGTGAAGCTTTCACTCAAGCCTGTGCCGCCGGGGCCTTGGGCGCGGATACGGACTTGATAGGTGGTGCCCTGGAGCAGACCTGTTAGAGTTGCGGTTACTTCCACAAGACCATCCCCAGACACGACGGCGGGAGAGGCGGTGAAGCTGTTAGGGAAGTTGATTCCGTCCGTGCCGTATTCGAAAGATACCTGTGCGGAGCTGCCCTGCGCATCGACGAAGCCGGTGACTTGCGCGCGGGTTGTGGAGAGCGCGGTGGCATCGGTGACCGTGGCGGTGGCGGGGATCAGGGTGCGGTAGCTTTGGGTGCCGCTGGTGACGGTGCCGCCCGCGTTGGTGGCAACGATCCGATAGAAGAAGGTTTCTCCCGGATTCAAGCCCGCTAGGGCAAGGCTTACGGGAACCGGTGTGTTTCCCGTTACGATCGCGGGTGTCGCGGCAATCTTGTTGGGGAAACTGTTCGGATCCGTGCCCCACTCGATGATGACCGAGCTATCGAAATTCCGGGCGTTGACCGTGCCTTTGAGCAGTGCGCTGGTCGGTGTGATGTTTGCGGCTGGTAGGCTCAGCGCCACCGGCGGAGAAAGTGTGGAGACCTGCTCCACGGGGCTGAATGTTGCGACCGTGCCTTGGGTCTGCCCGGCGCTGCTTTCCGCACGGAAACGGTAGTAATAAACCGTGCCGGGCTCCAGGCCGGTGAGGGTTGTCCCGACGAGTTTGCTTTGGAAGCCAGTCAGTCCGGATGCGATCGGCAACGGTGTCGGTAGGGGATTAGGCGGCACGATTCCTCCGGTCCAGTATTCGAGTGTCACCGATGTGGATGATCCTCGGGGATTCACTTTGGCTTCCAGGACCTGGGTGGTGGTGCCGGGCGGTTGCGAGGGCAGGAGGGAAATCGTGGGAGCGCCTGAGAAGACAAGGCGGTAAACGCTGCCGTCTCCGCCCAAGGTAGTTCTGCCAGCGGTGGTTCCATACAGATTCCCGTCAACTCCTAGGCTAAGCGCGGCAAACGGACTTGAGTCAACAGGGTCGCTTCCGAATTCCACCAAAGTGGTAAGCGTGGTTCCGGCCACCGTGCCGTTGCTCACGAACCGGTAGATGGTGCCAAAGAAGCCGGAGCCGCCTGAAGGTGTGGTTCCATAAAAGTGGCCATCGGGGCCACGAACCAATCCGGACTGGGGAGAATTGCCTTTGTTCGTAGCTCCATCACCGGTGAAGTTCACCAAAGTTGTCATGATGCCGCCCGGGGTGATCATGAAAATTGTGCCGAGGTTGGACGTCCCCCCTGCGCTGGTTGTTCCGAAAAAGTTTCCGTTGCCGTCAGCGACAAGAACCCCTTCAGGAGCGCTACCAATGGTATCGGAGGGAGTGAGTTCGAGGCTCCATCCGCCAGCCACAGATCCTGCATCCTGCCCTGCGGTGTCCATCACGTAAAGCGACCATGTTCCGCTGCCTGATTGCCCGTCGAAAACCGAAAGCTGGGTGCCGTACGGGCCGGCGGGAGCGGGGGCGGTGAACGAGGCTGTTTGTAGTCCGTTCGGAGTGGGGCGATAGCTCCCTGTCGCGATGGGAACGGGAACCAAGGTAGGCGCAGCATCGTCCAGCGTAACCGTCACGTTGGAAATTCCGGCACTTGAGCCGGCTCCCGCCATCAACAGGCAGGTCGTCCCGTTGGGGCTCCTTAACAGGAAGCGCGTATCCTGCGGGTAGGTATGGCTGAGCTGCCGGAGAACCACCCTGACATTCGCGACCTTAACGATCCCGGGTGGCACCGTGATGTCGGAAGGATAGGGGGTCGCGGTGGTATTGTCGTTGATGGTGATGGCAGCGCCATTGTTGAAGGTTTGCGGTGCGGATGGTGATCCGGCGCCGGTGAATTCCGTGAGGGTGGTCAGCACGCCTGCGCCGGTCATTTTGAAAACCGTGCCGAGGTTGCTCGCTCCGCCGGAGCGGGTCGTGCCGTAAAAACTACCGGTTGCATCCTGCACCAGTCCGCTGTTCGGGGTGCGGCCTTTGTTTACCGCTCCGTTACCACTGAATTCCGCCAAGGTGGTGATGATGCCATCGGGGGTCATCCGGAAGATGATTCCATCATTGGTGGTGCCTCCTTCCGATGTCGTGCCGTAGATGTTGCCATCGTTGCCCTCGCTCAAGATCCCGAGCGGATATCTTCCTTTGTTGGTCGCGCCGTTTCCTGTTAGATCCACCAGCTTGGTGTATTCGCCCTCCGGCGATGTCCGGAAAATCGTGCCATTGCCTGTTAGTCCGCCGAATTGGGTGGTTCCGTAGAATTTGCCATTGCTGGCTCTGAACAGGCCGCCGTTGAGAGAATTCCCTGGCAAGGTGGCAAAGTCCAAGAGGGTGGTCTGGACGCCGGAAGGGGACATGCGGTAAACCGTGCCGCTGTTTGTAAATCCGCCGAAAACCGTTGTTCCATAGAGCATTCCATCGGTGTCCTGTATCACTCCGCTACGCGGGAAGCTCCCGATCTCACTGTTTCCCTTGTCCGTGAATTCGACCAAGGTCGTAAGATCTCCCGATGGTGTCATCCGGAAAAGGGTTCCGTAAGCGAAAGCTCCGCCTTGGTAAGTCGTGCCCAGGAAATTGCCATCACTTCCTTGAAGCAGCTCGGAGTAGGGTAGTCTTCCGGGGAGGCCGAAGTTTCTGACCGTGGTGAGTACCCCGCCCAGGGTCATCCGGTATACCGTGCCGTTACCGATGGTGCCGCCCTGGTAGGTGGTGCCGTAGAGATTGCCGTCGCTGCCCTGGATCAGCCTCGACAAGGGGGATGATCCCTTGTTGGTGGCGCCGTTTCCGGTGAATCCGACCAATGTTGTCAAGACACCGGCTTTGGTCATTCTGAAAACGGTGCCCAGATTGTCCGTACCGCCTGTGGCGGTGGTGCCGTAGAGATTGCCATCGCCCGCCTCGACCAAGCCCGCTTCAGGGTGTTTCCCCGCACCTCCCGTTCCGGTGAATTGAACCAAGGTGGTCAATACCCCGGTGGGTGACATCCTGAAAACCGTGCCGAATCCGGAGGCCCCCCCGCCACGGGTTGTTCCGTAGTAGTTTCCATCGGTTCCCTGGATCATGGAGCCGCGCGGGTCGCTGCCGTTGCCACCCGTGCCGGTGAATTCCACGACCGTTGTCATCGCGCCGGCTGGTGTCATTCGGAAGATGGTTCCCGCGTCACTTGCGCCTCCTGCCGCAGTGGTGCCGTAGAAATTGCCGTCGCTGGCTTGGATCAGGGAGGAATATGGTTTCGCTCCCTTGCTGGCACCTGCCGTTCCCGTGAACTCGACTAGAGTTGCGAAAACACCGGTTGTGCTCACCCTGAAGAGGGTACCCAGCCCGGCGGCGCCACCGGAAAAGGTCGTGCCATACATTTTGCCGTCGCTGCCCTGGATCAGGGTTCCATAGGGTTCTTTGCCTTTGTTCGCACCCGTATTTCCCGTGAACTCAATGAGGGTGGTAAGCGCGCCGTCCGGGGTCAATCGGTAGATGGTGCCGTTTCCGATGTTTTGCCTCGTGGTCGTCCCATAGTAGTTGCCGTCGGTAGCTTGGATGATCCCGCCACGGGGGTAAGCTCCCGTATTCAGAAATTTCGACGGATCACCTGCCCTCGCCTCGGTGAAGCTGAACAGTTTCTCGAAGACCTGCCCATGGCAGACAAGCAGGGATGACAAATGTAGAATGACTAAAACAGAAAGGAATCCGAGACGGCAGAGCCGGTGTAGAGGGTTCATGAGGATGAATGGATTTGACATTCCTGTGTTTCGAGCCGGACCAGAGTGGTTCGGCTTGGATCATGAACTTGCCATAGCTTTGATAAAGTATGAGAAATAAAGGATCACGAAACTAATATCAACGAATAAAAACCGAAAGATTTGATTTCGATGTGTTTTCTGCGAAAGCGTTTACTTGCCAAGATGGAACTGAGAGACCATTTTACTTTTAAGAGAGCGTTGCGCGATTAAAACTCTGGAAAAACCGAATCAAGATGGCCGAGATCACAGAAAAAGACCTACCAAACAATCTGAAACCAATATGGTTGAAAGCGCTGAGCGCGGTGCAAGTGAGCAATCTAGGGTATGCGATTACCTTGTTGCAGACTGTATTGCAAGACGCGCCGGGGTTTCTTGAGGGGAGAAAAATATTACGCAAGTGCGCGATCCAGGTGCATGGGCTTGGGGTGAAGAAGAAAACCATTTTCGGCATGTCGGGTGGGAGTATGTCCGGGATGAAGCTTGCGAGCCAGGCGAAGAAGGATCCGTTGAGTGTTTTGCCGTTGATCGAAAAGGAGCTGGAGAAGGATCCGGCGAATGAGCAAGCGAACGATTTGTTATTTGAGTCGGCGTTGAAGGTTGATTTGCCGGAGACGGCGGCGTTCGCATTGGAAACGGTGCGCAAGTATGCGCCCGAGAATACGAAGTCGCTGCATAAGCTGGCGGAGTATTATTTATCGAGGGAACTACCGACGAAGGCGGCGGAAGTTTATAACGATATCATCAAGCAGGTGCCGAACGATTCGGCGGCGATCAAGGGTGCGAAGGATGCGTCGGCGCGGGCATCGATGAAGAAGCAGCGTTGGGATGAGAATACCAGCATGCGTGATTTGATGCGGAATGCGGATGAGAGCGATGAGATGGAGAAGGCATCGCGCTCCGGTCTGACACGCGAGCAACTTGAGCAGCGCCGTGACAAGGTGATCGAGAAGTATAACGAGGATAACAATAATCTGGCGACTGCGAAGGAGCTGGCGGGAATTTACGAGCAACTGGAGGATTGGTCGAACTCCCACATGTTTTATGTTTGGGCGCATAGTCTGAGCAACGGGGATGTGGCGCTTGAGACAAAATCGGTAGCGATGCGTGACCGGGCCTTGGATGCGGAGATGAAGAGTTTAGAAAAAGAGTTGGAAAAAGATCCTGAGAACGAGGAGTTGCGGGCGATGTTGGTGGAGCGGCGCAGGCTGCGGCTTGCGGATCAGGTGGAGGAGGCGAAGAAGCGTGTGGATGCGAATCCGACAGATGCGCAGTTGCGTTTCGAGCTGGGGAGTGCGTTGTATTACAGCGGGGATTATACGGGAGCGATTCCCCATCTTCAGCAGGCGACACGGAATCCGCACATCCGGACGAAGGTGCTGCTGCTTTTGGGCAGGACGTTCCGAGCGAAGAGCATGTATGACCTTGCCATCAAGCAGTTGTCCGATGCGCTCGCTGATTTGCATGCGATGGACGGCACTAAGAAGGAGGTTCTTTATGAGAAAGGCCTGATTCACACGGAAACGGGTGACAAGGTGGCGGCACTCGACAGTTTCAAGCAGATCTATGAGGTTGATTACGGGTATCGTGATGTGGCGCAGCGTGTGGAGTCCTCTTATGGAAACGACTAGATTCCACTGAATGAAAGATGAACGACCAATAGGTAAGAAAGTGCTTCTGATGGGGACGTGTCTGTGTGACGCGTTTTATGATGAGGCTGCGAAGGCGACGGTGGAGGTTTTGGAATATCTCGGCGTGGAGGTGATTTATCCGGAGAATCAGACTTGTTGTGGTCAGCCTGCGTTCAATTCGGGTGATTGGGTGGCATCGCGGAAGGTCGCGTTGCATACGGCGGGGGTTTTCGCAGGGGATTTGCCGGTGATAGTTCCTTCCGGATCCTGTGCGGCGATGAATTTTCATGGGAACCTGTTGCAGTTTGAAGAGAAGCCGAACGAGGGGATCAACTCGTTGGCGCGGCGCACCTGGGAGGTGATGGATTATATTTCCAACGGCTTGGGCGTGAAGTCCTGGCAGGGGAGTTTTGAGAAGCCGACGCGGATTGCGTTTCACCGTTCCTGTCACTCGCGAGGGACGTGTAGTGGGGAAGCTACCACTGAGCTGTTGTCATCAATCGGGAACGCGGAGATTATGCCGTTTGGACAAGGGGAGCAGTGTTGTGGTTTTGGCGGGACGTTCTCGGTTACTTTTCCGCATATTTCCGGAAGAATGGGGAGTTTGAAGCTGGATCATATTTTGGACACGAAGCCGGATGTCCTCGTCAGCGGCGACATGTCATGTCTGATGCATCTGACGGGGTTGGCGCGTGTCCAGGGGAGACCGATACGACATTGTCATGCGATCCAGTTGCTTCGGGAGACGATGCCTGCGGGCAAGGTGGCGCAGGTTTGATTTTTCCGAAGGCGGCGGGGAGTTTAGTGTTTCATTTTCAGGGGAGGCGGTTTGAATCGGGCCATGCACGACCCACGTATTGATTCTCTTGCGAAGCAACTTGTTGGCTATTCGATCGATCTCAAGAAAGGAGAGAAGGTTCTTCTCGATCTGTATGATGTTCCGGAATCGATCGGGATTTCGCTGATCCGTGAGGTTCGGCGCAAGGGAGGGATTCCGGTGGTTCGGATTCATCATTCGAGGATTTCCCGGGAAATGATCAAGGGTGCGAGCGAGGAGCAATACAAGATCATAGCGAAGCACCTGCTTGCGGAAATGAAAGACATGGATGCCTATCTTGCAATCCGTGGCAGCCACAACATTTCCGAGACATCCGATGTTCCGCAAAAGGCGATGCAGATGGCGATGAAGATGATGCGCCCGGTGATCGATCATCGGGTGAAGAAAACAAAGTGGTGTGTGCTGCGCTGGCCGACCGCATCCATGGCGCAACAGGCGAGCATGAGTACGGAGGCGTTCGAGGATTTTTACTTCAATGTATGTTTGTTAGATTACAAGGCGATGCTGCCTGCGATGAATGCATTGAAGAAGCTGATGGAGGAGGCCGATCAAGTGCACATCAAGGGGCCCGGCACGGATCTGCGTTTCTCCATCAAGGACATTCCGGCGGTTGTTTGCGGTGGGAATTACAACATCCCGGATGGTGAGGTTTTCACCGCGCCGGTGAAGGATTCCGTGGAGGGTGTGGTCGCCCACAACGCGCCGACAATCTATCAGGGGATTGCGTTTGACGGGATTCGTCTGGAGTTTTCAAAGGGCAAGATCGTGAAGGCGGAGGCGGGCGCGAAGACTAAGGAGCTGAATCGGATTCTGGATACGGATGCGGGGGCGCGATACATCGGAGAGTTCGCGATCGGTTTTCATCCGGTGATCCGTGAACCGATGCGTGATATTTTGTTCGATGAGAAGATTGCTGGCTCGTTCCATTTCACGCCGGGGCAGGCTTATGAGATTGCGGATAACGGGAATCGTTCGCAGGTTCACTGGGATATGGTGAATATCCAGCGTAAGGATTATGGGGGCGGTGAGATTTATTTTGATGGGAAGCTGATCCGGAAGGATGGGGTATTCCTGCCGAAGAATCTGGCGAAGTTGAATGGGTGAGGGGGAGGTGTCACACCTTAATGTCACTTTAATTCCTTAGTCTGTTTCAATCCGCGCCCCCTCGCGAGAGGGGGCGATATCCGCACCCCGGAGCAAATCGACGAAAGACGCGTTTCAATCCGCGCCCCCTCGCGTGAGGGGGCGATACCCTAGCATCCCCTGCGCCTCGAGCTTGCGATTGTTTCAATCCGCGCCCCCTCGCGTGAGGGGGCGATGGCCCGCCATTCCGACAAGGTAGCAAGCCCAACGGTTTCAATCCGCGCCCCCTCGCGTGAGGGGGCGATTTGCCGATGTGCGGCCAATCACACCGGGGATGGAGTTTCAATCCGCGCCCCCTCGCGTGAGGGGGCGATTGTAGGTGCAGCCATCGATAAGCACGTAGGGGATGTTTCAATCCGCACCCCCTCGCGTGAGGGGGCGATTGGGAATCTCCGGATC
>JBGSRM010000297.1:0-3661 GCA_041737575.1 Akkermansiaceae bacterium
ATCCGGTCAGCCACTTGCCTTTGAGGGTCTTTCCATCATCGCAATCGTCTCTCAATCAATCGCCGATCCCGAATCCCTGCGCCAAGCCTGTGCAGGGGCATTGATCGATCTCAAAGCCATTGACGCTGATTCCGCTTGGAAACAAATAACCACTCCCACGCCACGCGTCACCGGACTTCGCGGCACCGGCATCGCCCAAGTCCAAGGCATCGGCCAATCCGCAAATGGCCGTATCAAGTTGTTAGGCCAACTCACTGCCGATGAATCCATCGTACAAATCTCCTATGCCGACGGCAGCCTTTCCGAGCCATTCGTCATCCGCAAGCCGGACGCCAAAGAAGGCAATGTCCTCGCCACCGCATGGGCCTCCGCGCGCGTCAACCAACTCGCCCCACGCGCCGATGAAATGGAAAACGAACTGCTCGCCCTCGGCAGAAAATACGGCCTCGTCAGCCCCGCGACCTCGCTCATCGTTCTCGAATCCATCGATCAATGGGTGCGTCACAAAATCGAACCTCCCGCCTCCCTCCCCGAGATGCGCCTCCAATGGCAGGCAGCCATGAAATCCAATCCCGATCAAAACGGCCCCTCTGAAAAAGAAAGAACCGAACACCTCGTCGCGATCTGGCAACAACGCGTGACCTGGTGGAAAACCGATTTCTCTAATGGGAAACCGAACCTCGGGCAGAAAAAAGGAGCCGGCGGCGGTGGTGAAGTCGATGCATTCAGTTCTGGCGATGAATCAGCACTCGAGGAAAGTGCTCCTAATATCCCCAGCCCAGCAGCTTCCGATCCATTCTCTGCCCCCCAGGAAGAGGGAGAATTAAGACGACTAGAGGCAGCTGCTCCAAAGAAAGATGGTCGCGAAGAAGAACCACCCAACTCCTCGATCACCATCAAACCATGGGATCCAAAAACACCTTACCTCAAAGCCATCAGTGCCGCAGAAGAAAGCCAACGCTACACCACCTACCTCAGCGAACGCGCCAAGTGGTCGGAAAGCCCCGCCTTCTTCCTCGATTGCGCCGACTACTTCTACAAAATCGGCGATAAAAAACATGGTCGCCGCATCCTTTCCAATCTCGCGGAAATGCGTGTCGAAGACGCCGCCCTCCTCCGTGTCTTCGCATGGCGCTTGCGCCAAGCGGAAGAACTGTCCATCGCTGCCGTCATCCTCCGTCGCGTAGCGAAGCTTCGCCCGGAAGATCCACAATCCCTCCGCGACCTCGCCCTCGTCCTCGCCGATCACGGACAATCCACCGGCTCACCCAAACACCTCGAAGAAGCCATGCAACTCCTCCTCGATTGCGCCCTCGGCCAATGGCAACGCCACGGCGAAACGATTTCCATCTTCGCGCTCGAAGAACTCAACTCCCTCGTCGCATCCATCGAGCGCAAGGAATGGAAACCCGGCACCAAACCCAAGATCCCTGACTACGACAAACGCCTGCGCGACAACCTCGATACCGACATCCGCATCGTCATGTCATGGGATGCCGATGCCACCGACATCGATCTCCATGTGTTGGAACCCGGCGGCGAAGAAGCCTTCTACGCGAACAATCGCACCGGCCAAGGCGGCCTCGTTTCCAACGACATCACGGACGGTTACGGCCCCGAGGAATACCTCATGCGCATCGCTCCTTCCGGTGAATACACATTAAAAACCAACTACTTCGCATCCCACCAGCAAACCGTCGTCGGCCCGGCCACCATCACCGCCACCATCTTCACCAACTGGGGACGCCCCAACGAAAAACGTGAAACCATCACCATCCGCCTCGACAGCCCGAAAGAGGAAATCGAAATCGGCAAAGTTAAATTCGGACGCGGAGAACTCGCCAGCGAAGCCACCAATCTCAAAACCGGAATGACCCGCGACCAAGTCATCCAAATCCTCGGCAAACCCACCGACCCCGCCGCCAACCCACTCCAATACACCGTCGGCTCCAAAACGATCCAAGTCCTCTTCGACGACTCCAACAAACTCACCCGCATCACCGAAATCCTCCCCGGCGGAACCGAAACCATCATCCTGCAATAATAGGAGCAGTTTTAAGTAATCTAACATATTTCGCTTATTACTACGCCAGCCAATGCAAGCGCTTTTAGGTGTCGAAATTTTATGAACATTTCTATTGATTGATTTCGTTAGATTATTTTAGAAAGAAAGGATGCTTACGTCTGTATCCGCCACTCGTTTGCCGTCTTTCGCAGTGATTCTATGCGGATTAGCACTCGCTTCCGTACACGCTGAGGAAGGTGATACGAAGACAACCGACAGTCCAATTACACCCGTACAGGTCGAAGAAATCCAGTCCCGCATCAAAGCCCTGCAAGCCAAGCAGGCGGAATACCACAGAAAAGTCACCGCAGGCGAGATCACGCCCGACGAAGACATCAGGAAGCAGTGGCCACAAATCCAGCAACAGCTCGGCACCCTGCGCACACAAATCTACACGCTCAACGCCCTCCCGGCCGACAGCCCCGAGCAGCCGGCTGCGCAGGAAAAACTCCTCGCCAGCCTGCAGCAGATCGGAATCCACCTCGAAATGGCCAGCCACCCGCCCTTCGAGCCGCGTGTGCTTGACGCAGGCGACATCGCCGAAATGGAGCGCATCGAAAACGCCATTGCCTCCATGAAATACGGTGACCGCAAGACCGCCACCCCGGTCAAGTTGCTCACTTCCGAACCTTGCTTCACCCTCATCCATCTCCCCGTGCCCATTGTGCTGCAATGTCGCCCCAATGACACCGTTTACCTCGCCTCCCTCACCGCCGGAGCCTTCCACAACGGCCTCTCTCTCATCGAATTGAAGGCCGACTCCCAAGGCATCGCCAAAACCACCTGGGTCAGCATCGGCGATGCCGTCGCCGACTGCGACATCACCATCTACTCACAGGCCGCCATCGAAACTCAGGGCATCCGCATCAAGGTAGTCAGCCCGTCACTGCCCACACTCGAAGGCCTGCCCGAACCCGAGCATCTCAAAGGCGAAATCCCCCGCCTCAAGTCCAAGATCACCACCACCAAATCCCTCATCCCCAATCCCTAAACCCTTCCATGAAATCCATCATCCCACCAGCCATCCTCTGCCTCGCCACCGCCTTCCTATCCCTCTCCGCCTTCGCAGAGCTGAACAACAGTCAAAACGTCCCCGCCGACGGACTGTCCGGCTGCAAAAACGACGGCTTCACCCCAGAAGAAAAATGCAAAACCTGCGGCGAAGAACAAAGCCCCGGGGAATCAGCAGCCAACGAGGAAGCGAACTCACAAAAAAAATGTGATGACAACGAGGTAGTCACGTCACCAGCTGGCGGCTCCGGCGTATTCGTCCACAACGGTCGCTTGGAATTGCACGTCCCGACCATGGATTTCGTCCTGCCCTCCACATCCCCCGGCTGCGGCACTTGCGGCACAGACACCGGCATCGGCGGAGGCCTCGCCTCCGTCAAAATCAAGCGCCACTTCCAAAGCCGCTTCACCGTTGAAAACTCCTCCTTCGGACGCGCCTCCGGCCTCGCAGGCTACGATGTCAGCCTCAAATGGAAAAAAGGCCACATGCTCTCCGTCGTCAATGATTACAACGAGGCTGGCTCCATCATGTCCCTCAAGCAGATGAACTGGGCCAACGACACCCAGACATGGCGCCCCACCGGT
>JBGSRM010000031.1:0-9473 GCA_041737575.1 Akkermansiaceae bacterium
CGCGAACAGCGCCGCCGCGCGGTCGATCTGCTGGTAGCGCGCCCCCGTCTCCGGCATCTCCAGCGCCCTCGCCAGCTCGGCGTCCCCTCGCCCCAGCGGGCAAAGCTCCCCTTCCGTCGGCGGGTTCTCGTTCGGCACCATGGTCGCTTCACCCTATCCTTCCGCCCGGCGCTGCCAAGGTTTCATTTGGCAGGGATTATTATCCAATTGGCAATCTCGTCACATGGAACAGCCTGTGGGCTTTGGTTTCACGTGAGCTATGGAGCTTATTCATCGGTTTTAAGTCTTTGTTGAAAACACAATCCACTTAACGTGCTTGAGTTCTCACGTGTAAAAATGCCCTCCTCTTTATCGAAATACTATTTCGATGGCGCAACGCCGAATGTTTCGCCGAGATCGCTGTTTGAAGTTTTCCTCTCCCACACCATCTCCATCAACATCCGATATCTCTTCGATACCTGTTTTCATTCCTCTTTTGGACTCTGATCTCTGGATTCTCAATCGCCCCCTCAAGGCATCGGCACCACCTTCCAAGCATCCGCCTGAGTAAAATCCCTCGCCGCAAAACACCAGACAACCACCTTTTTCCCCGCAAGATAAGCCGCATCCTTCCGCGCCTTCCGGTAAAGATTGATCCGCGCCGATGTCGCCCCACTCCCTCGAACTGCAATCACATCAGGCATGAAACCAAGAGCCACACCCAACTGATCTGGCAATCCCCCACCCGCCGCCAACATATCGCCCCCTGCATGAAACACCAAACAATGGCTGTCTCCCAAAAGCAAAACAGGCGAAGCCGGATCTACTACTGGCGGCGACTTCGAGTCCCCCGACGCCTGAATCGGCGTAAACGCCAACGTCTCCGTATTCCCATCAGGCGCAAGATCCCCCTGAATACTAATCTTCGTAGTCTCACCCGCCACCGGCGAAACAGCACCAGCGGGCCCCGTAAGCCCAGGCAGATCAGCCTTTAACTGCGCAAGGATCGTCTTCGCCATCAACTCACACGTAGCAGGCGTATAATGCGAGTCAGTCCGACAATACACCGGATCACCCTCCGCCCCCGCTTTCAACGCTGCTCCAACCAACAATTCCCGCGTTTCAATCACACTGACACCACTCTCCTTCAAAGCCTTCACAAACCTATCAGTAACCTCCGAATACCCCCGAGCCGCCTCCACCTGATCCGCAGCCACAAGCTGATCCACTCGAACCAAAGATTTCTCAGGAACAGGCAAAACATAAAGCCGGATACCCTTCACAGCCAGCGCCTCATGAAACGCCTTGATCGCCGGAATCGGATTTTTCTCCCCACTCAACGATTCAGGACTTTCCGCCGACATCAAATGCTTCAACTCCGAAGGCAGAAAAAACCAGCCTGACTCCGTCGGAAAACCCGGCGACTTCAAATCAGCAGGAACAGTCGGCAGCGGCGGAAGCGGCTCTGCAAAAGAAACCACAGCAGTTGCAAAAAAAACAAAAATAGAAAAACGAAACATAATAAAGTTTGTATGAAATTGATAAAGCTCAGTCAAAATACGAAACCACCACTACCGATCAATCAACAACAGAAAAAGTTTCGAGCCAATTCAAAGGCTGGAAAACAAGATCCCCATCCGGCTCAGATCGCTGATGACGACCAAACTCCACCTCCGCCGATGACCAAGACCGCAGCTTCGCACGGATCCGCTGCCCCGGCCGCACCGATGCCAACTCCGTCAACTTGCGTTCCCGCATCACCAACCCATAAACGACAGCATTCGACGCAGGCGCCGGACTCCCATCCGCCATCTGAAGCGATTCGAGCACAAAATACCCAACATACTCTTTATACACCGTAGAATTCGGATTCGGAACAGCACCCATCATCGCGATTTTACCCGTGATTTCTAGGCTCTCCTCATCAGCAACCTCCAGATACTCCTCATCAAAAACTTCCGGCGGTGCCTCACTCGCTCGACACGGAATAACCGGCCAAATCCCCTCCGTAATCTGAGATGCCGCAAATTCCCAAACCACAACTGCCTTCCCATCCAAACGATCACGCCCGGAATTCAACTCCCGCGCCAACATGGAACGAGTCGCATGAGCCCCATCGCCATTACGCAAAATCACATCAACCGGCCGACCCAACGCAGCACCCAAATGCTCGGTAAATCCAGCATCTCCTCCCCATCCCATTCCTTCGAGACTGAAAATATTACAGAAACTATCTCCCAAAACCAAGATCGGCGATGACTTATCAGGCAACCACCTCGACCCATCAGCATGTCCGATAACAGAAATTTCAGTGCCCTCCATATACCGCTCAGTCTGCCCCTCAGGCAACCTCAGCATACGCAACAAATCCCCGGAATTCCGTATTTGAACCTTGGTCTCGCGAGCCACCACATTCCCCTGCCTTGTAAGATGCCGTTCCACAAGAAACTCACCAAGCTCCTCCGCCACACGCTTCATACCCACCGGATTCCAATGACTGTCAGTCTTCAGATAAGAACCATCAGCGTGGTTAGCTTTCGCATCTAACAAAGCTGCCGAAGAATCAAAAACAAGCACCCCCGCCTCTTCCAATTCCTTACGCCAGCCCAAGTAGGCTGCCGGATAGATCCCCTGCGATCCTGATAAATTCCCCGCACCAAAATGTTCCGGCTGTATGGAAAGCTTCGGCCATGCAGGAACAATCATCAACCGAATACCCCGCTCCCGCAGATCTTCGGAAAATGCCAAAATAGCCTTCAAAGAAGCCGCATGTCCCGATTCCCCCGCCTTTTCAGAAGACCCAAGCTCATCCGCCTTCGTAAGAAATCGATACGAAGGACGATAATACAACCAACCCTCCTGACCCACCATAACATCACCACCACCCTCACCCGTCATCATCAATCCGGTCTGCACCCATGGCTGAACCAACTTCGAAAACGGCGACTCCGTGCTCACATGATCCTCCGTGCGCTTGATCCAATCACGTGCACCACGATTCCAATCAAAAACAGACTTCACCACTCCCGAAGACTTCACGAAATCAGAAGTCTCAGCAGGCTCAATCGTCTGCACATCCGATGACGCAGGCGGAATACTGGAAAACAAACGAAGATCCGCCACTCCTACCACGGCGATGATCATCAAAAAAACACCGATAGCACACCATGCCTGAACCGGATGAACAACCGTCCGCGAGATCTCCTCCACAGCAATTTGCTCAGCACGACCCATCGGTGGCTGTGTGAGCGAATTGTTAGATTTCAGCGGTTCAGCCATATTCTCAGAAAATAAAGTAAATGAACGGGTTATAACTTTGGCTGGAAAGCATGGCCGCCCCAACACAGAACATCAACAGCACCAGGCACAGCTTCCAAGCCGGCAAATGCCGAGTGAACTGCCACGATGGAATCCCGAAAAACGAAACCAATACCGCCAACACAAGACTCCCTAGCAAATAAGGCGAATAAATCGCAGCCCCTGTCAGAGACACGGCCGTGGCGACCTGGGAAGCATCCGGCACAAGATCTCCGAAAAACGCCATCGTAGAGGAAAGATCAGGAGCGCGGAATGGAATCCATAACAAAGATACCCCCAGAAACGTCAGCGGCAGCCGCAACCATCGCGGCGGCGAAGGAAGCGAACGTCGATTCCAAAACCGCTCCACAACAAGCCACATTCCATGCCCACCTCCCCAAATCACAAAATTCCAACTGGCCCCATGCCATAGCCCACCCAACAACATCACCATCATCAGGTTCACATACGTTCGTCCATTCCCGCACCGATTTCCCCCCAGAGGTATGTAAAGATAATCCCGCAACCACGTGGACAAACTGATATGCCAACGCTGCCAGAACTCCGTCACACTCAACGAGCGGTAAGGAGAATCAAAGTTTTTGATAAACACAAAGCCCAACATCAACCCAAGCCCCACCGCCATATCCGAGTAAGCGCTGAAATCAAAATAGATCTGCATCGAGTAAGCCAATGTCCCACACCAGGCATCCGCAGTGGATCTTACCGCACTCTCAAACACCGTGTCCGCCACCCTCCCGCACGGATTCGCAAGCAACACTTTCTTCGCAAGCCCAAGCGAGAAAAACGCAATACCACGTGTGAACTTCGCCGCAGTATGCGAACGCTCAAACAACTGATCCGCCACATCCTGATACCGGATAATCGGCCCCGCCACGAGCTGGGGAAATAACGCGATATAACACGCGAAATCCGGAAAACTCCGCAATGGACGCGCATGACCTCGATACACATCGATGGAGTAACTCATCGATTGGAACGTATAAAAACTAATCCCAAGCGGCAGCACCACATGAAGAAAATGCCCGGAACCAACGCTTCCCCAACCCAACGACTCAAACAACCGCGTGATATTCTCAATCCCGAAATTGTAATACTTGAAAAATCCTAGAAGAGACAAATTGGAAACGATACTGGCGAGAAGCGCCATCTTCTGGGCATGGCTACGTGTCCCACCTGCTTCAAGTGCCACATAATCTCCTGATTGCCGATTCCGCGGATCACCCGAAGCAATGACCCTACCTGCAATATAATCGATGATCGTCGAAACAAACATCAGCACCACGAACAGCGGATTCGACCATCCATAAAACAGATAACTCAAAACCGTCAGCAACGGATGCTTCAGACACCTCGGACTTGCATAATATACCACCAAGACCAGCGGCAGAAAAACGAACAGGAAAAAGTGTGAACTGAAGACCATGTTGGCGCTTACTTAACCCCATGCGTCGTGAAGGCCCGGTCAATTCTCTTCAGGATCGGCGTGATCCATAGTTCCGCACCCTTGTCGTTGTAATGCACCCCATCCGAACCCGTTACCCCGTCAACGTATTTCGTTTGCGAAACAATCGTGCCGTAACTGTGCTTCCGGTTGTTCACCGTAATGATCCTGTTCATCTCCTGCTCTACCCAAGCGGGATATTTCGTCGAATCTGGTGGAGTAATCCAGATCACCATCCGCACCGAACTCCTCGGCCCGCGGAGCGCAAGCGCAAATTGATTATAGATCGCCTCCAGCTTCGGTATCGCCGCACGTCCCTCTTTTGTTAGAGTGTCGAAATGGTTCGTGCCCAGCTGAACCAAAACAACCTCGGGCCGGTGCTTCGCAATGAGTGTCTCGATCTTTGGCGTCGTCACCGGAGCCGGCTTCCGCCCGTTACGGTGTATTTCAATGCGCCTAGATTGCGGCGTGGTCTCGCGATACCCGCACGGCGTTACATGCGCTGGATTCGCAGCAAGCCAGTGCTCCGGAGACGAACCACATGAAGCATAAATAAACACCCGCTGCGCACCAAGATTCGTCTGCAACCACTGCTCCATCCGCGTGCCGAACGGCCCCACAGTCAACGAATCTCCAACCACCAACACACGAGCGGTCTTGTCCAGCTTGTTCCCGGGCGCTGATATCCCCGTCACGGAACACCCAACAAGCCAAAAACCAACAATCAGCCACATGGAACGAAGAAGCTTGGGAATCAACGGATGATGCGATTTCATTTCATTCATGGAACAATGGTTTCTTCGGATTTGGCGTCACTCTTACCCTGTATGTCCGGATGACGCCCAAGGTCTTCAATCAACATGTGGGGAAATAACTCTGGCGGCCCCACAGTGTCTCGCCGGTGAGTCGTGGACCAGATCGCATCATCTTCCAACTCCGAAATATCCACCTCATACGTCTCGCCGACTTTCAAATGGGACAGGTCTTGTCGAACTCGTTTGATATACGCCGGATGCAACATCAACACTTGCTTGTCCAAATATTCTCCGGACTTCACTTCAAGTACTTCATACAAATACCCAACCAAAAACTCACCATACGGAGCAAACGCCTCGGGCGGCGGTGTCTCGGACATGGAAATCAACTTGATACGTAGCCGGATCTTTTCCTTCGCTTCTTCTCCACTCTCCGTGGGCTCAGGCATCGGATCAGCCACCTCCGCCTTCGCTGCCGCCAACGACACCAGCGACGGCAGCTTTGCCACATCTACCCCGGCCAAATCCTTGGCAACCAACCGGAAAGTATCACGCCCCCAATCATTGCAAGCCTGACCCCAGAAATGCATCTTGTCACGATCCTGCATCGGATACGGATAACTCGTGATCTCCCTGCTATCCAACATCACCGCATATCCATCCACACTCAGCTTGATCGTATCGAATATGAACCCCTGAACCTCCTGGCTCACATTGCCCGCTTCCGGAGGAGTTACCCAATACCATTTCTTCACACTCGGCGCGTCTGTCGTGATCCATTTCACCAACGGAGTCACATGCGCACGCATCACATTTCCTGACTTCTCATTCACCGTCTTCCCTTTGGGAAACAAATCGAAAAAATTATTCCCACACTGGAAAACAATAATGTCCGGCTTCAACTTGCTCACCATGTCCTCAATTTTTGGGATCACATGCGCGGAAGGCCTGTGTCCTCTTTTCATCCCGTAAATATCCTTCGTGACCTTAACCCCATCGGAGCTGTTCTTGATCTCCATAAATCCACAACGCGTCTTGGCGCGGGAATACGGCGCCGCCTTGAGCCACGAAAGCGGATTCGTCCCACAACAAATGACCGTATGAACCTCAGTGACCCCGGGACACGAACGGAAACACTCATCCAGCGTATCGGCAAATCCGCTCAGCGCCATCGAATCACCCAGAATCAAAACCTTCAGCCCCTCCCCCGCTGGCTCGCTCAATGAAGTCGCATTCGCCTCCCGCGCAATATCCACTCCTAATCTCAAAGGCTCAGCCAAATCTTCTTCATTCACCAACTCCCCAACCACAATTTCCTCATCACCAGTAAGTTCACCCGGCGACATATTGGCCACCATCAAAAAAACCGTAAAACCCATTACCCTCTGGCCAAGCCGCAAAACCGGAGAAATGGCCCGATACACCCCACGCAAAAAATCACTCATCAGTTGGTCGTCGAAGCACATGTCAGTTCAATCTACTCTAAGCAACGTTTACACCCCCGAAATCACCGGAAATACGGGTGTTTATCTATCTGTTAGCCCCTTGACTAGCAACTGATAAATCAAACAGCCTCCGGGATTTTACACAAAAAATACAATCCATCCCGCAGCCGATGGATTTAAAAAATCCGACTACCCCTGCTCGCCATCCGCGATAGCCTGTAGCTCCTCCCAACGCTCATAAAGCAACAAAGCCGCCTTGCGGGCCGCCTCCAGCCTCTCCATCTCGTCAGGAATTTTCTCGTAATGGTTCATCTGGAACTCCGCATCGTTCACTCGCGCTTCAATCGTCGCAACCTCATCCTCCGCCACAAAAATCCGATCCTCCATCGTCTCCAACTCCGCTCTCTCCTTCAGCGAAAGCTTCCGAGGCTTCCCCACACGTTCGGGCTGCTTTTGCGATGCCAGAGCCTTGAATGCCTGCGCCTGCGCTTTCGCCGCCGCCTCTCTCTGCTGCCGCTTCTCCAAATAATAGGAATAGTTCCCAACAGAAACTTGAATCCCTTCATCCTCAAAAGCGATGATCTGATCGCATATCCGATCCAGAAAATACCGATCGTGCGAAACACAAAGAATGCTCCCGCCAAACGCCGATAACGCCTCCTCCAACATCCGCAACGATGGCAGATCGAGATCATTTGTCGGCTCATCCAGAACAATCAGATTGCCCCCTGTCTTCAAAACTTTCGCCAGCATCAACCGCGCCCGCTCCCCTCCGGACAAAAGATCGACCCGCTCGTTGATACGCTCGTTATTAAATAAAAACCGCCGGAGATAAGCACGCGCCCCAAGCGTTTCATTACCGAACTGAACCTTCTCATTCCCATCCGAAATCTCATCCAACAAGGAACCGGTTCCATCAAGCTGCATCCGCGTTTGATCAATGTAGTTGATCTTCACACGTTTCCCCAAAACAGCCGTCCCCTCCGTCGGCTGAAGCTGATCAAGACAAAGCTTCAACAACGTCGTCTTCCCCACACCGTTCTTGCCAACAATCCCCGTGCAAGTCCCCGGCCGTATCGAAAGATTCAAATGCCGGAACAACCACCGCGGGTTCTTCTCGGTGCCCACATTCACTCCGGCATTTTCCAACTCGATCACAACATTGCCCAGATCCGATGCTGGCGGCAGCAGCAAATCCATCTCACGCTCCTCCGGCGGAGCCTCCATTCCCTCAACCTCGTAAAACGCATCCAGCCTCGTCTTCTGCTTCGTCCCGCGCGCCTTCACACCCGCACGAACCCACTCAAGCTCGGTCCGCAAAAACCTCTGCCGACGCCGCTCGGATTGCTCCGCAATCTCCTGCCGTATCGCCTTGCTCTCCAAATACGCCGTGTAATTCCCCGCATGGGAAAACGCACGCCCGCCATCGATCTCAATGATACGCGTGGCGATCACATCCAGAAAATAACGATCATGCGTCACGAAAATCACCGCACCCGCGAAACTCTTCAAAACATCTTCCAACCACCGTATCGACTCCGCATCAAGATGGTTCGTCGGCTCATCTAACAAAAGCAAATCCGGCTGACATGCAAGCGCTCGACACAACGCAACCCGCCGCTTTTCTCCTCCGGAAAGCGGCCCCGTCGCCACCTCAAGCGGTGGCGTGCCCAATGCGTTCGATAGCGATACAATCCGCGAATCCAAATTCCATCCGTCCGTGTGATCTAACAAATCCAGAAAACCCTGCATCTCAGTTTCCGTCCCATCCCCGTTTTCATATCGCCGTATCGCCTCAACTATATCCGCAGCACCCGCGGCAATGTTTTCATGAACGGATAACTCGGGATCCAGCTCGAACTCCTGCGGCAAATACCCGGTCCGTATCCCACGTCGCAGCGAAATCTCTCCCGAATCAGCTTGTTGCTCACCTGTTAGAATTTTTAACAACGAAGTCTTCCCACACCCATTCCGCCCGACCAAGCCCACCTTCTCACCCGCAGCCACCGCCAAAGTCACACCATTGAGCAAATTCTGATAAGAATAAGCCAGACGGATTTCGTTCGCGGAAAGAAGAGTGGACACAGGCAATGATCGTTAAACTTGAAATTCGATAACCTCAAAACAAAGGAAATCTCTCAACCCCGAATGATCTGGAATAGCCGGAATGAAAAGGCGAATCCGATCTAAACTGATCTTCGACCGAAATGCCCCTCACTCACACACCTTGTAAATCGTCAATCCAACCGAACCAATAAGCAAAATCATCGACCCAACACCCAACAAACGATCGGTCATATTCATCTTCGGCCTCTCCACCGAAGCCGATTTTGGAAAAACAATCCCCGCATAAACCATCCCCGCAACCAGCCCTCCCAAATGCGCCCCATTATCAATAAATCGATACCCAACCAAACCAATCATCACCGTAACCAACAACCCACCCAACAACCTGCGCCTCGCACTCCTCGGCACCAATCGCGAATGCAAAGTCTCAAACACGAGCAAAAATCCCAACCAACCCATCAACCC
>JBGSRM010000043.1:0-6382 GCA_041737575.1 Akkermansiaceae bacterium
ACAGCAATCCACGCAAGAATTTGCAAAGCGGTATTCCGGTTCTTGGTGTTGTGCCGGATTTGAACGCGGGTGATGTGCTCCAGGGCCGCTTGCGCGATCTTGTCATCAAACAGGCTGGCGATACCCACACGGAATTGCCAGCAACGTGTCCATGCCAGATCTTGTACGATGAGTCCCGTATTTCCCTCCATCGCTTCACGGATACGTCTGAAATCAGAAATCGGATCGGCCCACTCGGAGCTATCCACGATCAGGCGGTCGATCACACTCGCGAGACGTTCCGTGAAGACATCCGAAAGCCCATCCTGCCACCAGAAAACGAGTGGTAAATCCGAGTTGAGATGGGAGAACACGGTATTGCGGAAGCGACCGGTCACACGTCCGGTGAGTCGAAAGGAAATCTGCTCGCAGCAGATGGATTTCTTGCCGTGGGAAAGATGACAGTGCGCGGTGATCCACGCCCACAGGCTGGTTTCCTCATCGCGATTGATTTCCACAAGAATGGCGCGGCAGGCGTTTTCTCGGGTCAGATCGTTGATGATGCGGGAGTTTTCCAGCAGTCCGCCCTTGCGCTCGCAATAAACCACAAGGTTCATCAGGGAGGCATTGGTGCGGGCGTCATCCTGCTCCCAAAGTTTGCGCAACTCGCGGTCGATCTCGGAGACCTTCACCTCCATGCCTAGCTCTGCGTATTCGTCCATCTCGGTGCTTGGGTTCAAAGTCTGCGCCATGCGAAACCATCCTTCTTGATCATTTCATCGGCCTCGCGCGGCCCCCACGATCCGGCGACGAATTCCGCCATCGGCGGCTTGTTGTCCGAAACATGCCAGGCGTTTTCAATATGATCAATAAACCGCCATGCCTCCTCCACCTCATCGCGACGCGCGAAAAGGGTGGCATCACCCGCCATGGCATCGAGGATCAGACGCTCGTAGGCCTCCGGGCTGCCTTTTCCGAAACTGGTGGCATAATGGAAATCCATTTTCACAGGCTCAAGCCGCAGGCTGGTGCCGGGTATCTTGGATACCATGCGCAGGGAGATGCCTTCGTCCGGCTGGATGCGGATGACCAAAACATTGCCCCCCGGGAGTCCACCGGGAAGCGCACTAAAGAGAACCGAGGGTGCCTCCTTGAAATGGACGGAAATCTCCGTGGATTTTTTAGGCAGTCGTTTGCCCATGCGAATGTAAAACGGCACGCCGCTCCAACGCCACGTATCGATCAGCAAGCGGACGGCCACGTATGCCTCGGTCTCCGATGTCGGCGAAACCCGGTCTTCCTCACGGTATCCGGGAACCGGATTTCCATCCACATGACCGGCAGTGTATTGCGCACGAACCACGTTTTCCGTCACTTTTTCCGGTGTATCCCACTGGCGTAGCGAACGGATGACTTTTACTTTTTCATCTCGTACACCGTCTGCGGAAAGATCGGTCGGCGGCTCCATGGCTACCAGACTGAGAAGTTGCAGAAGATGGTTCTGCACCATGTCACGCAAGGCACCCGACTTCTCGTAATAACCTCCCCGTCCCCCTTCCATACCCAGGTTTTCGGAACATGTGATCTGAATGTGGCTGATATAGCGGCTGTTCCATAGCGGCTCAAAAATGGCATTCGCAAAACGCAGCACCATGAGATTCTGCGCCGTCTCTTTGCCAAGGTAGTGATCGATACGGTAGGTATCGCGCTCCGCAAACGTGCGATTCACCACAGAGTTCAAGTGCTGGGCGGTTTTGAGATCGGTGCCAAAGGGCTTTTCAACAATCACACGCGACCAGCAGCCTTCCTTGGCCTCGTTGAGACCTGCCAGTTTCAAATGCTCCAGGATCTCATCGAAGAACTCCGGTGCCGATGCGATGTAGAAAAGCCGGTTGCCTTTGCCTCCCCGCTCCGCATCGATTTCATCCAGACGCTTCGCGAGCGCGGCGTATCCCGCCTCATCCGTGAACTCGGATTGATGGTAACTGACACTTTTGATGAATTTATCCCACACCTCGGAATCGTGGCCGCTGCGGGAAACCTTGCGATTCAGGTCTTCCAAACCGGCGCGGAACTCTTCATCGGACTTTTCCCGCCTCGCAAATCCGATGATGTTCACGCCCGTCGGTAACTCGCCATCCAACGCCAGATTGTACAGCGCGGGGATCAGCTTGCGGTGGGTAAGGTCTCCAGTAGCCCCGAATATCACCACCGTGGAAGGCTCTGGCCGGTTGCGGGAAACAAGGTCTTCGCGAAAGGGATTTGACATATTGTTGGCTCTATTTTTTGCCAAAACGATTCACATGGAAAGACGAAATCACTTCACACTCGCAAAAACAATGCGTTGCAGTCCACAATCCGCTTCGGTTTTGTTTCGCGCTTTAAATGCATTTGTGACAACTAAGTTTTGTGAAGTATGTGTTTATTTTCTAACCAAACATGTTTAAAGGAATGACATTCATCATCTTTGTCACACATTCACATGTCATTCTTCTCCTATTAGCCCGTAAATGAGCGAACAAGACCATGCAGCAACCTTTGAAGCTCCCTCGATCGAGGAGGTTTCCAAACTCTTTCCTGCCTACGAAGTTCATTCCTTGATCGCTTGCGGTGGTATGGGCGCCGTCTATTACGCCACACAATTGTCCTTGGATCGTATCGTCGCCATCAAAATTTTGCCGCGTGAATTCGCTAACGACGAAAGCTTCCGCGACAGCTTCGAGTCCGAGGCGAAGGCGATGGCGAAACTGAATCATCCCAATTTGATCGGGATTTATGATTTCGGAAAAGTAGGCGGGATGTTTTTCATCGTGATGGAATATGTTGCGGGTCAATCACTCTACTACCACACACAAGGCCATGCTGTGGACAGGCCGGATGCCATTCGCCTGATTCTGGGTATCTGCGAGGGATTGGCTCACGCACACGAACACGGAATTCTTCACCGCGACATCAAGCCGAGCAACATCCTCATGGATGAGGCCATGAGTCCCAAGATCGGGGACTTTGGCCTAGCACAAGCCATGGGCCGAGACATCAAGGATGGCGAGCAAATCTTCGGAACTCCCGGATACACCGCCCCTGAAGTCATCCAACCTCCGCACACTTTCGATCAACGGGCTGACGTTTTTTCCATCGGAATCATGCTCCAGGAGTTGCTGACAGGCCTACCTCCCGACCCTGATAAATTGTTGAATGCGGAACTTGCCGTCAGCAATCCGCGCATGAGCGCTGTGATTCGCGCGGCCATCGATCCGGATCCCAAATACCGGACAAAGACGATCGTCGAGTTCATGCAAGCGTTGCAAGCGGTCTCTTCATCCAAAAAGCGCATCACTCCGGCAAGATCTACCCCGCTTGGCGGAGCTCTCCAAAGACCTTTCAACGCACCCGCAACCAAACCATACGTTGCATCAAGCGGTGAAAACTCAGGCATGATTTGGATGCTGGTTCTCCTGGCCGTGGTGATCGCAGTGGTGGTGGTGGTGGTCTCAGGGAAAAAAAACCAGGAAGCGGATGTGCCTCCTGCAAAGCCGGGAGCCACAAATACAACCAATCCCACGGGTCCGGGCAATGAGACACCTGATGACAAAACAGACGAGCAAGACTCGGCGAACCCTGATAAAGCGATCCAGTCCGCACAAACAGCCATCAAGAGGCGTTTTGCCCCGGATCAGGAGACTTTCAATAGGGCCATGCGGCAAAGTGCGCAGGACTTGAAGACCGGAATAGGCAAAATCGCGCCGGACGCACTCGGTGCTCTCGATAAGAATTTCCAAAGCTGGCAGGCAAATGGATATCGGATTCCAACATCATTACCGAATGAACTGAGCAAACACTCCGGCGTGGACGACTTGCATAAACGCTACTTGGAAATCCAGAAATCAGCCGAGAAAAGGCTGGAAGAGCGCGTCGATCTCCAATCAGGAGTCTATGTCATGGAGCTTCAAAACCTGATCGAAAAGATGGAGTCATCCGGAAAATCCGGTGGTGTGAATCAACTTGAGGATGAAATCCGCAAGATAGAGGAAAACGAGGAGTATTTCCGATCGATATTGATCAAGTAGGATTCTGATTCGGGAAAACGAGCCTTAGCGGCTTGCCCTCCGGCATTTTCACCAAGGCAAGCGTCTGCTTCGCAGTGACCAGAAGTTCGTCATCGGACTCCCGCCGCATCTCGAACTCACATTGAAAACGAGCCGAACGGACTTCCCCCAGCCAACCGCGTATGCAAATCCAATCGCCGAGCCTCGCGGGCCTTTTGTAGTCCACCTCCGTCCTTGTCAGGACAGGAAAAACCATCGTTTCCGACATATCCCTCAGTTTCATTCCCAGCTTGGCCGCCAACCTCGTGCGACAGATTTCGATCATCCGCAGATAAGCCAGGTTGTGGACCACACCTCCGCAGTCTGTGTCAAAAAACATTACCTCCTCGCGTGTCTTTTCCTCAATTCTTTGATGGTTCACCTGAAAAAAATGCAAGATTCGCGCAACAACTGCAAGTTTGTGTTGTTATTCAGGGTAGCTTTTGGTGATATATCTATATGTATTTTTCGGTTCACAGCTGGTTGGGTATCATGTCGCTTCTGGGTGCCTCTCTCGCAGTTGCGGCTGGTCCCTTCGTCCCTCCCGTCGAAAAATATCCTCCGTTTCGTAGAGATCGTTTGCCCATGGATAGCAATGCCATCGTCAATCTTTCCAGGCAAATTCACTCACTCGCACAAAGCGGATCCACGAATTCTCCGGAAGAGCGCTGGCTGCTCGCCAAAGCCTTCGCCCTCGCGCTCGCTCTTGAGCCTGAAAACGACGAATTAAGGGGTCAGATCATCTCACTCAAAGACGGGGATGACTTCGGCAAAAGTAGCGACGACGTTCAGCTCGAAAAAATCAAACTCCGTCTCTGGCATCATTACGACTGGCTTTCGGCTCAGGAAGCTGGTCAGGATGGCAACGTGCTCGCTAGTTATCTAGGTGATGTGATCGCCTCCTATGACACGGCACACCCTAATGCGCAAAGTTTGCGCAGTCGCAATGATCAGGAAAAATGGAACGGCTGGGTGGCCCGTTTGGACGACTTCAGGGAGAAACCAAAAATCGAACCAAAGGAAGAGGAAAAACCTGAACCGGATCCGACACCCGAGAAACCAGTCAGGCTCGCCATCACACTCGACAAAGCGTCTCTGACAACCGTTCTCATGAAGTATGATAAAGACATGGGTATATGGTCACATCAACCCGTGTCGGTAAGTATGAAAGCGTCCCAGCGCACCAAAAACGAAGAATGGGAGGAAGAACTGCATGGTTTCCGCGTACAAATACCCGCTTCCGAAGAGTATGACTGGTCCACTCAGGACATGGTCGCTGCTCCCATCAAAGATATGCTGGAGAAAATGCTTGGGAGTCTGCCCAGGGGTGCCAGCGTCGAAATATTGCCAGGTAAGAAAGATTATGATTATCGCAAAAATCACGCCGCTCTAACGGGGCCTGGTCTGGTTTTAGCCAACGCAGCATTCACCGGGAAGGCGCCGACAGGTACTGTAATCGGAGAAATCGGACATGACGGCAGCCTGATTCTCCCGGAACATTTCTGGCGCCAACTCATGGTCTTGAGCGAACATGGGGAAGGAGGAAGACTGGTCGTACCAAGTGACGCAGCTGAATACCTGTCCGCTCTCCTCACACTCGGCAAAGCTGAGTTTTTCCTCAAATATGAGGTTTTGGTCGCATCCAGCCCTCAAGAATTTATCGATCTCTGTGCTGAGGCTCCGAAATCGGAGTACGCGGATGTTTTGTCAAAGTTTGCCGAAATCCATGACAAAGCACCCAAAGATCAGGCTGGATCTTATCTTGCGAACCGTTTTGTCCGCCAACGCCTACAGGAAATTGTGGACATCGCACCTTACCATTTTTCCGCAAAGTTACTCGCACAACACGGCGGAGGATCAAGTCCGCGCTATCTCAGCAAGAAAGTTCTCGCTGCGGAAATCTGGAGACACGTCAACATTGTCGGAGAAATCGCCAAAGTGGATATCTGGGAGATCAACGTGAACCAAATCGCACGCATGGATCAGATTTATTCAGAAACCCGTGCAAAAATCGATGCCCTGGAGCGTTATGCGGATACACGCGACCGGGAACTGGTCAGAAACGCAAGCGTCATGATGATATCGGTTAGAAATCTCGCCAAAGAGCTGAACTCCAAGAATGACGACTATGACGCCCGCTACGGCTTGATATCGTCAGCCCGTGATAAAATGGTGAAAGAGTATGAAGATTATATTGCGATTCTAGCCGGGATCAGCGAAGACCCCCTCTCCAATGACATGGGAAAAAGACAACGTTTCCGTGTGCAGAACTGAGCAGCTTGCCATCGCCCGCCGAAACGCTTCTCAACGCTGATCCA
>JBGSRM010000059.1:0-8123 GCA_041737575.1 Akkermansiaceae bacterium
CTACTCACCGGACGCTCGCAATCGCGCTTCGGCCACGAGATCAACTGGCATCCGGAGTGGCCCGTCGATCCCAACGACACCCGTGGCCTGCCACTCACGGAAAAAACCATCGCCGACCATCTCAAGCCCGCCGGATACCACACCGGCATCATCGGCAAATGGCACCTCGGCGAAGCCCCGCCCTTCCACCCCAACCAACGCGGCTTCGACGAATTCTTCGGCTTCATCAGCGGCGGACACAACTTCTTCACCCAATCCTACCGCGACACCCCGCCCCTCCACCACTACAACACCCTGCTCGAACGCAATGGAAACCCCCAGCCCGCAAAGCCCGGCTATCTCACAAACATACTCGGCAACCAAGCCGTTGACTTCATCCACCGCAACAAGGAAAAACCCTGGCTCCTCTACACCGCCTTCAACGCCCCCCACACCCCCCTCCAGGCCACTCCCGAATTGTTAGAACGCGTCAGGCACATCCCCGATGAAAACCGCCGCACCTACGCCGCCATGATCGTCGGCATGGACGACGCCGTCGGCCGCATCCTCCAACAACTCCGCGACGATGGCCTCGAAGAACGCACTCTCATTTTCTTCCTCAGCGACAACGGCGGCACCACCGAAAACAACACCAGTGACAACACCCCCCTCCGTGGCCGCAAAGGCATGATGTGGGAAGGCGGCATACGAGTCCCATTCCTCGCCCAGTGGAAAGGCACCCTTCCCGCCGGGAAAACCTACGACCGACCCGTCTCCGCCCTCGACATCCTCCCCACCGCCCTCGCCGCCGCCCGCGCCACCAGCATCGCCACCCAACCCCTCGACGGCACCGACCTCCTCCCTTATCTAACAGAACATAAATCCGGCGCCCCCCACGAATCCCTATTCTGGCGCATCGCCGAGCGCGACATCTGGGCCGTCCGCAGCGGCGATCACAAACTCGTCAAACAAAACGGCACCATCGCACTCTACGACCTCTCCGCAGACATCCGCGAAAACAAAGACCTCTCCACCCAGCTCCCCGAAGTCCGCGAACGCCTCCAGAAATCCATCGACGCCTGGCAAGCCACCCTCACCGCCCCACTCTGGCGCGTCTACAAAACACCCGAAATCGAAGCCGTAGAAGAAGAACGCAGAAAACGCAACAACCCCCAGAACTGACCGCGCCCGATCTCTTCATTTCAAAAATCATCAATCAATCCAACATGATGAAAACCCTCCTCACCCTGCTCGCCCTCATTTCGATCACCCACGCCGCCCCACGCCCCAACATCCTCCTCATCCTCGCCGACGACTGGGGCCACGGCGATGCCGGTGCCTACGGCAGCACCTGGATCAAAACCCCCGCCTTCGACCGCGTCGCCGCCCAAGGCCTCCGCTTCGAAAACGCCTACACCCCCAACGCCAAATGCGGCCCCTCCCGCTCCTGCATCCTCACCGGCCGCAACCCATGGCAACTCGGCGAAGCCGCCAACCACTGCGCCTTCTTCCCCCCCGACATCAAATCCTACCCCGACATCCTCGCTGAAAACGGCTACTTCACAGGCTTCACCGGAAAAGGCTGGGCACCCGGCACCGCCCTCGACGCCCAAGGCAACCCCCGCCCACTTATCGGCAAGCCATTCCAAAAACGCAAAGCCCCCGCACCCACATCCGCCATCGACACCACCGACTACACCGCCAACTTCATCGACTTCCTCGACGCCGCCCACGCCGACGCCCCATGGTGCTTCTGGATCGGCGTCCACGAACCCCACCGCGAATACGAATACGGCAGCGGCGTCGCCAAAGGCGGAAAAAACCTCGCCGACATCGACCGCCTACCCGCCTACTGGCCAGACAGCGAAATCGTCCGCAACGACCTGTTAGACTACGCCCTCGAAGTCGAACACCTTGACCAACACATCGCCTCCACCATCGCCGAGCTCGAAAAACGCGGGCTGTTAGAAAACACCCTCATCATAATCACCTCCGACAACGGCCGCCCCTTCCCCCGCGAAAAAGGCAACCTCTACGAAAAAGCCAACCACCTCCCCTTCGCCGTCCTCTGGAAAAACGGCATCAAAGAACCCGGCCGCATCGTCACAGACCACATCAGCTTCATCGACATCGCCCCCACTTTTCTCGAAGTCGCCGGCATCGATTGGTCCGCATCCGACATGCTCCCCTCCCCCGGAAAACCCCTCACCGACATCTTCAACTCCGGCAAAACCGACACCATCCAGCCCGACCGCGACCACGTCATCCTCGGCCAGGAACGCCACGATGTCGGACGCCCCGGCGACCAAGGCTACCCTATCCGCAGCATCATCGCCGATGGCTGGCTCTACTCGCGAAACTTCGAGCCCACCCGCTGGCCCGCCGGCAACCCCGAAACCGGCTACCTCAACACCGACGGCGGCGCTACCAAAACCAACATCCTCACTGCCAACCGCACCAACCCCGGCAACACCCACTGGCTGCTCTGCTTCGGTAAACGCCCCGCCGAAGAACTCTACCACATCGCCAAAGACCCCGACTGCATCCACAACCTCGCCTCCGCCCCCGAACACCAGCAACGCCGCGCCGCCATGGAAACCCGCCTGCTCGCCAACCTGAAGGAACAAGACGACCCCCGTATCCTCGGCAACGGCGACATCTTCGACAACTTCCCTTACGCAGGTGCCGAGCGCGGCATGTATGAACGCTTCGTGAACGGCGAAAAAATCAACACCGGCTGGGTCAACCCCACCGACTACGAACCCACTCCACTCCAAGACAACGGCGCACCCAAATAAGGGGAACGCGGGCGTCCCACCCGCTCAACACCGCATCGGGCAAATCTCTCGCATCTCCTTTTCGTTTGCGAACCCGTCCTCAAAAGCATTAGCTGTCAAATACTCCTAACCCACCCAACTGCCAGCACCGCCCGCTCGATTATGAAAACCCCTATCACCCTCCTCCTCGCCCTTCTCCCGTTCACCCTCTCCGGATGCCGCGAGAAAAACACCGACGATCCATCCAAGCCCCTCCCTCCCATCGTCATCACCCCCCCCGCCCCCGGCGACCTCCGCGCCCTCATCACCGAACAACTCGCCACCGGCAACAAACAAGTCATCATCCCCCCCGGCCGTTACCCGGTCGAGTCCACGCGCGAGGGCCACCTCGTCTTCTCCAATCTAACAGACACCGAAATCATCGCCGAAAACGTCGAACTCGTCTGCACCTCCACCAACCGCGCCGTCCACTTCGACAACTGCACCAACGTCACCCTGCGCGGCCTCACTATCGACTACGATCCACTCCCCTTCACCCAGGGCAAAATCAGCGCCATGGCTCCCGACAAACGCTGGATCGAATTCGAAGTCGCAGATGGCTATCCCGACACCAACCTCAAAGGCCCCTTCCAAATCTACAACCCCGCCACCGCCACCCTCCGCCGTGGCGACGCCCGCTGGAGCGACGAAATCAAAACCCTCGGCAACCGTCGCTACCGCGTCACCAAAGCCCCGCGATATCGATTCGACCCCGCCGTCGATACCCAGGAAATCGGCGACATCCTCATCGCCAAAAGCACCTCCGGCGCCTCCGGCTCCCCCCACGCCGTCGAACTCCGCAACTGCCGCAGCGTCCGTCTTGAAGACATCACCCTCTTCGCATCTCCCTCCTTCGGCTTCCTCGAACGCGGCTGCCACGGCACCACCTACCTCCGCTGCGTCGTTGACCGCCGCTCCCCCGAAAACGACCCCATACCCCGCGCCATCCCGCGCATGCGCTCGCTCAACGCCGATGCCTTCCACAGCAAAGACGCCCCCCAAGGCCCCGCCATCCTCTCCTGCACCGCCCGCTTCATGGGCGACGACGCCGTCAACATTAACGGCCGCTTCCACTTCGTCCGCGGCAGCACCGGCAACCAAGTCCGCATCGCCGTCATCGATCGCCACACCACCATCCGCCAGGGTGATGCCGTACAATTCCTGCCCTTCGCCGGCCCCCGCCCGCCCGATGCCAAAGTCATCCGCCGCGAGCCCGATCCCGAGTCATTCACCCCACAGGAAAAATCCTTCATCCGCACCCTCAGCCTCGACGCCGACATGCGCGCCAGTCTGTTAGAAGGAAAAGCCCAATACTTCATCCTCACCCTCGACCGCGAAATCTCCCTCCCCCCCGGCACACTTATCGCCTGTAGCGACCGCCTCGGCCACGGCTTCTCCGTCAAGGATTGCGACTTCGGCGAAAACCGCTCGCGCGGCATCCTCATCAAGGCCTCCAACGGCGAAATCAGCGGCAACCGCATTACCAACAGCCGCATGCACGCCATCCTCGTCTCCCCCGAATTCTGGTGGATGGAAGCAGGCATGTCCTCGAACCTCATCATCCAAAACAACCACATTAAAGGCTGCCTCGAAACCCCCATCGAAATCCACGCCCTCGGCGGTAACCGCCGGATCCTTCCCGCCGGCGCCCTCCGCAACATCTCCATACTCAACAACCGAATCGAGGACTCCGTGTGGCCGCTCATCCACGTGACTTCCACTTCGGATCTAACCATGGATGGCAATATCCTGCCCAAAACCCCCACCGGTCATGTGAATGGAAACAATGGTAAACCCACTGAGTCCATTCTACTGGAGAATTGTGATCTCACGAAACCGGGACGCTAAGACCCCTCACCCCACAAACCCATCTGCTCAATCACCGCGTAAACTTGAGCATCAGGTTAATATTGTGGCGAAGTCCCGCAGCCAAGTTGGCACTTTTCGCATCCTTGCCACCTGACATCCGGCTGAAGAGGTCGCGCTTTTCGGCGTCTTTACCTTCGCTGAGTTTTTTCAACTCCACATCGTAACGATTGAACAGCTCAACGATGAGCTCGGCTGTGGCATCGAAAGGAGGAGTGACAGGCTTTGGTTGACCTTCGGCAACGACGGGAGCCTCAGGAGCTTCGGGGCGGCGCACAAGGCCGGTATCGATGACTTTGCGCCCGATCGTGGAACGAAGCTGTGCGCTGATAAGAGTGCCACGGCGGTCAAAGGTGAGATCGATGTGTGACACGGCACCGTTGGAACCGAAAGCCACGAGATCGACCTGTGTGGAGAGGAAAATTCCTCCTCCCGGTGTTTCCGTGATTGTGGGCATGTGGGTGCGGTAGGTCGCATCCGTAAATTCATAAACGGTTGTGCGGTTTTTCTTCCAACCGTTCAATTGTTGGCCAAAGCCATCCGAATCGAAGTGAACCGCGAAGGCTGGTGTGATGAGAGCGAGTGCGAGTAATAATGATTTCATAGTGGTGGTTTATGGGAGATTTCTTTTTTTGGATGTTAAAAGGAGAGGGTCGCGCCGGAGTGCCAAATGAATGAGTCCGTGTTGAAACTGTTTCCTGCGTCGTCTTGGAGAAGGAAGTATTCTAGGCCGTTCCGGATGACGAATTCATCTTTGTAGAGGTGGAGATTCGCCCCGAGATACAACGAGTGATAGGTATCACCGGCGAAGAAGGGGGAATTGTCGTAACGAAGATTCCCGGAGTTCCCCGGAGTGGCGGCGATAGCCAACGCGTCATTGGATCCGGCGTATTGATAACGCCCCACGAGATTCAGCGTGCCGGGGATCAACCAATGCGTCGCGCCAAGCGTCATTCCCCAGACGGTGGAGTCGCCTTTGCCTAGTTGAAAATCACCTGTGAACGTGGACAACTCGGTTTCCGTCTTCACTCCTATCGAGAAAAGATGGCGGTAGGCCGGGTTTTGTACAATCAGCTGGTTGCCGTTCGCGGATGTTCGACCCACGAGGTTGTATCCTTGTGGATTCGAACTGCCGGCATCGAAGTTATGTATGTAATCAGCGTGCCAATTGACGCGCGCCACACCTTTGCCCACTTTTTCGTAGATGGTGCGAGATACGCTGAAATTCATCATTCCCGCGCCGCCGAGCGAGCCGAAATCCGGATCATAATCACTGGAGAACCAGCCGACATCGTAGTTATATTTTTGCCCTGTGTGACGGAGACTTATGCCCAAAGTGGAGGCAGGCGCGATCAGACTCCCAATCATGGTGCCGTGGGGAAAAGGAGAGAGCCGCTCATCCGTCCGTGTCTCGTTACCAAAGTTTGGCGTGAATTTTCCGTAGGTAACAGCCGCCGTGTCCGTCAACTCTGTGTGAGCCTTGAGACGTTCGATACCTCGGTAAGCAGCGTCTCCCGCAAACTCACCGACCGCTTCGATTTCCGTGTTGTTGAAAGCACGGATGCGCGCACCGAGACGGGCGCGGCGTGTGCGCGTGCCATCAAGTTCGGTGTTGCGTGCGGGTGTCATGCCGGATGCCTCTGTCTCTGCGTTACCCATGCTGGCTTGGAAATCGAAGTGTCCCATCAACGCGACTTGCTGCACCCATGGATTGGCGGAATTGTTATACAGGACGGCACGCGACCAGATAATATCCGGTGGGCTGGCCGCCCACTCCGGCTCTAGGAAAATGATGTTTTCAACCTCCTCTTCCACTTCAGGAACAAATTCGGGCGGTGGTGGCGGAAGGTTGACGCTGTTCGCATCGACCTTGCCCTCAAGGATATCCAGCAACTGATTCCCGTGGGAAAAAGCCGCTGAAAAAAGCAAAAGAGATGGAAGGATCAGCTTCATGGTTCTTTGGCGGCGCGGTCTTCTTCACGATCCGCCGCACGGCGGACACGGGAAACGTATTGCTCAAGGCTGTCGGTTTTCTTGAGTCCAAGAGCCGCTTGAAGATGGGGCATTGCGTCCACGTATTGGCGCTCACGCACCAGCATCTGACCCAATGATAGATTGGCCGCGTAGGCGACGCTCTCGATATCAGCGGCCATCTGATAATTGGTTTTTGCCTGCACAACGAGCGCGTCACGCTTCTTTTCATCTTCCTCATCGCGTGACAGGAAATCCTTGTGACGGGCGACTTCCAACATCACTTCGCCATCCGCCGGGCGCAGCACCAGGAGCTGATCGAGAAGCGCACCGATGCGGTCTGTCTGGTTTTTCGCTCTGGCGATGGAAACCTCCGTGAGCATCAAACTGGCTTTTGCTTCCGGCGTGATCGCTTCACCCACCTTTTTGCGAATCTCGGTCACAAAGTCATCCGCTTTGTCAGGGAAACCGTAATCACTGAGGATTCTCGCGGATTTCAGAGTGCGCTCCAAATCGAACTTTTCTGATTTTTCCATCGCTGCGAGATAGGCGTAGAGGGCGAGCTGTGGCTCGTTGCGATCCATGTAGAGATTGCCGAGAAGATTCAGATTGCTTTCGTCCGCAAGACCCTTGAGCCGCAACACCTCAAGGTTGGCGGCGGCCTCCTCTTTGCGCTCCATGGCAAGAAGCGCATTGGTTTGCTGGAGCCAAAGCTGCTTATCATTGGGATTCTCCTCGATGAGCGTCCCGATCATGCTGGATGCTTCAGCAAACTTGTCCTGCGCCATCAACGCCTGTGCGAGACCCAGTTTCCAATCGCGTGAATTTGGATCCAAAAGATAGGCCTGGCGGTAGGCGTTCTCCGCCGCGAGGGCGTTCTTTTTCAAAAGATGACAATAACCTAATAATCCGTAAGCACGGCTTGAGCTTTCTCCCAGCTCGATGGCTTTCTGCAACATCGGCAGCGCCTCCTCGGTCATGTTTTTGGAAATGTAGAGATAGCCGAGATTCGTATGCGCCCTGCGGAATCGGGGAAAACGCCGGATGGCCTCGGAAAAAGCACGCCGCGCCTCATCGCTGCGGTCTGCCTGGAAATATAGATTGCCCAGCACAAAGATCATCGCCGGGCTGATCTCGGCCTTGGGAACTTCGGGATCCGTCGGATTCTCGGTCACCTGAATGAAACGCACGATCTCTTGTTCCGCCTCTTTGAAGCGGCCCTGCTCGAAAAGCTCGCTGACCTTGCCAAGCAATGCCTGTTCATCGGCAGACACCTTAGGTTCGACATCGGAAAGAAAACCGTAGCTTCCCACGAAATCGCGCACAAATGCGGGATCACGAAATAAATTGGTAGGCGGAATGATTCGCTCGGCGTGGCCGACGAGGGTGCTTGCAAGACAGATGGTAAGAACAATACGGAACATGGCAGATGATTTGATTTAGCCTTTTTTAACTTCGAAGTTGAACGGAACAAGCGCGATGGATTTGACT
>JBGSRM010000253.1:0-22988 GCA_041737575.1 Akkermansiaceae bacterium
GGCGCGGGGGATTCCGGTTGTTTTCTCGGAGAGTACGGTGAGTTCGAAGCCGGCGGAGCAGGTGGCGAAGGAGGCTGGGGTGAGGTATGGCGGGGTTTTGTATGTGGATTCGCTGACTTTGGAAGATGGGAAGGTGCCGACGTATTTGAAGTTGTTAGAAGTAAATGCGGAGACCATTTTGAGCGGGTTTCAGGAGGCGGGAGATGAGTGAAGTAGGAGAGAAATTGAGTTTGTGTGTGGAGGGTGTGTCGGTGGCTTATCCGAACGGGCATGAGGCGTTGAGGGATGCGAGTTTTGAGTTGGGAGGTGGGACGATTTGTGGGTTGGTGGGTGTGAATGGGAGCGGGAAGTCGACTTTGTTCAAGAGCATCATGGGTTTTGTGAGGCCGACGAAGGGGAGGGTGACGGTGAGTGGGAAGGCGGTGAGGGAGGTTTTGAAGAGGAGTTTGATTGCGTATGTGCCGCAGAGTGAGGAGGTGGATTGGCAGTTTCCGGTAAGTGTGTGGGATGTGGTGATGATGGGGAGGTATGGGAAGATGAATTTTTTGAGGATTCCGAAGGCGGTGGATAAGAAGGAGGTGGAGGAGAGTTTGCATCGTGTGGGGATGTGGGATTTTCGGGAGAGACAGATTGGGGAATTGAGCGGGGGGCAGAAGAAGAGGGTGTTTTTGGCGCGGGCTTTGGCGCAGGGGGGGCGGGTGATTCTGTTAGATGAGCCTTTTACGGGAGTGGATGTGAAGACCGAGAGGGCGATTATTGAGCTGTTGCAGGAGCTGAAGCGTGAGGGGTGTATTGTTTTGGTTTCGACGCATAATTTGGGCAGTGTGCCGGAGTTTTGTAATGAGGTGGTGTTGATCAATCGGACGGTGTTGGCGTATGGGCGGACGGAGGAGGTGTTTACCGAGGAGAATTTGATGAAGGCATTCGGTGGGGTGTTGAGAGAGTTTCATTTTGAGCATTCAACGATTCAGGATCATGATGGCCAGAAGGTGAGGGTGTTGACTGATGATGAGAGGCCGTTGGTTTTCGGGAAGGATGGGCATTTGGAGTATTTGGATAAGGAGAAGCATGAGGAGTTGTTGAGGAAGCGCGATGAGGAGACGGAGGGATGAGTGGGTTGTTAGAAAATCTGTTGGTGCCTTTGCAGTATGAATACATGTTGCGGGCGATTTGGGTGAGTGCGTTGGTGGGAGGGGTTTGTGGTTTGTTGTCGGCGTTTGTGACGTTGAAAGGATGGTCGCTGATGGGGGATGCTTTGTCGCATGCGGTGGTTCCGGGGGTGGTGATTGCTTATGTGGTGGGATTGCCGTTTGTGTTGGGAGCGTTTGTGGCGGGGATTTTGGCGACGGGTGCGATGGCGTTTGTTCGGATGAAGAGTAGGATTCGGGAGGACGCGGCGATCGGGGTGGTGTTCACGACGTTTTTCGCGCTGGGTTTGGTGTTGATCAGTTTGTTTCCGGCGGGGGTGGATTTGAGGGTGATCTTGTATGGGAATTTGTTGGGTATTGCGGATGGAGATATTTTGCAGGTGGTGTTGGTGGGGGTGGTGACGGTGGGGGTGGTGATGGTGAAGTGGAGGGATTTGATGTTGTATTGTTTTGATGCGAGTCAGGCGCGGGCGTTGGGTATGCGGGCTGGTTTGCTGCATGTGACTTTGCTGATTATGTTGGCTGCGATGTCGGTGGTGGCCTTGCAGGCGGTGGGTGCGATTTTGGTTTTGGCGATGTTGATTACGCCGGGTGCGACTGCGTATTTGTTGACGGATCGCTTTGGGAGGATGATGTGGATTTCGTCGGGCTTAGGAGTGGTGACGGCGGCGGTTGGGGCGTATGCGAGTTACTTTATGGATGGGGCGACGGGTGGGTGCATCGTTTCGCTGCAGGCGTTGGTGTTTTTTATGGTGTTTGTTTTCGCACCGAAGCATGGGATTTTGGCTGGTAGGAGAGCGATGAGGGGAGGTGCGATGTGAGTGAGTTGTTAGAGCCGTTTCAGTATGGATTTATGAGGGATGCGATGTGGCTGGGTGCGGTTGTGGCGGCGATGTGTGCGGTGTTGTCGTGTTATTTGATTTTGAAGGGATGGGCGTTGATGGGTGATGCGGTATCCCATGCGGTTTTGCCTGGGATCGTGATTGCGTATGTGGTTGGGTTGCCGCTGGTGTTTGGCGCGTTTGTTGCGGGGATGTTGTGTTCGTTGGGTGCGGGGTTTGTGAAGCGGAACAGTCGGTTGAAGGAGGATACGGCGATGGGTGTGGTGTTTACGGGGTTGTTTGCGTTTGGTGTGGTTTTGTTTAGCAAGGTGAATTCCGATTTGCATTTGGATCATATTTTGGTGGGGAATATTTTGGGGCTTGGTAAGGAGCAGATGAAGGAGAGCATGATGTTGGGTGGAGCGGTGATTTTGGTGACTTTGATTTTCAGGAGGGATTTGTTGTTGGTATGTTTTGATCCGGGGCAGGCGCGGGTGATGGGATTGCGGGAAGGGTTCTTGAATTTTCTTTTGTTAGGTTTGTTGGCGTTGGCGATTGTGGTGGCGATGCAGGTGGTGGGGATCATTCTGGTGGTTGCTATGCTGGTGATGCCCGGGTGTGTGGCGCATTTGTGGACGGATCGGTTTGACCGGATGTTGATGATCGCGGTGGGCACGGCGGTTTTGGCGACGTTGGTAGGGATCGTGATCAGTTATCACGCGGATGCTTCACCTGCTGGGTGTGTGGTTTTGGTGCAGGCGGTGTTGTTTTTTACATCGTTTGTGATAGCGCCGAAGCATGGGATGCTGGCGCGTCGGGGGGTGTGATGAACAGAGCGATTCTACTTCACCCATATGTTGTTAGTGCTAAGTTCTTCTTCATCAGACATATTCATTTGCGAAGCTTCCATGGATCACACCACTCACAACAAAATTGTCTCCTTCATCTGGTCTATCGCTGACGATTGTCTGCGCGATGTTTTTGTTCGTGGAAAATACCGGGATGTCATTCTACCGATGTTCGTTTTACGCAGGATCGATTGCCTGCTGGAAGACACCAAGGAAGCCGTGCTGGCCGAGGTGAAGTTCCAGAAATCCGAGGCAAAGATGGCGGTTTTGGATCCTTCAGGACTATGCGAGGCATCCGGCCAGGTCTTTTACAACACCTCGAAATTCACCCTCAAAAGCCTGCTGGGAAATCCCTCCCAGCTTGAAGCAAACTTCAACCATTACCTCGATGGCTTCTCGGACAATGTCCGCGAGATCATCGCGAAATTCGACCTCCGTAATCAGATCCGGAAAATGGCGGAAGCGGATGCGCTACATGGCGTGATCGAGAAATTCGTGGCTCCTGATATCAACCTCTCCCACCACGACGCAGTTGGCCCAGACGGTCGGAAGCTCCCGGGTCTGACGAACCTCGGCATGGGCTACGTGTTCGAAGAACTCATCCGCAAGTTCAACGAAGAGAACAACGAGGAAGCCGGAGAACACTTCACCCCACGCGAGGTCATTCAGCTCATGGTGCACCTGCTGTTCGAGCCGGTGAAGAAGAGCCTTCCGCCCGTCATCACAATCTACGATCCGGCCTGCGGTTCCGGCGGTATGCTTACCGAAGCGCAGGATTTCATCCTCGATCCCGAGGGAGCCATCCGCTCCAAGGCTGCCGTTTATCTTTACGGCAAGGAAGTGAACCCCGAGACCTACGCCATCTGTAAGTCGGACATGATGATCAAGGGCAACAACCCGGAAAACATCCGCTACGGCTCCACTCTCGCCACCGATGAGTTTGCAGGCACGCGTTTTGATTTCATGCTCTCCAATCCTCCTTACGGAAAAAGTTGGAAGACCGATCAAAGCCAGATTCTTGAGAAAAATGGCTCCAATGTCGAAATCATCGATCCACGCTTTGAGGTGAGGCTGCCGGATGCCTTCGGTGAAATGCAGACCGTTTCCGCCGCACCTGCGGTGGATGACGGACAACTCCTTTTCCTGATGGAAATGGTCAGTAAAATGAAGCGCTTGCAGGATGCTCCGGCGGGCTCGCGCATCGCGACGGTTCACAACGGCTCTGCGCTTTTCACCGGTAACGCCGGAGGTGGTGCCAGTAACATCCGCCAATACCTCATCGAGAACGATTTGCTTGAAGCCATCATTCAGCTCCCTAACAACATCTTCTACAACACCGGTATCACCACTTACATCTGGCTGCTCTCCAATCGGAAAGCCAAGGGCCGCGAGGGCAAGGTGCAGCTCATCGATGCCTCACAGCTCTCCGAAAAACTACGCAAAAATCTCGGCGCGAAAAATTGTGCCTTCACCCAGTCTCACATCGAGCAAATCACTCGCGCTTATCTCGATCTGCTGGACACCGGCAAGCAGGCCGTCGATGGACTGAAATCCCAAGTCTTCGATAACAAGGAATTCGGCTATTGGAAAGTCACCGTCGAGCGCCCCTTGCGGAAGTCCGCGCAGTTCTCCGCAGAACGCATCGCCCCGCTGCGTTTCGATAAATCCCTCGCGACCGAAATGGAGTGGATCTTTTCCCAATGGGGCGAGGACGTTTACCAGAAGGACTTCCTCACCGGGAAAAAGGAAGCCGTCCAACGCTGGCTCGACCACGAACAAATCGAACTCACCGGCGCGAACCTGAAAAAACTCCTCGATCCCAAGCTCTGGCTCGCCCGCCGCGAGCTGTTGGAAATCGCCGGAAAACTCCAAAAATACTTCGGCGATAAATCGTGCGACCAGATCTGGAACGACTTCACCCTCTTCACCGAGGACGTCAAAGCCGCGCTCAAGAAACTCAAGCTCAAGCCCGGCGCGCCCCAGCTCAGGGCCATCCTCGACGCCGTCTCCTGGCGCGATCCCGAGGCCGCGCCCATCGTCGCCAAGGAACTCGATCTGGAAATCGGCTCCGAGGAACAACGCCTCGCCGCCCGCACCTGGTATCCCGTCGTCGAGGACGGCAGTGCCACTATTTACGAGCCGGACAGCGAACTCCGCGATACCGAAAACATCCCGCTGCTCTACCCCGGCTGCATCGCTGCCTATTTCCACAAGGAAGTCCTTCCTCACGTCCCGGACGCTTGGATCGACGACAGCAAAACCGTCATCGGCTACGAAATCTCCTTTAACAAATACTTCTACGTCCATCAGCCGCTCCGCGACCTCGCCGAAGTCGTGAATGAAATCCGCGACCTTGAAAAGGAAACCGATGGACTGCTGGAAAAAATCCTCAGCTTCTCCGCCTGAATGAGCGTCTTTCCGAAATACGAGCGCTACAAGGATTCCGGCTTCGAATGGCTGGGCGAGGTGCCGGAGCATTGGGACGTCCAGTCGCTCCGCGCAGTAGCCGGACTCTACGTCGAAAAGAATCAGCCGGATTTACCCGTTCTCTCGGTCTACCGGGAATATGGCGTGATCCCCAAGGATTCTCGTGACGACAACCACAACGCTACTTCCCTCGACACCTCCAATTACAAAGTGGTTCGCCCAGGCGATCTGGCCGTTAACAAGATGAAGGCTTGGCAGGGTTCGCTTGGTGTCAGCGAGCATCATGGGATCGTCAGCCCCGCTTACATCACTTGTCGTCTTAATCAGGAGAAGGTCACTGGCCGCTACATTCACTATCTTCTCAGATCAAAAACACTCATCGGCGCACTTGACTCGATTTCGTATGGCGTGCGCGTTGGGCAATGGGACATGCGCTTCGAGGATTTTAAGAAGGTTGGCATAACCATCCCTCCCAAACCCGAGCAAGACCGCATCGTCGCCTTCCTCGACCAGAAAACGGCGGAGATCGACGCCTTGATCGCCAAAAAGCAGCGCCAGATCGAACTCCTCGACGAGCAAAAAGCCATCCTCATCAACCGCGCCGTCACCCGTGGCCTCAACCCCAACGCCAAACTCAAACCCTCCGGCATCGAATGGATCGGCGAGATTCCGGAGCATTGGGAGGTGAAGCGAATCGGGCATTTAGGCAAAGTGGGGAACGGCTCCACACCGTTCAGGAGCAATCCAAGCTACTGGAACAGCGCTGATTATGCGTGGCTTAATAGCGGATCGGTCAATCAGGGAATCATAACCGAAGCTGATCAGTTTGTTTCGAAGCTCGCTTTGAAGGAATGTCACCTGCCATTGGTTAAGGACGGCAGCATTGTCATTGCTATCACCGGCCAAGGTAAAACACGGGGAACAGCCGCACTATTGGCCATTCCGGCCACCATCAATCAACATCTCGCCTACATCGAAATTCCAAATTCTGTGGCATCGTCGGAGTTTATCTATCTCGCGTTGAAGTCTCACTACCATCGCTTGCGCGCCATCAGCGATAGCGGAAGCACAAAAGGGGCTCTCACCTGTCAGGACGTTAAGGAGTTCAAGATCGCTCTTCCACCCCACAGCGAACAAGAAGCTCTAGTTTCTAAATCGCAAGAATTGGAAAGGCTTTTCGTAGGATTACTGGTGAAAGTGGAAAGCCAGATTCAATTGTTAAAAATCGTCCGCAGCACCCTCATCGCCCACACCGTCACCGGAAGAATTAAAGTCTAGTATCCAATGAAAAGAGATTTCTCGTTCTACGAATTTGCCGGAGTCCTCCTTCCGGGAGCTGTGTTGCTCCTTGGTTGTCTATGGGTCAACCCCGACACTAAGGATCTAATCGTCGCAAAAGACCACTCAACAGGATCTTTTGGAATCTTCGTAATTGCCGCTTACATCGCCGGTCATCTTATCCAAGCCCTCGGTAATCTAATCGAGTCTCTCGCATGGAAGCATAGTGGGAAGCCGACCCATTGGATCACCAAGGCCAGCCCAAAGTATCTTTCTTCCGACCAAATAGCAGCGTTGCCTGACGCAATCGCTAAGCTGACAGGAAGATCAGCCCCAAATCTTGCCACATTGACAAAAGAGCAAACAAATTCACTTCGGGGTCAGTTGGCAGCTCGGCTGGATAAGGAAGGGCGTGCTACGCGCATGGAGGCATTCAACGGGAATTACGGAATGTTCCGGGGAATCACTGCCGCAAGCATTGTGGTAGCGCTCTATGGCCTAGTTTCTTCTAACTGGAACTGGTGCGCGCCAGAGTTTTACGCGCCTCTCATTCTCGCCGCCTTGGCAGCCTTCAGGTTCTACCGATTCGGAGTTCACTACGCCGCCGAACTATACTGGCAGGTGTTAGATTGTGCTCAGCATTTGGACGAGCCAACGGTCGAGCGCGCAGCAGTCTCGGGTTCGCCAACTAAACCCCATCCCCCTGCACAAACATGAGAAACGGCATCGAAATATTCTTTCAGAATCTTGGCGACGCGGATTCAATTTTCGTCCGGACTTGGGAAAACGACGTTCCCACGAATATCTTGATCGATGGTGGTTACGCCAAGGATTATCCACAGGTCAAAAAATTCCTTATTGAGCGTTTAGACGAAACAAAAAGCCGACAAATTGATCACCTGGTTTGTTCCCATTGCCATGACGACCATGCAGCTGGCTTGGTAGCACTTGCGGAGGAAGGTTTTTTTCCCATAAAACAAGCTTGGGTTCACGACACCCGTACAAATAGCCGGATTTTGACGTTTGAGCGCATAATTGAACTTCGAATGCACGCTCAGCATGTTTACGAAAAGGTGAGCAAATCAGAAAGAACAAGGCATGATTTGATCGCTGCATTAGAGAAGAACTATCCAAATACTCCAATTTTAGAGCCATTCTTTGGGGCGCGCATCGGTCCGCTCATTGTCCTTGGGCCTACACCAGAATTCTTTAATGCTCAGTATAACAAGCTTGATGATGCAGCATGCATGCAGATTCTCGAATCTCGCTACGAGAGCCAGGAGTCTCAAGTGATGTTTGAAACGAAGGCTGCCGCAGACGCAAAACCGCTTGGTGATACCGTCTCTCCTGAGAATGAAGTTGCAACCGTGATTGCCTATCCGAAGCAGGTTAATGGCTCGGAGCAGATCTATCTACTCACATCGGATGCCGGGTGCGAAGCGTTCCGAGATATTCTTACCCGCTTTCCGACACAGCTTGAAGGGCTGCAATGGATGCAAGGCCCGCATCATGGCAGCCGACGTAATCTCGATGAGGCACTTATCGATCATTTTCGGCCAAAAACCACCATGATTTCCGCAGCAGGTGTGCAAAAAGGAGGTGTCGTGAAACACCCACGAATCAAAATGGTCAATAAGCTAAAGGAGTACGGAAAAGTATACAGCACCCATTACAGCACTAGCGAAAAAGGGTGGCTCCGTCAAACTGCCGGAACAGTATTTGAAATGAAGACCGTTCCTGCCACACCACTTTACGATAAATCCTAGATTTTACGGATTCGGCATCCTTCATGCCCTGCCGCCACACCGCCGCCCGCATCCACGAGATCGTCAAAGAACCTAAGCCGTCTGAATCCATGTCTATTTTCCTCCCATGAACTGGCAAAACCACCTTGCCTACCGGGCGTTTGAAGAGTTCCTGCAAAGTGTCATCATGGAACGCCGGAGCTACATCACGGTTGGCAAGGAGCCGCTTGATTTTGCGGGCGGCTTCGAGGAGATCCGGGAGCGGTTCGTGGAAGCCTTCGATGCATCCGACGCGACCTTCGATGAGAAGGCGGAGCAGCAGTTCAAGGATGCGCGCCCCAACACGAGGTGCTTGTTCGCCAATCTGGAATACCTCTATGCGATGCCCGCAGGCAACATCTCCGGCCCGAAGAAGCGATCCTACGCGCTGCGCTGGTTTGCGGATCGGGAGCTGGTGTCGGGGCGGCAGGTGTATTTCACGGGAGACGACTGCATCGCCAACCCCGGCATGTGGTATCTGACGAACAAGTATCACGAACTGCTCTCCATCTGCCGGATTTTCAAGGCGCTGGCGGACGATGCCTCCATCAAGACCACGGCGGACGCGCGGGATCGGATCGAGACACTGGCCTACGAGGGGATCTACGGAAAGATCGCCCCCAAGTCGGAATTTTTCACCGGGAACAAATGCGCCGCCTACCACATCCTCCTGCATCTGGCGAAACCGGATCGCTACGAGGCCATTGTTTCCGAGAACCACAAGAACCGGATCGTTTCCGTATTCGCCCATGTGATCGAAGGAGAGGCCGTCCCCGACCGGGAATCCCAGATCCGCCGCATCCGCGAAAAGCTCTGCGACTCGTATGGAGTCTCCACCGATCCGAGCCGCAAGCGCCGCTGGTTCTTCTACATGGACGACGTGAAGCCCCTGTGGATCGACAAGAAGACCAAGCGGGATCAACGGGCGTCCTCCGTGACGGTGGAGATCCGCGAGGAGGAAACCGCCGCCGAACTGGAAGGTGAGAGGGAGGCCGTCTCCGGCTTCCGCCTGCGCAGGAGCGGATTGCTGGTTCTCAAGGCCAAGGAACGCGACCGCTTCACCTGCGTCGCCTGCGGCTTCCACTATCACGGGGAAATCGTCCAAGCCCACCACCTCGACCCCCTGAGCGAGCGCAAGGAGCCAAAGAAAACAAAGCTGGAGGATCTGATCACCCTCTGCCCGAACTGCCACTACATCGCGCATTTCCTGCTGAGGAAGTCGGCGCGCTACAAGATGAAGGCCGCTTTGATATCGGAATTGAGAGCGCAGAAATTCAAAGCATGAGAGCCGAAAAAAGCCGCCCCCTTGCGGAGGCGGCTTGGGTTAGGGTTGCTTACTTTTCCTTGCGGACGCCCTTCCACGGGGTGCCGTCGGACTTGACGTCCATGAAGCGGCCCGAGTTGGTGTCGCGTTTGACGAATTGCTCCGTGCGGGGATTGAACGTTTGCGAACGCTCGCGAACTTGCCCGTTACGGTGCCCATCTCCTTTTGGTGGATTTGTTGCCATGATGATTATTGCCTTTCTATTCAATTAGGGTTTCGTCTCAAAGCGGAATTGCTTGACGGCTACCAGCGGGATGTGTTGTTCATGGCTTGTCAAACGACGAACAACTTGCTGAAAGACGCCCCGGAAACGGAGACCTGTCGATCCAGAGTTGGGAAACGCGGAGTCTTGCCGGACTCCGTTTTTCTTAAGTTCCATGTTTACATATTTTGAAAATATGTCAATACTGTAAATCAGCCAGCTGTAAATATCGTTCGAAAGTTGAGTTGCAAGAAGCGTCCTACTTCTTTTTCACAGCAATGAACGAACAAGAAACGAATACCTATGAATATCCACAACACTTCATCACAAAGCGGTGGGGGAAGTGCAATACCAACAACTACTCCATCGACACGTATGGGAGATCGTATACGCCGTGCCCGACTCATGGCCGGATTATCTTTGCGTGAGCTTGCCGATCTCTTTGACGGCGAACTCTCGCATACTCAGATTGCTAAGTTCGAAGCGGGAGAAGCAAGTCCGGACAGCAAACAAATCACTCGTTTCGCACGAGTGATGAACGTGCGGCCGGACTATTTCTTCAAGAAAGACACTCTGAAGTTAGAGACGGTTGAATATCGGAGCCAAACCAAGCTGGGAGCGAAAGGACGCAAACGCTTGGAAGAACAGGCTTACGAATTCTTTGAACGTTACCTGGAGATAGAAGACATCCTTGGTATCAGCCAAGAAGCACTAAGCTGGGCGGATCTAACTGACAAAACTGTGGAGGATTTACCAGAAGCAATCGAACAGGCGGCGGAAAAATTGCGCAAAGTCTGGGAGCTTGGAAAAAATCCCATACCGAACGTTCATGTCATGCTTGAAACACATGGTGTGAAAGTGAAGACATTGCCGAATGAAGATGGCTTCGACGGATTTTCCGCATTTGCGAAATCTGGAAAGTCCTCAGTTCCAGTTATTGCTTTATCGAAACGCTGGTTAGATGGTGCAGAAAAGGATCTACCGCGTTTTCGTTTCACAGCGATTCATGAACTGGCGCACTTGTATCTAAAATTTCCTGAATTTCTTCAGCATAAGGAAAAGGAAAATTGGTGTCACTGGTTTGCGGGGGCGTTTTTGATTCCTCGTGAGCCTTTCGAAGAACGATTCGGTGTCAATCGCGTGAAGATCTCTCTGAACGAGCTGATCGCCATCAAGCAGGAATGGGGAATGTCGATTGCTGCCATCATGAAGCGTGCTTGCAATCTCAAACTAGTCACTCCAGGGCGCTATAAAACTTACTGCATTGTTGCCGCGAAAAATCGTTGGACCGTGAACGAGCCTGGCAAGTGGGTGGGAGATGAGAAATCCAGTCGTTTCGAGCCTCTTGTCCTGCGAGCACTGGCACAAGAACTAGTCACTCCTTCTAAAGCAGCGGGACTTCTGAAAATCTCTTTGCCAGAATTAGGTGAGCTATATCAACCCGTTGATTAAAAAATGAAAATAGCGATCAAGGATGCCAATGTATTCATCGACCTAGAGTCGATGGGGCTCCTTGATCTCTGGTTCCAACTTGGGATCACAACCCTAACAAGTGATTTTGTCGTTGGTGAATTGGAAGATGGAAATCACGACAATGCATTAGCGTCGATTCGTGCTGGGCAAGTGACCGTGGCAGAAATTTCAGGATTAGAGATGGCTGGAGCTTTTAGCGAATTTTTGGAAACCCATGCTAACAAAGGGTTAAGTGATTCGGATTTGTCAGTCGTCTATGTCGCAATCCGGGAGCAGGCGATGGTTCTGTCGGGTGATCGATTGCTGAGAACGATGGCAGAAGCTGAGTCTTTAGAAATTCATGGTACGCTGTGGATTCTCGATCAATTGGTAGAATCATCTCTCTTGAAGCCCCATGTTGCGGCTGATCGACTGGATGCTTTGATGAGAAGGACAGGTAAGGAGCAAAGGTACCTTCCAAAGAACGAGTGTGATTTACGGATCAGCAAGTGGAGAAAGTAGCCCGCTGGTGCAATTTATGGTGGGAATTCCTCCCATTTTGGCATTTTATGCTGAGCATTATAGCGAATGAGTCGTTCGAAAACCAACGAAGCTGCCCTTGAAGCGCACATTGAGCGCCACCTGACCGGTGGGGTGAGTGAGATCGAGGTAGAGGAGAATGGTGATTCATTTGGAGACAACATCGAAACCTACAAAACTCACAAAAGCGCAGGTTATCAGCGGGGTAGATCGACAGATTTCAATCCTGAGTTTGCCATCGATGAGGCGAAGTTATGGATGTTTCTTGAGACGACCCAGGCCACAGAGCTGGCGAAGTTGCAGTATAAATCTGACTGGAGACGGCAGTTAGTCGAGCGGCTGCATCGCAAGCTAAAGAAGGACGGGATTCTCAGCGTGCTGAAAAAGGGGTTGGACGTGGATAATGCACACCTCAAGCTGTTTTACAGACTGCCCTACAACGATCTCAACGCAGACGTGACTGCTAAATTTGAGTCGAACATTTTTTCAGTTACGCGGCAGTTGTATTTTTCCAAAACGGATCAGAAGTCCGTGGACATGGTGATTTTTCTCAACGGTTTGCCGATTGCCACTTTGGAACTCAAAAATCCATGGACGGGCCAGAATGTGAATCACGCGAAAAAGCAGTATCGTGATGATCGAGATCCCAAAGAGACCTTGTTTCAATTCCGCCGCTGTTTGGTTCACTTTGCGGTCGATCCCGATGAGGTGTGGATGACAACCAAACTAGATGGGAAGTCGACATATTTTCTACCGTTCAACAAAGGTTTACCGGGCGGTCAAGGGAAGGGGAATCCTGTGAATCCAGGTGGCCCCAAAACGGCCTATTTATGGCAGGATGTTTTAACGCGCCACAGTTTGAGCAATATTATCGAGCACTTTGCCAAGATTACGGAAGAGAAAGACAAGAAGACCAAGCAGGTGAAGCAAACGCTATACTTCCCTCGGTATCATCAACTGGATGTGGTGAGAAAAATTCTCGCTGATCTTAGAGCAAACGGGATTGGAAAGCGTTACTTGATTCAACATTCCGCAGGATCAGGAAAATCCAATTCGATTGCTTGGTTGGGTTATCAGCTCATCGAGCTTTATGATGAGAGTGGTGAGAAAAATGTTTTTGATTCCGTGATCGTGGTTACAGATCGGCGGGTGCTAGATCGCCAGTTGGATAAAAATATCAGGCAGTTTTCCGAGACGAAGAATTTGTTAGCTCATGCGGATAGCGCTGCAGATTTGCGCTCGCATTTGGAAAAGGAAAAAAAGCTCATCACGACCACAATTCAGAAGTTTCCATTCATCGTTGATGGCATAGCGGATATGAGTGATCGCAAGTTCGCGGTCATTATTGATGAGGCGCATTCTTCGCAGGGCGGGCAAGCAGCGGATAAATTGAATATGACCATCGGTGCTGGCGATGATGACGAAGAGCCCGAGGACTATCAGGATAAAATCCTGCAAGCAATAGAGCGACGTAAGATGGGCAAGAATGCCAGTTACTTCGCATTCACAGCGACACCGAAAAAGGCGACGCTTGAGAAATTCGGTGTACGCAATCAAGAGGGTAAATTTGATCCTTTCGATCTCTATTCGATGAAACAAGCGATTGAGGAGGGTTTCATTCTCGATGTGTTAGCGAATTACACCACTTATAAAAGTTACTACGAAATCCAAAAATCGATTGAGCAGAATCCACAGTTTGACACAACCAAAGCGCAGAAGAAGCTCCGCTCATTTGTAGAAAGCCATCAACAGACGATTGATGTCAAAGCTGCGCTAATGACTGATCACTTCGTCACTCAAGTTGCGGGGGCGAAAAAATTACGTGGTCAAGCGCGTGGCATGGTCGTCACACGCAACATTGAGAGCGCGATACGTTATTTCTTTGCGCTTCAGAAAGAACTCAAAAAGGCGAACGCAACGTATCAAGCGATTATCGCGTTTTCCGGAACAAAGAAAGTCGATGGTATCGAATACACTGAGGACTCGCTAAACAGTTTTCCCAGCAAGGATATTCCCGACAAGTTCAAGGAAGCAGGCTATCGCTTGTTGGTAGTGGCGAATAAGTTTCTCACCGGTTTTGATGAGCCGTTGCTGCACACCATGTATGTGGATAAAAGGCTGCAGGGGGTGTTGGCCGTGCAAACTTTATCACGTCTGAACCGCTGCAATGAGACCATGCAGAAGCAGGACACGTTCGTCTTGGATTTTTATAACAGTGCCAGCGAGATCAAGGCGGCTTTTGATGACTTCTATACTTCTACATCGCTGACTGAGCCAACCGATGTGAATGTTCTCAATGATCTCAAGGACGCACTCGACGATGCCGGGATCTACGAAGATGAGGATGTTGAGATGTTCAATAAGCTTTTCTTCAATGGTGAGGATGCCGAGTTGCTGCACCCGATTATTGATGAGGCTGCGGGCCGCTTTGATATTATCGAAGAAGAGAACGACAAAATTGATTTTAAGATCAAAGCCAAGCAATTCGTTAAGCTGTATGGCCAACTTGCCTGCATAATTGCATTTCCGGCCCCAGCATGGGAAAAGCTGCACTGGTTTCTGAAATTTTTGATCCCTAAGCTCAAGGTTAAGGACAAAGATAAAGATCAACTTGATGTGCTACTGGAGAGTGTGGATCTTTCGACCTATGCGTTAGAAAGAGTGCATTTGAACGAACATATTGCCTTAGATGCATCTGCGACAGAACTTGAGCCGGAAGGCGGAAGCGTTAGAGGGTTTCATGATACGGGGGGAGAGGAGTCGCCATTGGATGAAATCATCCGTCATTTCAACGAGCGTTGGTTTGCGGCATGGGATGCTACTCCAGAAGAGCAGCGAGTGAAGCTGATTAAGATTATGGAGCACGTTCAGGAGAGTGCAGCCTATAAATCCCAGGTAGTGAATAATCCTGATGAACAAAACCGAGATATCGCACTGCGTTCTTTGATCACGCAAGCCGTCAATAAAGAGCGTAAGAAAGATTTAGATCTCTACAAAACCTATGCTGGCGATCCAGATTTCAGAAAGGCTTTTGAAGAGAGCATTATCCGCATTCTAGCACTTCATGAGAAGAGTAAGCCCGCGTGAGTGTGAGCTTTCGATAGATTTATCAGAGGGAGCGTTGGGAGATTTCGGAGGTGATTTGGGAGATGAATTCTTCAAGGGGTTTGGCGCCTAGGTCGTCTTTGTCGCGGTGACGGACGGAGACGGTTCCTTCTTCGGCTTCGCGTTGGCCGATTACTAGCATGTAGGGGACGCGTTCGAGGCGTGCGTTGCGGATTTTAGCACCGATTTTATCGCTGGAGCGGTCGATGGATAGGCGTATGCCGAGGTCGGCGAGTTTGGCGGCTGTGGCTTCGGCGTGCTCGATGGTTTTCTCGGAGATGGGGAGGATGCGGACTTGTTCTGGGGCGAGCCATGTGGGGAATTTTCCTTCGAAGTGCTCGATGAGGAGGCCGGTGAAGCGTTCCATGGAGCCGAAGGGGGCGCGGTGGATCATGACCGGGATGTGGGGTTGGTTGTCGGGGCCGATGTAGGAGAGGTTGAAGCGGACGGGGAGGTTGTAATCGACCTGGACGGTGCCGAGTTGCCAATCGCGGCCGATGACATCTTTGACGACGAAGTCGATTTTCGGGCCGTAGAAGGCGGCTTCGCCGAGTTCTTCGGTGTAATCGACGCCGAGGGTTTGGACGGCTTGGCGGAGTGCGGCTTCGGCTTTGTCCCAGTTTTCCGAGGAGCCGACGTATTTATCGGATTCGGGATCGCGGAGGGAGAGGCGGACGCGGTAGTCGTTCATACCGAGGGTTTTGAGGACGACTTTGACGAGGTCGAGGCAGCCGGTAACTTCTGCGGCGACTTGGTCTGGGGTGCAGAAGAGGTGGGCGTCGTCTTGGGTGAAGCAGCGGACTCGGGTCATGCCGCCGAGTTCGCCGGATTGTTCCCATCGATAGACGGTGCCGAATTCGGCGAGGCGGACGGGGAGGTCGCGGTAGGAGTGGTGATCGCTGGCGAAGATGCGGATGTGGTGGGGGCAGTTCATCGGCTTGAGCAGGTAACCTTCGTAGGTTCCGTCGCTGAGGCCGTTGATGAGGGTGGCGCAGGTTGCGTCTTCGTCGGCGAGTTTATCTAACACATCGCGTTCGGCGATGGCGGGGTATTGGGATTCCTGGTAGTAGGGGAAGTGGCCGGAAGTGCGGTAGAGATCGAGTTTGCCGATGTGAGGGGTGAAGACTTGGGAGTATCCTTGTTTGTCGAGTTCGCCGGTGATGAAGTCTTGGAGGGCGCGGCGGATGAGTGCGCCTTTTGGTTTCCAGAGGATGAGGCCTTGGCCGACCATTTCATCGATGTGGAAGATGCCGAGTTCTTTGCCGAGGCGGCGGTGGTCGCGTTTTTTGGCTTCTTCGAGGCGGTTGAGGTGTTCTTCCAACAGTTCCTTGGATTCGAATGCGGTTCCGTAGAGGCGTTGGAGTTGTCCTTTCGATTCATCGCCCATGTAGAAGGAGGATGAGACGGACATTAGTTTGATGTTTTTGCACTTCGAGGTGTAGCCGACGTGCGGGCCGGCGCAGAGGTCGATGAAGTCGCCGTTTTGGAAGCAGGAGATTTGTTCGCCTTCCGGGATTTTATCGATGAGGTCGAGTTTGAAGCGGGAGGGGTTTCCGGGGCGTTCGGTGAGACCGCCGAGGCGTCCGGATTCGGCCATGGTTTTGGCTTCTTCGCGGGAGATTGCTTTGTAGTCGAACTTCTGGTTTTCCTTGGCGATTTTTTTCATCTCCGCTTCGATTTTCTCAAAATCGTCGGGAGTGATGCGGTGCTGCATTTGGAAGTCGTAGTAGAAACCGTTTTCGATGGGTGGGCCGTAGGCGAACTGAGCGTCGGGCCAGATGCGGAGGATGGCGGTGGCCATGACGTGAGCTGAGGAGTGGCGGAGGCGCTCCAGGTCGGTCATTTGGTGGCGTTCGTCGAGGGTCTTGCGTTCGGACATGGGGAGGTGTTTGAAGCAGGGATGGGGAGGAAAGTCAATGGTGGGGAGTGGGGAGCTTGGAGTGGGGAGATTGGAGAGTTTTGCACCGCCAAGTCGCGAAGTTCGCCAAGTTGGATTGCTGATTGATGGGTTTGAAGAATTTTGACCACGGATCCGACTTCGCTAAAGCTACGACGGACAGGTTGCACGGAATGCACGGAGGAAGATGGAGAGATTGATGATTTTTGATTTTTGATTTTGGTTTGTGTGGGTGGTTGCAAGGGGAGAAATTGGCTGTTAAGAATCAAATATGACTGCAGTCAATAAACCGGATTTGATTTCTGTAGAGGAATACCTGGAGGGAGAAGTGCTTGCGGAAGTTAAGCATGAGTTTATCGGGGGGACGGTGCATGCGATGGCTGGGGCGACGATTCGGCATAATATGATTGCAGGAAATGCGTATGGATTTCTTTTTGGTAAGCTCCGAGGTAAGCGATGCCAGCCTTTCAGTAGCGATATGAAGGTGCGGATAGAGCTGCCGAATCACACACGTTTCTATTATCCCGATGTGATGGTGGTCTGTGATAGCAATCCGGAGACGGATCATTTTCAGAACCAGCCGGTTGTGGTTATCGAAGTATTGAGTGAATCGACCCGCAGAACCGATCTCGGGGAAAAGAAGGATGCGTATCTTGCCATTCCGTCTTTGAAAGTTCTGTTGCTGGTGGAAGTGGATTCGGCTTCTGTGATCGCTTATCGAAGGACTCCTGATGGCGGTTTTTCATCGGAACTTTATCAGGGCTTGGATGCGGTGGTGCCGCTGCCGGAGATCGAGGTCGAGCTGGGTTTGGGGGAGCTTTATGAGAGGGTTGAGTTCGGGGAATGAGCCGGGTCAGGATAACTCGGTTACCGGTTCCAGGGATTTGAAGGCGGCGTAGAATTTCAGGGCTTCGTAGGAGATTTCTCCGTTGAGGGTGGCGTGGATGGGGCCGAGTCTTGTTAGGCCGTCCTCGGTGGTGGCGACGGCGGCGGAGATGCGGGCTTCTTCTTCCGCAGAGAAGAATTGCCGGGGATCGAGAGTGATGGCGCGTTTGGAAACGGCGGCTGCGATGTGTGAAGAGATGGTGGAGGTGGCGAGATTGCGGATCTGTGCGATTTCCTCGAAGGTTTTGCCGGATTGAAAAAGCCTGAGGGATTCGAGCGCGGTGCCGGTGAGTCCGCCTTCCGTTTTCATTTTCGGTGCGGGTGCGGCGGTGATGGGAGCGAAGTTTTGTTTTTCGTGAGTGGCGAGGTGGGATTGGATTTCCTTCATGAAGGCTTGGCCGTAGTCGTCCAGTTTCTGGGTTCCCACGCCGGGGATGTTGAGGAAATCGGTTTTTGTTAGAGGATAGCGGCGTGCCATGTGGCGGAGTGGGAGGTCTCCAAAAATGATGTAGGGTGGGAGGGCTTTTTGATCGGCGATGGATTTGCGAAGGTTGCGTAGCGATTGGAAAAGGATTTCATCGCAGGGGATGGTTTTGCTGCGGGAGAGATTCTCGGTTGCGGCTTGTGATTGGGCAAAGGGCAGGCGGGTGAGAAGGATTTGACTGCGATTTTTCAGGATTTCCGTGCCTTTGGAGGAAACGTTGAGTGTTTGATAATTGTCTGGCGATGCATTGATGTAGCCGAGGGCGATGAGTTGGCGGGCGAGGGCGGACCATGCTTCGCGTGGGGTGTCTGCGCCGATGCCATAGGTGGAAATTTTGTGGTGGCCGTATTCGCGGATTTTCGCAGTTCGTGCGCCTGTTAGAATTTGGGAGATGTGATTGGCACCGGTGGAGAAACCGCAGGCTTGTTTTGCGCGAATGATGCAGGAGAGGATTTTTTGAACTTGCATAGTGGCATCGTATTCCTCGCGTGGAAGCAGGCAGATATCGCATCCGCCGCAGTTTTCCTCCGGCCATGTCTCGCCGAAGTATTCGAGGAGGGAGGTGCGGCGGCAGGTGGTGGCTTCGGCAAAATCGGCCATGCGACGCATCTGTGCTTCAGCGATTTTCGCGGCTTCGGGGTCGGTTGTGTCTTCGAGGAAGCGGAGGTTGCGGATGAGATCGCCGCGGGAGTAGAGGAGGAGGCACTCGGAGGGGAGACCATCGCGACCGGCGCGGCCGGTTTCCTGATAATAGCCCTCGATGTTTTTCGGGAGGTCTGCGTGGATGACGTAGCGGACATCGGGTTTATTGATGCCCATGCCGAAGGCGACGGTGGCGCAGACGATGCGGGCTTCGTCGCGGATGAAGGCTTCCTGGTTTTTGGCGCGGATGGTTGGGTCGAGGCCCGCGTGGTAGGCGATGGCGGGGATGCCCTCGGCTTTGAGGGTGGCGGCCATGGCTTCGGTGGCTTTGCGGGACTGGAGGTAGATGATACCGGATTCGTCGGGGCGGGAGTGGACGAACTCGAAGACTTGGCGGGCGGCCTTTGATTTCGGCAGGATGGAGTATGAGAGGTTGGGGCGGTTGAAGGAGGCGAGGAAGACCACGGGCTTTTCCAACTGGAGCTGGCGGGAGATGTCCTCGCGGACTTTCGGGGTGGCGGTGGCGGTGAGTGCGAGAAAAGGGATGCCGGGCAGGTGGGTGCGGAGCTGGGCGAGCTGGCGGTATTCCGGGCGGAAATCGTGGCCCCATTCGGAGATGCAGTGAGCTTCATCGACGGCGATACGTTTGACATTCCAGAGTTTCAGATCGGCGATGAAGCCGGGGGTCATCACGCGCTCCGGGGCGGCGTAGAGGAGTTTGTATTCGCCGTGGGAGAGGGCTTGGGAGCGGTCGCGGGCTTCGGCGGGATCGAGGGAGGAGTTGAGGAAGGTGGCGGGGATGCCGGAGGCGGTTAGGGAGTCGACCTGATCTTTCATCAGTGCGATGAGTGGAGAGACGACGAGGGTGATGCCGTCTTCGGCGAGGGCGGGGAGTTGGAAAGTGAGGGATTTTCCGGCACCGGTGGGAAGAATGGCGACGACGTCTTTTCTTTCCATGGAGGCGGTCATGATTTCCAACTGGAGGGGACGGAATGTATCGTAGCCGAAGTATTGTTTGAGGAGGGAGGTAAGCTGATGGTGCATTTTGGCGAGGGTGTGAAAAATTCGGCACTTGGCAAGTGGAAAAGTGTTTTAATGAACATCTTTCTTGTGGTTTGGGAAATCATTTCCGTAATGCGGCGCGCTGAGCATGAGTCAGAAATTCTCTGGCTTTGAAAGGGGATTTAGAATGGACGGCGGGCGAGTCTCGTGAAGAATCCAGCCGCATGATTGAAGCAATCCTCTACCTCATCCTTGGTCTTGTTCTTCTCGTTTTCTCCGCTGACTGGTTGGTGAAAGGGGCTGCGAGCATAGCCTCTGCCTTGGGGATATCCCCGCTGATCGTCGGACTGACGGTGGTGGCGTTCGGGACGAGTGCGCCGGAGTTGGCGGTTTCCGTGATGTCGGCTTTCAGCGGCCAGGCGGAATTGGCGGTGGGCAACGTAGTAGGTAGCAATATCTTCAACGTGCTATTCATCCTTGGACTATCCGCGTTAATCATCCCGCTGGTGGTGCACGCGCAGCTTGTGCGCTTCGATGTGCCGGTGATGATCTGCGTTTCCGTGCTGCTTTATTTTCTCTCGATGGACGGGTTGCTTTCGCGAGTGGATGGGATCGTCCTCGCTGCGCTTTTGCTGGGCTATGTGTTTTTCCTAATTCGGTCTTCCCGTAAGGAAAAGGACGCTGGTGTTCTTAGCGAATATGAAGAGGAGTATGGGAAGGCGAAGGAAGATCCCAAGTGGCTGAAAAATATTGCGTTCGTGGTAGTGGGGATCGCAGGGCTGGTGATTGGCTCGGACAGGCTGGTTTTCGGAGCGGTCTTCATCGCGGAAGAGGTATTCGGAGTTTCCAAGCTGATCATCGGCCTGACAATCATTGCTGCTGGAACATCGCTTCCAGAAGTGGCGACCTCAGTGGTTGCGGCGCTGAAAGGCGAGCGAGACATCGCGGTGGGAAATGTGGTGGGCAGCAACATTTTCAATATACTAACGGTGCTGGGTATTTCCGCAATCGTGGCTCCTTCTGGTGTGGAAGTGGCCAGTCAAGCCATGGAGTCCGACATTCCCATCATGATCGCTGTAGCGGTGGCTACCTTTCCGGTGTTCTTCTACGGCTACCGGATTGGTAGGATCAATGGATTTTTCTTCCTTGCGTTTTACGGTGCATATTTGGCTTACCTCATCTTGGGAGCGACGGGTCATGCGGCATTCCAAGGATATCATGAAGCGATGCTTTATTATGTAGCTCCGGTAGTGGGGCTGATTCTGATTGTGCTCACGGTATTGGCCATCAGGCAGCCGAAAAACACAGCCTAGACATTCGCGCAAGTCCGTTTAGGTTTTTGCGACCGGGAATAGAGCCCGGCGATAATAAAGAATCATGTCCGACTCAAACAACCAGACACCGCCGCCAAATAATCAGAAGAGCCCGAATGGGGAAAGTGGAGGATTCAACTGGAGGGTGTTAGCCCTTTTCGGTTTGGCATTGTTCATATTGGGGGCTGCGTTTTTCGGGCCACAGTTCAATGACAAGTCGAAGACTTTGAGTTATGCGGAGTTCCGGTCGAGGCTGGATCAGGGTTTGGTGGTGATGGGTGATGCGGAGAAGCCGTTGAAGGTGGTGACAACGGATACGGCGTATGATGCGACGATCACGGGATGGGTGAACGAGCCGATGGTGAAGCCGGAGAAGCCGGAGACTGAGCCGAGTGAGTTCCGGGTGCCGGTGAATTTGAATTTGCAGGCGGATGAGTTGAGGGATTTGTTGGGAGAGGGTCTTCGTGTGGAGAGTGGAGGTGAGGAGATCATGACTCGGGTGGATGTGGATACGCTTACGCTTGGGGATTTGAGGAAGGCGATGGCGATGAAAGAGGTGCAGAAGGGGGATTTGGTGATGAAGAGTTTGGGGGATTCGGATGCGGTGATTTTCGGGAAGCGTGAGCGTGTGACGAACATGATCCAGCCGAAGGACAAGAAGGGGAATGTGCCGGAGGCCGCGCCGTTCAAGGTGAGCGTGTCATCGACGATTCTGGGTGGTGAGTTGCGCGAGTTGTTGAAGGATCGTGCGGAGTATGTGAGGGAGTCCGATGTGTGGGGTAAGGCGTTGTTCACGTTTTTGCCGTTTTTGTTGATCATTCTTTTGTTGTTTTTCCTTTTCAGGCATCAGATGAAATCGGCGGGGCGTGGGGCGATGTCTTTCGGGAAGTCGAAGGCAAGGTTGCTGACGATGGATCGGAACAAGGTGACATTTAAGGATGTTGCGGGTATTCAGGAGGCGAAGGAGGAGTTGTTCGAGATCGTGGATTTCCTGAGGGATCCGAAGAAGTTTCAGAGATTGGGTGGATCGATTCCGAAGGGTGTTTTGATGGTGGGATCGCCGGGGACGGGCAAGACCTTGTTGGCGCGGGCGATCGCGGGTGAGGCGGATGTGCCGTTCTTTTCGATTTCAGGATCGGACTTTGTGGAGATGTTCGTGGGTGTGGGTGCGTCGCGGGTGCGTGATATGTTCGAGCAGGGCAAGAAGCATGCGCCGTGTTTGATTTTCATCGATGAGATTGATGCGGTGGGCAGGCATCGCGGGCATGGCATGGGCGGAGGTCATGATGAGCGTGAGCAGACGCTGAACCAGTTGCTGGTGGAGATGGATGGATTTGATACGCAGGAGGGAGTGATCATCATTGCGGCGACGAACAGGCCGGACGTGTTGGATCCTGCTTTGTTGAGGCCGGGTCGGTTTGACAGGCAGGTGACGGTTTCGCTGCCGGACGTGAATGGCCGTGAGGAGATTTTGCGGGTTCATGTGAAGAAGATCAAGTTGGCGGCGGGTGTTGATTTGTCGCGGATTGCGAAGGGGACGCCCGGGTTTTCGGGTGCCGAGCTTGCGAATCTGGTGAATGAGTCGGCGTTGTTGGCGGCGCGCAAGGGTTTGAAGGCGGTGACTTTGGCGGAGATGGAAGAGGCGCGCGATAAAGTGCGTTGGGGACGTGAGAGGCGTTCGTTGGCGATGTCTGACAAGGAGAAGATCGGGACGGCTTGGCATGAGGCGGGTCATGCGTATTTGAATATGGTGCTGCCGCATACGCATCCGTTGCACAAGGTGACGATTATACCGCGTGGGCCGTTTTTGGGCGCTACTATGTTTTTGCCGGATGG
>JBGSRM010000204.1:0-7757 GCA_041737575.1 Akkermansiaceae bacterium
TCCGGCTTGATACGCGATTTCCGAAAGAGGCAAAACCGTGCGCGCGAGCAGGTCTTTGGCGATTTCGATTTTATGGTGGAGCAAATATTGTCGCGGGGATTGCCCGGTGAGGTTGCGGAAGATCCGGTTGAACTGGCTTTCGGAGTAATGGCAGGCAGCCGCCAGTTTTGCGGTGGTGAGAGATGAGTGGAGCTCGGAGTGGATCAATTTCAAAGCAGGCTCGATTCGCGTGAAGGGCTCATTCATTCCCTTCGCATCGGAGATTCCATACATCACGCCAACGACTCCAGAGATTTTTCCTGCGGGATCATAAGTGGGAAACTTGTTAGAAACCCACCAACGCAACAAACCATTCGCACCTGGAACGAGCCAGATGCGGTTGGTCGCCGGAATTCCAGTGTCCATGATTTTGCGATCCTCCGTACGGTAACGGCTGGCGATAGCTGCGTGATGCAATGCGAAGTCATCCAACCCAATTGCAGAACCGGGAGACAGCCCGTGAAATTCTTCGAAGCGCGGGTTGCAACGAACGAACCTTCCTTGCAGATCCTTCATGTAGAAAATGACCATAGGAAGATGATCGAAAAGTCGAACAATCATCTCATTTGCAGAAAACATAACAGGCCTCACCATGCGCGGATTCTACCATAAAATGACGATTGTGACATGGAAAGATTTCGTCCCCTGCGTATAGTATAGATCTCATGCGTTTGCTTCCTTTCTATTCCCTAATCGTCCTCCAGTCAGCCGCAACGGCTGGGGATATCGATTTCGCTACGCAGATTCAGCCGATTTTATCGGAAAATTGTTATGCCTGTCATGGTCCGGACGAGGAGAAAATGGAGGGCGGCCTGCGTTTGGATTTGCAAGAACTTGCATTCAAAGGCGGCGATAGCGGCAAGGCGATTGTGCCCGGGGATGCGGATGCGTCATTGATCATGGAGCGCATCATGCACAGCGATCCAGACGAGGTCATGCCGCCGCCTGAGAAAAAGAAGCGTCTGCCACCAGAAAAAGTGGAGTTGATCCGCGAGTGGATCAACCAAGGTGCCGAGTGGGGCACGCACTGGGCTTTTCAAACACCGGTTCGTCCGCCTGTCCCGAAAGTGAAAAACGAATCATGGGTGAAGAACCCGATCGATGCGTTTGTCCTGGCGAAATTAGAGAGTGAGAAACTGGCTCCGTCACCCCAAGCGGATGCTCACACATTGCTTCGGCGGCTTTCGTTGGATTTGGTAGGCTTGCCGCCCACTCTGGAAGAGCTTGCGGCAGCGAGCGACATGGAAAAGGAAATCGAACGATTGATAGCCAGCCCCCATTTTGGCGAGCGTTGGGCTCGTGAGTGGTTGGATGCGGCGCGATATTCGGATTCCGCGGGTTATGAAAAAGACCTTCCAAGGTATCATCATTTCTACCGCGACTGGGTGGTGGAAGCGATGAACAGAAACATGCCTTACGATGAGTTTGTCATCAAACAAATCGCAGGCGATCTCTTGCCAAACGCGACACAGGACGACCGCATTGCCACAGGATTTCTGCGAAACTCCATGGTCAACGAGGAGGGTGGTGCCAAGCCAGAGCAGTTCCGCGTGGAAGGGATCTTTGATCGGATGGACGCGATTGGGAAATCGGTGCTCGGCTTGACGGCGCAGTGCGCGCAATGTCACACGCACAAATACGACCCGCTCACCCATGATGAGTATTTCGGAATGTTCGCGTATTTGAACGGGATTAGTGAGACTTCGATAGCCGCCTATGCGCCGGGTGAGAGGATTACGCTGGATGATTTATTGGAAGAGATCGCGGAAATCGACCGCAAAGCGAGGGAATCATCGCCTGAGGTTGAGGAAAAATTTCAGGCATGGCAGCGGGAGATGCTGGCTTTGCCACGCACCGAGTGGGAGGCACTCGAGCTATATCAGTTGGGAGATTCCGGGCAGAAGTATTGGCCTCTTCCTGACAAGTCCGTAATCAATATGGGTTATGCGGCGACACGCGGTGGAGAGACATTTACCACCTCGACCGATCTCCCTGTGATTCGTTCGGCGCGGCTTGAAGTGATGAATGATCCCTACTTGCCGATGAACGGTCCGGGTCGCTCCACGCGAGGGACAGGTGCGTTGACGGAGTTTAATTTAAGGGGAGGGAAGGAAGATGGCAAAGTGCAGCCTTTGAAATTCAAGAATCCCGTAGCGAGTGTGAATCCTCCGGAAACGCCCTTGGATCCGACGCGTTTCCCAAGCAGCGCGGATGGCAAACCGGATGACCGCCGCACCGGACCGGCTGCGTTCGCGCTTGATGGAGACATCAAGACCGCTTGGACGAATGAAAGAGATCCGGCACGAAACAACGATCCTGCGGTTCTGACCTTTGAGTTGGAAGAAGCGTTGGTTTCCGATTCAAAAACATATCTCCGATACACGCTTTCTCAAAATCACGGTGGATACAATTCGGATGACAACATGACCTACAATCTCGGTCGGGTACGATTATCTGTTTCGTCCTCGTTGCCGAACGCGCTCGATCAGTTGCCACCGCTTGTCTTGGAGGCGTTGGAAACGCCAGTTGCCGAACGCAATGCGGAGCAGGAGGCTCGCTTGTTCGCGCATTGGCGGGAGAACCAGGAAGAGTTTTCCGAGCAGACCGCGCAGATCGAAGCGCTTTACGCGAAAGTTCCACAACCGACGTGGGCCTTGGTAGCCGGTGAATCGGATACGCCTCCGGAAACGAGATTGTTTGAACGTGGTGAACAAACCCATCCCAAGCATGTGGTGAAACCTCATGTTCCGGCGTTCCTCCATCCGCTTCCCCCCGGAGATCCGGAATCACGTCTGACATTTGCCAAGTGGCTGGTTGATCCGAAATCTCCCGTTGCTTCCCGTGTTTTCGTGAACCGAGTCTGGCAAGCGTATTTCGGAACCGGTCTGTTAGAAACTTCCGAGGATTTCGGGCATCAAGCCGCGCGTCCCTCGCATCCGGAATTGCTCGACTGGCTCGCCTGCGAGTTTGTGGAGAGCGGATGGGATATGAAGCACCTGCATCGCTTGATCGCAAACAGCGCGACCTATCAGCAAGACTCACTCGCCAGCGAGGAGCTGCGTGATCGCGATCCACAGAATCGAATCCTCGCTCGTGGCACAAGATTCCGTGTACCTGCGGAGACCGTGCGAGACATCCAGCTCGCGACTTCGGGATTGTTGGATACGTCTCTCGGTGGACGCAGTGTTTACCCACCCGCACCTGATTACCTTTTCCAAAGACCTGTTTCTTACGGTCCGAAAACTTGGGTGGTAGAAACTGATTCCCAGCGCTACCGCCGCGCGCTTTACACATTCAGATTCCGCTCCGTGCCGTATCCCATGCTGACTACCTTCGATGCCCCGAACGGTTCGGTTTCTTGTGTGCGTCGCACGCTTTCCACCACGCCGCTACAAGCCTTGGTGACGCTTAACGAACAAGTATCCGTAGAGGCAGCGCTGGGTCTCGCCCATCGGATGCTTACGGATTCGGGTAGTTTGGAAGAAAGAATTTCCCGTGCTTTTCAGCTCTGCACCGCACGAGTTCCCGATGCCGATGAAATCGCTGCGCTGAAAGCTCATTACGAGTCGTCTTTGAACGCTGATCACGAACAAATGAAGATTTTGTTAGAAAATTACAAGCCGGTCACCATCGACCTTTCCGCACATCCCATCGATCAACTCGCCGCCGCGACAGCTGTATCGCGGGTGCTTTTGAATCTCGACGAAACCATCACCAAGAATTAAATCTCAAATTCTAAATTTTAAATCTCAAACTTAGAGAAATAAGATTCTCTGATTATTATGCAATTACCATCCTCCACCATCGTTGACACCCAACGCTCTTTTTCGCGTCGTTGGTTCTTGAAAGATTGTGGCCTGAGTTTGGGTTCGATTGCGCTCACCTCGATGCTTGGAAAAGGCGTCGCTTCTGCTGCCCAGGTTTTGGAAAACCCGCAAGCGCCCAAAGCCCCGCATTTTCCAGCGAAGGCGAAGAACGTGATTTTTTTATTCATGGGTGGTGCGCCGAGCCACATCGATCTTTTTGATAACAAGCCTGTGCTGCGAAAAATGGATGGCACCAACCCGCCGTCGGAATTGTTGAAGGGCTATCAATCCGCATTCATCCGTCCGGAAAACAAACTGTTAGGCTCGAAGTTTGGATTCAAAAATTACGGCAAGTGCGGCATGGAAATGGCGGATTTGCTGCCACACATCGGTTCCTGCGCGGATGATATTTCCCTGATCCGTTCCATGCACACGGATGCTTTCAATCACGCTCCAGCTCAGATTCTGATGTCCACCGGTTCCCAGCAATTCGGACGTCCTTCCCTCGGTTCATGGGTTTCCTATGGTTTGGGTTCGGAAAACCAAAACCTGCCGGGCTTTGTTGTTCTTTCCTCCGGTGTAAAAGGCCCGTCTGGTGGAAACAACAACTGGTCTTCTGGTTTCTTGCCAAGTGTGCACGATGGCGTTTCGTTCAACTCCACTGGTGAGCCGGTGCTTTACCTTTCCAATCCGAAAGGGATCTCGCGCCAGCAACAACGCCAGACGATTGATGCGATCAACATGCTCAACCACAAACGTTTTGAATCGGTCGGTGATCCCGAAATCGCATCGCGGGTCGCTGCGTTTGAAATGGCGTTTCGCATGCAAGACGTCGCGCCAGAAGTGACGGATATATCTTTGGAGCCGGAGTCGGTGCAAAAAATGTATGGAGCTGAGCCCGGGAAACGTTCGTTTGCAAACAACTGCTTGTTGGCTCGGCGGCTTATTGAACGCGGCGTACGCTTCGTGGAGCTTTTCCATGAGTCATGGGATCAGCATTTCAATCTCAAAAAAGGTCTGGAAGATAACTGCCGCGATGTCGATCAGGCCTGTGCTGCGCTCATTAAAGACCTCAAGCAACGCGGTCTGTTAGATGAAACGCTGATTGTTTGGGGTGGTGAATTCGGTCGAACCCCGATGGTGCAAGGCGGCAACGACGGTCGTGATCACCACCCGAACGCGTTCACCATGTGGATGGCCGGCGGTGGCGTGAAAGGCGGCTGCGAAATCGGAAAAACCGATGAACTTGGCTTCAATGCCGTAGAAGACAAAGTTCATGTCCACGATCTCAACGCGACGATCCTTCATCTGTTAGGTTTCGATCACACTCAACTCACCTATCGAGCCCAAGGCCGTGATTTCCGTCTCACCGATGTGCATGGAAATGTGGTGAAGAAGATTTTGGTGTAGGATAAGAACCGCATTCAATCACGTCACTCCGACCTCAGCTGTTTTTGTTTACGTGATTGCAAAAAAACGTCGTGATAAGCTGTAATCACAGCCGATGAAATGTTTCCTGCTACTTGCGCTTTTGATTTTACCGTCCCTGGTAAAGGCAGCTCCTCCGTTAGTGAGTTCTGAGGTTTTTCCTCCGGGGATGAATGGCATCGCGCGCTATCGCATACCGGGGATCGTGGTGACGGCCAAAGGGACCGTGATCGCTTATTCGGAAGCGAGGAAGCATGATGCTGCGGATTGGGGGGAAATTGAAATCCACATGCGTCGCTCCACAGATGGAGGAAAGACTTGGCAAGCGAGCAAGCACATCGCGCATCACGGGACACGGCTTGAAGGAAATCCCCACAAGAGGAAGGGTGGAGAACGCGAGCAAACCGTCAACAATCCCGTCGCGATCGTGGATAGGTTTACCGGAGATTTCCAGTTTCTCTATTGCATCAATTACGCCCGTTGTTACTCAATGCGCAGCACGGACGATGGAGAGACATGGAGTGAGCCTGTGGATATCACAGCGACCTTTGAGCCGTTGCGTAAGCACTATGATTGGAAAGTCATCGCAACCGGGCCGGGGCACGGGATTCAGTTGAAGTGCGGCAGACTTGTCGTTCCTGTCTGGATTGCATACGGCAATGAGGGTGCGCACGGGCCTTCTGCGGTATCGACGATTTTCAGTGATGACCACGGCAAGACTTGGCAAGCGGGTGAGATTGCTGTGCCGAATGAAGGGGATTTCGTTAGTCCGAATGAAACCATGCTGGCCACTTTGTCAGATGACCGTGTGATGTTGGTTGCCCGAAGCAAATCTAACAAAAACAGAAAAATCATCAGCACCAGCACGAACGGCGCGACTGAATGGAGCAAGCCGGAGTTTCACGATCAACTGTGGGAGCCGGTTTGTATGGCTAGCATCATCGCGCATCCTTCCAAGCCGGGGATGCTGATTTTTTCCAATCCACACAGCCTCAAGCGTGACAAAAATGGAAACGAAGTCCCTGCTGTGTGGGCGGCTCGGGAAAACCTCTGCATCAAGCTCAGCGAGGACGATGGCAAAACCTGGCCCGTCAACAAAGTGATCGATGCCGGTAGCTGCGCCTATTCGGATCTAACCGTTTTGCCAGATGGAACTGTGTTATGCCTGTATGAAAAAGGGGAAAGTATCGTTTGCGCACGATTTAATCTGGAATGGTTGAAGTCATGACGAAAATTCGGTTGAGATTGGGTTAACAGCTACTAACACCGAAACCTGGCTTGGCCATTGAGAAAGAATGAGGCGTCGTCGATGGATGAGTGATTTTTCCGAAAGGGGGTGAAGAAGATTTTGGTGTGAAAGGGAGCGCCGGCGTCCTGCACGCAACTTTTGACTCAAGCGGGCTGATCCATGGAATTATTGCTGGGAGATCTGAGCTGCCACAGATATAGGAATCCTACTTATGCGACTACTCAGCACATTCATTGTAGCGCTGGTTTTTTTGACAGCTTGCGAAAAACCAGCTCCTAAGAACACAGAAATCGTTGCGACAGATGAGAAGTTTGTGACTGTGGTTTTTCGTATGCCATGGAGTCATGAAGAGACGATCACCAAGTTCTGGCAGAGAAGTAATCCCAAAGCTTATGCGGATTTGCTGTCTCAAGCGACCGATCCATTCGGCAGTCCAATCGCGACTCCCGATGACGAGATTACTCCCGGGACATTTGGCTTGATGAGTTGGGACAGAGGAATCGTCGGGCAGGTGTTTACAGGTGTTGGTCATCCCTTAGGTGATGGTGCATCCGCATCTTTGGATCATGAAGCTGGCATTTTAACGGTGACTCATACCCCGGAAGCAATCAAAGCTGTTCTCGACCGCTTCCCTGAATTTGAAATCGTGGAAAGAGATTAGATTCCAAATTGGTAAACAAATTGAACATGAAAACACCCAGCATCAAACTGACTATATTAACTTCCATGATCGCCATGGTGGTTGCCACTTCCATGGAGGCGAAGCCTCTTAAGGTTTATATTCTCACTGGCCAATCGAACATGGAAGGTCACGCACAGACCAAGACGTTTCCAGCGATCGAGAAAGATCCGAAGACGGCCGATCTATACAAAGTGATGGTGGATGCCGAAGGGAACCCGGCACTTATCGATAACGTTTGGATTTCCTTTTCGTACGGGGATTTTCCTGGAAACCCGGTTGGAAAAAAAGCGGGTCAGTTGACGGCGGGTTATGGAAGTCAGCATCACGTTGGGACTGGAAAGATCGGCCCCGAGCTGACGTTTGGTATCTACATCAACAAGCTCACGAATGAGCCGATTCTGCTGATTAAAAACGCATGGGGTGGCAAGAGCCTGATGGTGGATTTCCGTCCACCCAGTGCCGGTGAAATCGCGGATGAGAAGGCGAAGGATAAGGCCGGAAAATATTACGAGCACATGATGGCACACGTGAAGGAGGTGCTGGCCGATCCCAA
>JBGSRM010000251.1:0-10004 GCA_041737575.1 Akkermansiaceae bacterium
GAAACCGCCGTATAAGTACGCATTTCAAAAAGATGCTCCTTCCCCTCTCCCAGCACAGCGAATCCCTCCGAAAAATCCGTCGGCTTCAGAAAAATCCGATCCACCTTTTCCACCAATTTTCCTCCCGCTTCCGACTCGGCGACCACCTTCTTCCATTCGGAATCCTCAGCGAAGGCCTTCCATGAAGCATCCCTCGCCTCCCTGCCCGGATAGGCCAAAAGATAAATCAACAAATTGTCTTTGTTGTCCACAGGCACCCAGTAACCAACATTCTTCATCCCATGCTTGGTGAAAAGCTCGGCGGTGTGGTCACGGAATCGATTGAGAAGTTCATCCAGCCTGCCAGGAGCCGCATGATAAGTCCTAAGCTCAAGCACACGACCTTCGGATTTCTCACCGTCCACTTCGGATGCCGGAACAATGATTTCACAAATCGGTTTTCCATCTCCACTATTGATCTCGAACTCAACCTCACCCGTCACTGACATCAAAAAACCACGGAAGATCATTAAACAAAAAAATAATTTTCTCATACCCAATCATGTCTTCCCACCCATGATTGGCAACCTAACGTTTCACCCAAAAAACGTATCCTCATGCCGATACGGCGGCGCACAACAACACAAAAAAACCAACTCCTCCACCGCCTCAATCCGATGCCACGCCCCCGCCGGTATCAAAACCGCATCCCCCACTCCCACCTCCCGCTCCTCACCATCCACTTCCATCACACCTCTCCCCTCCAACACATAATAAAACTCCTCGCTCTCCCCATGATAATGCCGCTCCGTCGCCTTACCCACCGGCACCCGCGCCTCCGCCAAACTCTGATTCCTCACCGGCGCATTCGCCAAATCCAACAAACTCAAAATCACCGATCCATCCTTCGTTACAAATGGAACCTGCTCCCCTCGCTTGCGTATCTCCATAACCCCACCATCATCCAAAAACCAAGACACTTGTCAGCTCCTCATTTCCCCCTAACCTCCCAACCACTTTCAGTTCTTGAGATTCAAAATTGGAATTTAGAACTTAGAGTTTAAAATTTAAAATTCACCCCCATGCGCCCCGGCCTCATCCTCAAACTCTCCTCCCCCGACCAACCCGGCATCGTCGCCAAAATCGCCTCCTACGTCGCCTCCCACAAAGGCAACCTCATCGAGTTCAACCAATTCTCCGACCAACTCGGAAAAAAATTCTTCGCACGCCTCGAAATCGACACCTCAGACCTCGATGTCACCGTCAATGACTTCATCTCAGGCTTCGGCACCCTCGGCCGCTCCCTTCATGCCACATGGCACTTCCGCATCCTCCCCTACAAAATGCGAACCGCCCTCCTCGTCACCCAGACCGAACACTGCCTCAACGAAATCATCTGGCGCACCGAACTCAACGAACTCCCCATCGAAATCACCTCCATCATCGGCAACCGCGACACCTGCCAACCCACCGCCCAACGCTCCAACATCCCCTTCCACCTCATCAACATGGACGGCAAAAACCGCGAACCCGGCTTCTCCCAAATCCGCGACCTCCTCATCTCTCAAAACGTCGAGCTCATCGTCCTCGCCCGCTTCATGCAAATCCTCCCCGACTCCTTCTGCACCGAGTTCTCAGGAAAAATCATCAACATCCACCACTCCTTCCTCCCCGCCTTCATCGGCGCAAAACCCTACCACCAAGCCCACCAACGCGGCGTAAAACTCATCGGCGCCACCTGCCACTACGTCACCACCGAACTCGACGCCGGCCCCATCATCGAACAGGAAGTCGAACGCGTCCACCACTTCCACTCCCCCACAGACCTCGCCCGCCTCGGCCGCAACTGCGAACGCATCGCCCTCGCCAAAGGCATCCGCTACCACGTCCACGACCGCACCCTCATCGACGGCCACCGCGCCATCGTCTTCCCAGACTAAAAAAATCAAAAATCAAAAATTCTCAATCATCAATCGTCAATCTACCCATCTCCCTCCGTGCATTCCGTACATTCCGTGGTAAAAAAAAAATCCCAAAAATCATCAATCATCAATCGTCAATCTACCCTTCTTCCTCCTCGCAATCCGTGGTCAAAAAAATCCTCAATCCCCAATCTCCAATCAACAATCCCCCTCCCCACTCATATTTCGTTGCCAAAACCATCACCTCCCCCCTATTTTCCCTCCCCCAACGCTCAACATAACGCTCAAAATTCATGAACATCGCCGTCGACAAACAACCAAAATGCATCGCCATCCTCAACGTCGAGGTCCCCTCCGCCGATGTCGCTTCCAAACGCCTCTCCATCACCTCCAACTACGCCTCTCAAGCCAAAGTCCCCGGCTTCCGCCCCGGTAAAGCCCCTCAAAACGTCATCCTCAAACGCTTCGCAAAACAAATCTCCGAAGAACTCATCGAGTCCATCTTCAGCGACGCCTGCGACAAAGCCCTCGAATCCGAAAACCTGAAAGTCCTCGACTTCGGCTTCCCCGATAACCTCAACGAACGCCCCGACGGCTCCATCTCCTTCGTCACAAAACTCATCCTCGCCCCAGACTTCACACTCCCCGAATACAAAGGCATCGAAGTAAAAGCCCCCTCCACGGAAGTCACCGAGGAAGAACTCGACACCCAACTCAACTCCCTCCGCGAACGCCTCGCCGAATTCATCGACATCACCGATCGCCCCGTCCAAACCTCCGACATCGCCATCGTTGACTTCACCACCACCATCGACGGAAAACCCCTCACCGAAGTCCTCGGCGAAAAAGGAAACTACCTCGCCAAACGCGAAAGCCACTGGCTCTCCATCAAGGAAAGCTCCTTCCTTCCCGGCTACGCCGAACAAGTCATCGGTATGAATATCGGCGACCAAAAGGAAATCCCCGTCACCCTCGGCGATGACTACCCCTTCGAGGAACTCCGCGGCAAACAACTCTCCCTCGCCACCACACTCACCGGCATCAAAGAATCAAAACTCCCCGAACTCGACAACGAATTCGCCGCCAAACTCCTCCCCGGAAAAACCATCGACGAACTCAAAGACCTCGTCCGCCACAACATGGGCCAGGAAAAACAACAGCAAATCAACGAAGCCAAAATCAACCAGATCGTCGATAAACTAAACAACTCCGTCTCCTTCGACCTCCCCGAGGAAATCGTCCAACGCGAAATTCAAAACCAGGCAAACTCCCTCGTCGAACAAGGCAGCCGCCAGGGCGCCTCCGATGAGGAAATGCTCCAACGCCAGGAGGAAATCTTCTCCATCGCCACCCAGCGCGCCGTCAACAACCTCCGCACCAACTTCATCCTCCAGGAAATCGCCAACGCGGAAAAAATCTCCGTCACCGATAACGACCTCCTCACACACATCGCCAAAATCGCCCAACAACGCGGCGAACCCATCAAAAAAGTCATCAAGGAACTCCAAAAAAACCGCCGCATCCAACCCCTCCGCAACTCCCTCATCATCGGCCGCACCATTGACTTCCTCTTGGAACACGCCAACTTCACCGAAGTCTCACAAGAAGAATTCCAAACTCTAATCTCATAATCACACACATGAACCTCTTCCCTCCTTCCAATTCCTCCAACCAAATCCAATCCCCTAAAAACAGCTACTACGTCCCCATCGTCATCGAGTCCGATGGACGCGGCGAGCGCTCCTTCGACATCTACTCCCGCCTCCTAAAAGACCGCATCATCTTCATCACCACCCCCATCGATGATGGCGTCGCCGCCTCCGTCATCGCCCAGCTCCTCTTTCTCCAGATGCAGGATCCCAAAAAGGACATCCACATCTACATCAACTCCCCCGGCGGCTCCGTCACCGCAGGCCTCGCCATGTATGACACCATGCAATTCCTCACCTGCGACGTGAATACCTACTGCATCGGCATCGCCGCATCCATGGGCTCCGTCCTCCTCACCGCTGGCACCAAAGGCAAACGCTACTGCCTCCCCAACTCCCACGTCATGATCCACCAGGTCTCCGGCGGCGCATCCGGCACAGCCTCCGATGTCGAACGAACCATCGGCTTCATGTTCAACCTCAAAAAACGCCTTAACGGAATCCTCGCCAAACACACCGGCAAAACCACCGAACAAGTCGAACACGACTCCGACCGCGACAACTACATGACCGCCGAAGAATCCGTCGCCTACGGCCTCGTCGACAAAGTCCTCGAATCCCGCAAACAACTCCCCGACGCCATCCAAACCGAACTAGGCAAAAGCGAGTGAAGATTTCTTCCTTGGAAATTGAATTTTGAAAATTGAAAGTTAACAGATGGCCCGCGCTTCCAACCTAACCATGTGCTCCTTCTGCGGAAAGAGTCACTCCGAAGTCAAAAAACTCATCGCAGGCCCCGGCGTTTATATCTGCAACGAATGCGTTGACGTTTGCAGCTCCATCCTCACCAAGGAAATCAACGCCAACGACAACTCCCCCTCCGGCAAAAAAAAGAAATCCAAATCCCAAAAAACCTCCTCCCCCACTCCCGCGCAACTCCTCGCCGAACTCGATAACTACGTCATCGGCCAGGAATCCGCCAAACGCGTCCTCTCCGTCGCCGTTTACAACCACTACCTCCGCCTAAACCAAGACAACGTCCCCCTCGCCGCCGAATTCAACGACGTCGAACTCGAAAAATCAAACGTCCTCCTCCTCGGCCCCACCGGCTCCGGAAAAACACTCCTCGCCAAAACACTAGCCAGAGTCCTCGACGTCCCCTTCTGCATCGTCGATGCCACCACCCTCACCGAGGCAGGCTACGTCGGCGAAGACGTCGAAAACATCATCCTCCGCCTCCTCCAAGCCGCCGAATTCGATGTCGAACGCGCCGAACGTGGCATCATCTACGTCGATGAAATCGATAAAATCGGCCGCAAAACAGAAAACGTCTCCATCACCCGCGACGTCTCCGGAGAAGGCGTCCAACAAGCCCTCCTCAAAATCCTCGAAGGCACCGTCTGCAACGTCCCCCCCCAAGGCGGCCGCAAACACCCCCAACAGGAATATATCCAGGTAAACACCGAGAAAATCCTCTTCATCTGCGGCGGCGCCTTCGTCGGCCTCGAAGACATCGTAAATCGCAGACTCGGCTCCAAAACCCTAGGCTTCCACGCCGCCGATCAAAACCACGACCTCGACGACAAAACCTCCAGAATCCTCGAAAAAATCCTCCCTGAAGACCTCCTCCACTTCGGCCTCATCCCTGAATTCATCGGACGCCTCCCCGTCATCACCGCCCTCCGCAAACTCGACGAAGCCGAACTCGTTCGCATCCTCACCGAACCCAAAAACGCCCTCGTCAAACAATACTCCAAACAACTCGCCCTCAACGACGTCAAACTCCGCATCACCCGCGACGCTCTCCGCGCCATGGCTCTCCAAGCCGTCGAACGCGGAACCGGCGCCCGCGCCCTCCGCTCCATTCTCGAAAAACTCATGCTCGACGTCATGTTCGACATCCCCTCCCGCGGCGATATCGAAGCCGTAACCATCAACCGCCTCGTCGTCGAAGGCTCAAACCCCCCCTCCCTCCGCCGCCGCAAATCCCCCGCCGCAGAAGAAGACGCCGCATGACGTGGCGGCGGATTTCATCCGCCCAGCCAAACCCACACAAGCTTCATGCATCCACAGAGAAAACTATGCCCCATTGGCATTTTTTAAAACAAACCAATCTCTCTGCATCGCCAAACAGTGGCGGCGGATTTCATCCGCCAAGCCAAACCCAAACAAGCCACAACTCTCACAAATAACTCCCCGTGAATCCCATCATCTTCATGAGTCATAATCCAAAGCAATTTCATCCATCAGGTAAACATTCAAATCTTCCCATTGCATTGGAAATTAGCGTTCATTCGCGTTCATTCGCGGTTAAATTTTCCCTAAATTCAATTTCATTACCCTCTCTCACCCAAAATCACACCTCCCCATGATCTCAGTCACCAAACTCAGCAAACACTTCGGCTCCAAAATCGCCGTCGCCAACCTCTCCTTCACCGTCGCCAAAGGCGAAGTCCTCGGCTTCCTCGGCCCCAACGGCGCAGGCAAATCCACCACCATGCGGATGATCACCGGCTTCATCCCTCCCTCCTCCGGTGACGCCTCCATCTGCGGCATATCCATCACGGAAAATCCCGCCGAAGCCAAAAAATCCATCGGCTACCTCCCGGAATCCGCACCCCTCTACAACGACATGACCGTCATCGGCTTCCTCAAATTCTGCGCCGACATCCGTAAACTATCCGGCACCGCCAAACGCGAAGCCGTCGAAAAATCCATCGAAACCTGCTTCCTCAACTCCGTCGCCCACCAAGCCATCGACACCCTCTCCAAAGGCTACCGCCACCGCACCTGCCTCGCCCAAGCCCTCCTCCACGACCCACAAGTCCTCATCCTCGACGAACCCACAGACGGCCTCGACCCCAACCAAAAATACGAAGTCCGCCAACTCATCAAACGCCTCGGCCAGGACAAAGCCATCCTCTTCTCCACACACATCCTCGAAGAAGTCGAAGCCGCCTGCACCCGCGCCGTCATCGTCGATAAAGGAAAAATCGTCATCGATGGCACCCCCGCCCAACTCATCTCCCCCGCCCCCCACGGCTCCCTCACCGACCTCTTCCGCAAAGTCACCACCACAGACACCGCCGCATAACGGCGATCTTCAATCGCCGTCTTCCAGCCACAACCCAAGTCTTCCTGAACACTTCCAACTAGCAATCTAGCAAACTCATGAACAGCCTCAACATCTACCTCCGCGAACTCAAATCCTACTTCGCGCAGCCCACCGCCTACGCCATCATCGTCATCTTCGTCCTCCTCTCCCTCGGCCTCACCTTCACCTTCGGAGACTTCATGCGCATCGAGGATGCCTCACTCAGCCACTCCTTCTTCTTCTGGCACCCCTGGCTCTACATGCTCATCGCCCCCGCCGTCGGCATGAAACTCTGGGCCGATGAACAACGCAACGGAACCATCGAACTCCTCGGCACCTTCCCCCTCTCCACATGGGCCGCCATCCTCGGGAAATTCCTCGCCGCCTGCACCGTCACCCTCACCGCTCTCCTCCTCACCTTCCCCATCATCATCACCGTCAACCACCTCGGAGACCCCGACAACGGCGCCATCATCGCCGGATACGTCGGCTCCTTCCTCGTCGCCGCCACCTTCATCGCCATCACCATGCTCGTCTCCGCCTGCACCCGCGACCAGGTCGTCTGCCTCATCGTCTCCGCATCCGTCTGCACCGTCATGGTCCTCTGCGGCTATGACGACTTCACCCGCAACCTTGCCAAAGCCACCTCCCCCGCCACCGTCCAGGCCTTCGTCGCCATCGGCGTCTGGGATCACTTCACATCTCTCCACCGCGGCCTCTTCCGCCTCCAGGACTTCGTCTGGTTCTCCTCCGTCATCACCGTCTGCCTCATCGGAACCTCAACCATCCTAAACGCCAAACGTGCCTGATTCCTCTTCCTTGAGAGTTGAATTTTGAAATTTGAAATTTATGAAATCACCCATTACCCGCGCTGCCCTCGCCATCTCCGCCCTCGTCGCCATCGCCATCCTCGCCAACTGGCTCGTCGCCCTCACCCCCTACGGAAACCGCGGCGCTGACTTCACCCAACACAAAATCCACACCCTCACCGATGGCACCAAAGCCATCGTCAGCGACCTCAAATTCGACGTCGTCATCCGCTACTACGCTACTCGTACTTCGGACTACATGCCGGAGGAGCTCAAAGTCCACATGCGCCGCGTCGATGACCTCCTCAAGGAATACGCGAACCTCTCCAACGGAAAACTCCGCATCGAAAACCTCGACCCACAACCCGACACCGATGCCGAAGACTCCGCCAACCTCGACGAAATCTCCGGCCAGAGAATCAACAACGACAACCTCTACCTCGGCCTCACCATCTCCGCCCTCGATAAAAAAGTCGTCATCCCCTTCCTCAACCCCAACCAGGAAACCATACTCGAATACCTCATCTCAAAAGCCATCGCGGAAGTCACCACCCTCGAAAAACCCGTCATCGGCATCATCTCCGCCCTGGAACTCGCCGGCACCCAGGCCATGATGCCCGGCCAACAAAACCAACCGCCCTGGCTCATCTACGAACAACTCCGCCAAAGCTTCAAAATCGAAGACCTCGGCATGGAACCCCAATCCATCGATCCCGATAAAATCAAAACCCTCCTCCTCTTCCATCCCGCTGGCATCTCCAAACAAACCGAATACGTCATCGATCAATACCTCCTCAACGGCGGAACCGTCGTCGCCTGCCTCGACCCTCACTCCCTCGCCGCTCAAATAACCAGCGGCGGCAACCCCATGACGGGCCAACCCGGCAGGGACACCAGTTCCACCCTCCCCACTCTCCTCCCCGCTTGGGGCATCGAGTTTAATTCCACCCGCGTCCTCGCCGACCCCAACCACGCAACCCCCGTCGAAGGCGGTCGCAAAGTCGTCGTCTTTCTCACCCTCCCTAAAAAAGCCATGCCGCAGGAAGACAACATCATCACCCAAACCCTTGAATCCGTCATGCTCTACCTACCCGGTGGCTTCAAACGCACCGGCGGTGGCATGACATCCTCCTCCCTCATCCGCTCCTCCACACTCGCCGGCTTCGTCGAACCCTTACTCGCCGCCCGCAACTTGTTCGCTTCAAGCGATGACCCATCCGTCGAAATCTCACTCGAATCCGAAAATACCGCCTTCGACTTTGTCACCCACCTCTCTGGAAACTTCCAGACCGCCTTCCCGGACGGCAAACCAAAACCCCCTGTCGATCCCGCCAACCCGGAAAACCCCGAACAACCTGCGGAACCCGCCAACCAGGAATCCCTCAAAACCGCCAATAAAACAGGCAACGTCTTCCTCATCGCAGACGTGGATGCCTTCTACGACCCCTCCAACGGCAACACCTCCCTCCTATTCAACATCCTCGACCAAGCCATCGGCTCCACACACCTCATCGGCTCGCGCTCCCGCTCCGCAACCCGCAGACCCTTCACCGTCATCCAGGAAATGGAAAACGAGTTCGACAAAGAACGCAGTGACAAAGTGAAAGAAATAAAAGCAAAAGAGAAGATAACCTTGGAACGACTCAATGAAATCCAGGCACTAAGAACCGATAGCAACTCGCCCTACCTCTCCCCTGAACAAGAAGAGGAATACAAAAATCTCAACAAAGAAAAAATCCAATACGCCCGCCAAATCCGCGAACAGGAAAAAGACCTCCAACGCAAAAAAGACAGGCTCACCGGCGATATCATCCTCTACAACGTCGCAGGAATGCCCGCCTTCATCATCCTCTTCAGCATCGGCCTCTACCTCGTCCGCCGTTCCTCCACCCGCGCCCGCTAAAATTTCTTAACCCACCCCACCCATGAAAACACGCACCCTCATCATCCTCTGGTCCATCGCCTTCCTCCTCGCCTTATCCATCTTCCTCCTCAAAAAATCCCAGGAATCCTCCGCCAACTCCTCCACCAAACGCAAAGCCGGAGAAACCTTCCTCCCATCCTTCCCTGCGGAAAAAATCTCATCCATCCACATCGATGGCTTCGAAAACTCCGTCACCCTCGAAAAACAAAACGACTCCTGGTCCGTCAAACAACGCGACAACTTCCCCGCCACCACACAAACCATCAACCAACTCCTCCGCAACATCGCCGAACTCAAAATCACCCAAGGCATCAAAGCTGACCTCGAAGTATCCGAAGAATTCGGAATGAACGAAGACTCCTCTGACCCGGAAAAACACGGCATCACCGCCACCTTCAAAGACTCATCCGGAAAAGAAATCGCCAAAATCTCCTTCGGAAAAAATATCGAATCCACCGCCCAAGCCTCACCCTTCGGCCCCAGCTACATAGGCCGCTACCTCCGCAACCATGCCGACTCATCAGGCTTCTACGCCGTCTCCGAACTCTTCGACTCCCTCACCGACAGCCCCCAAGCATGGCTCAACCAGGACTTCCTCAAAATCCAACGCATCAAAACCATCTCCAC
>JBGSRM010000111.1:0-31368 GCA_041737575.1 Akkermansiaceae bacterium
TCGATTTCCGAAGACGGCAAGACCTACCGTGTCCTCAACTCCCGGCACAACAGCGTGGCGTTCACGAATTCCAAGAGTGCAAAAGACGCGTTCGATGACAAGACCCGCAAACCCCGGGGCGTGCTGGTATTGACGGATGAATCACAGACGCCCGCCCGCTACATCAAGGTCGAGATCGCTACGGCGGAGGAAAAAGTCATGCTGGATGAAGTGATCGTGAATCCGAAAGGTTAGAACCTAACCAATCAAATCATCGAAAGCACTTTTTCCACGAATGAAAATGCTAGGAATTTGCTTTTTCGCCCAGCACAGAGAATACATTGAAGAACCGGTTTGGAAAGGGGAAGAGGAGGTTGGCTTCTCGTCGGGCACGTTCATGGTGGTATTGTCGAAGCGACGATCTTCTCACTCTAAATACTTTACTTGAACACAATGAGAATGTCCCATGTATTGATCCCACATTTCCCCAAGCCCGATCTATGAAACTCATCTCCTGGAACGTCAACGGCATCCGCGCCGCACTCAACAAAGGCCTCGCCGATTTCATCTCCTACGAACAACCGGACATCCTCTGCCTCCAGGAAACCAAAGCCCGTCCCGAACAAGTCGAACTCCCCCTCGACTTCGCACCCTACCAGCCATTCTGGAACTCCGCCGATAAACCCGGCTACTCCGGAACCGCCATCTTCACAAAACACAAACCCGATAACGTCATGATGGGTCTCGGCATCGAAGAGCACGACTGCGAAGGCCGCGTCATCACCCTCGAATACCCGGACTTCTTCCTCGTCAACGTTTATACAGTCAACGCACAAGACGGCCTCCGCCGCCTCCCCTACCGACTTGAATGGGACACCGCCTTCCGAAACCACCTCAACCAGCTCGCGAAATCAAAACCCGTCATCTTCTGCGGCGATCTCAACGTCGCCCACAAGGAAATCGACCTCGCCAGGCCCGAATCAAACCGCAACTCACCCGGCTTCTCCGATGAAGAACGCGCCAGCTTCTCCCAACTTCTCGATAGCGGATTCATCGATACCTTCCGTCACCTCTACCCGGAAAAAACACAGGCCTACTCATGGTGGTCCTACCGCGCCGGTGCCCGCGAGCGAAACGTCGGCTGGAGAATCGATTACTTCGGTGTCTCAACCAACCTCGCTTCACGCATCGCAAACGCATCCATCCTCCCTCACATCACCGGCTCGGATCACTGCCCGGTCTCCCTCACTCTCCACTGAGCCCCGCAACAATCGCCGCCACATTCGCCTTCATCATCTCCTCATAACTCTCCACACCTCTCCCATCCGCCACAAGCTCACCTCCCAGCTTGATCCCCGCATCGTTCGCCAAGGTTGTTAGAATTTTGGGATTCGATTCCTTCTCAGGAAAAATCGCCCTCACCTTTTCCTCCTTCAAATCAGAAATCATCTTCGCAAGCGAAACCGCATCCGGCATCTGCTCGCGATTCAAACCCTGCACAGGAAACGACTCAAAACCATACCTCTCACAAAAATACTCGAACGCCGCATGCGCCGTCGCCAGCTTCCTCCGATCCTTCGGAATGCCCACCACTTCTTTCCTTATCCACTTGTCCAATTCATCCAACTTGCCCTGATAAGCAAACGCATTCGCCTCAAACTCATCCTTTGCCTCTGGAAATTCCTTCGATAACTCATCCTTCACCACCCCCACCGCACGCCGATACAAATCCACCGAGTGCCACCAATGCGGATCCAACTCATGCTCATGCTCGTGTTCGTCCCCATGGTCATGCCCCTCATGATCGCAGGCTCCTTCCAAGGCAGGCAGAGTAGCACCCACCTCCACAATCCTCGCATCGTTCGGTAAAATCGCCTTCATCTCGCCCAAATACCCTTCCAATCCCATTCCTGATACAAAATATACCTTCACACCCACCGCCTTCGCAATATCCCCAGCCTTTGGCTCGAAGCTATGCGGATCACCATTCTTCCCGATCAAATCCACCACCTCTACACGCTCACCTCCCACCTGCTTCAGCATGTCTCCTATCAACGGATGCAGCGAAACAACCTTCATCTCCCCCCCGAACACACTGCCCAACAACCCCAAAAATACTCCGAAAATCAAATAGCGTTTCATTTCGCCGTCACTCTTAACTCAACTTTAAGTTATTGCAAGTATTTCGCACTAAGAAAAATGAAACCGAAACGGATTCGATACCTTCTCTTCTCCGACCGACGTTATCGGTCCATGCCCCGGTAAAATCAAAGTTTCATCCTTCAACCCAGCCATCACCTCTTTCAAAGTCCTGAACGCCTCAACATAAGCCTCCCTGCTCTTCCACCCACCCATCGAACCCGCGAAAATCGCATCCCCCGCCACCAACAAATCCTCACCAAACCCCGTCACCAAATACCCCACCGCAGGCGAACAATGCCCGGACAAATCAAACACACGCATCCCAATGCCCCCAATACGGAAATCCCCCTTCGCCAAAGCCTCCGTCTCCCGAACAACCCTCACCCCCATCTCCTCCAAAACCCCGATCCCACCCACATGATCCGCATGTCCATGCGTCATGAAAACACAATCAATCCCACCCACATCCACCTTCTCTAACAAATCACGCTCTCCCCACCCAGTATCAAATAAAATCCGGACACCTCCCATTTCTAACAACCACACATTCACACCCCACTGTAGATACGGCAACTCCACCCGCCTCACTCCCTCAACCTCTCGCATCCTCGGCATATACTCACCAAGCCCCACCAGCGCATCACCATCCATCTCCAATACATCCGCCACCCTCCTGACCAAACCATCCTCATACACACCTTCTATCAACCCCACCAACACATCCTCGGAAAACCCACTCAGCAAGGCCAAGTCACTTTTAACCAAGCCCTGCCCCCTCATCGCCTTCCCGATCACATCCGCTATCCCGTCTTCCAAACTCATTTCATCCGATAGTAACCATCCGGATTATAGAGGAAATATACATCCTTGGGATTCAAACGAGGCAAGCCCATGAACACTTTGCCCTCTTCATCCAACTCCTCCGCAAACGCCTCCTTCTTCGGCTTCGGAGCCTCCTCGGCATCCGGATTCACCTTGATCGAACTCTCCACCATTCCCTCGACAATGTGGTTCACCCACTTCAACTCCTTCGCCTTGTCTCCAAACTCACTCCAATCACCACTCGTCGAACGCGCATACATCTTCTCAATGAAATCCTCGGTCGAAATCCCCATCTTCTCCGCAACAGGTGCTGCCAATCGTTCCCACCACTTCTGACTTTCTTGGAAAAACTCCTTCTGCTGCGTCAGATTCAATCGCGCGAACGCAATCTGCGAACTGATCTGATGATGCAGAATCACCGCGTTCGGATACGCATAACTCTCCTCCGCCAAGGTCGTGATACACGCCGCCATCGACGCCGCGAAACTCTTCACAACCACATGCACCGGTGCCTCACTCGCCTGCATCGATTTCAAAATCCGATACCCGGCCATCACCGATCCACCCGGACAATCATCAATCACGATGAATATCGGCATCTCCTTGTCACTGTTGTTCCAGAAATCGATCCGACTTGTCACATAGTCCGCCGTCGACGAAACAATCGGCCCGTTCAACGGAATCCGACGATCCGAAATCACCAAAACCCCATCCTCTCTCAGCGGGTTCTTCAAATAAACCGGCTCCGCATCCGCATAGTTCCCACGCGCCTCATTCATCTTCAGCGTCTCGATTTCAAGCTGCAGCTTACTTAGCTCCAAAGCCGATTTGCTCTGCATGCCCTTCAACTCCGATCCCAGCTTCTCCGCCTCGATCCGCGCGATCTCCGACTCACGGGTCAGCTCCGCGATCTTCATCGTAGCCTCCGTCACCGCATCCTTCACCGCCTCATCCCTCTTCGCCGATTCCAACGCCAAGCGCTCCGAAATCAACTCTCGCTCCACCTTCAATCGCGCGATCTCCGCCCGCATCTGCGATGTCTCATCCGCCAGCCTCTCCGCAGCCAACTTGTTTTTCGCTTCCAGCTTCTGCAACTCAGACGCTTCCCCATCCGTCTTTTCACCGCCACCCTCCACCGCCTTCACTTCCTCAACCGCCTTAACCTCCACAACCTCTTTGGCCATAAGCTGACCAAACCCAAGCCCTGCACATATCAATAATCTTTTCATATTTATTTCTCTAACTCTGGCTGCTCGTTCCGCTTTTTCAAGCGAAGTCCTATAAAAATCACAACACCCGCAAATAACAAAAACAACGACGCCGCAACGCCCATAAACATGAACAAACGCCTCCCCGCCTGATCCACCTCGCCGCTACTCACCGTATCCTTCGGCTCAACCCCCTCCTTCTTCTCAAAACGAACCATCCCATCCTTGGTCTCCACACCCGTCAGCTTCGTCATCACCATGCCGATCCCGTCATCTCCCTTATACTTCTCAGCAATCCGATAGGGCGACATCTGCTCGATAAACTCCTTCGCCACATCCACACCCTCCACCTCGATATCCTTCACCTGCAACACCACCTCCCCATCTAACAGCCCTAGCTCCGCCACCATCACTCCATTCAAAAACCTCGGATCCGACCCGATCACACCCACCTCTTCACCCTTCGCCAACCTCGGCTTCCCGTTCATCCGGAACGAAATTTCCATATACACCTCCCCTTCCTTGATCTCCCTCACCCGCAACGTCCCGCGCAAATCCTTCAACTGCTCATACGCCGCGATCGCCAGATTCATCTCCCCCACACTCAACTCCAAAACAGAAGCCTCATCATCCCTCACCGCCAATCGGAATAACTCCAGCTTCTCCGCCAGATCATTCAACTCCACCTCCCGATCCTCCAAACTCTCAACCCCCACCTTCTCCGCCTCCACATCCGTAAACTTCGCAATCTCATCAAACTGCCGGAACAAAACATATACCGAAAATATAACCAAAAAAGCCATCACCAACAACGCCGTCAAAAGTATCGCACATCCCGCGAACGGCGATTTCTGACTCGTCTCCTTCGTCTCCTGAATCTCTTCTCCCTGCTTCATGTCTTGTCTTGATCCTTATTGTTCTCACCCTCCCCCGTCACCGCATCCTTGGGCTCCACCCAATCCTCATCTCCCGGTTTGCCCACATCATAATGCGCATGATCCTCCTCATAACTGTCATGATGAAACGGATCACCCTCCCCATGCTCCGGATGCCGATGATGATACTCATCATGCCATCCATCATCACCCTCTTCCTTAACCTCCTCGGGCTCGTCCGGCATGCTCAACAACCACTCCTCACGCCTTTTCTTCAGCTCGGCCTCCTCACGCTCCTCCTTCTCCCTCGTCTTCTTCCTGTCAAACCACGCCAGCCAAATGCAAATTTCATACAAAACCAGCATCGGAATCGCCATCAGATTCAGCGTCATAATATCTGGAGTCGGCGTAATAATCGCCGCCGTTACATAAACCCCCAAAATCGCATACGCACGCGTCCGCTTCATCGTGTCGTAGCTCAATAACCCCAGTTTGACCAAAACCATCACCACCACCGGCAACTCAAACGACAACCCGAACAACAACGTGAACTGCGTCGCAAACGTAATATACTCCCCGATCCGCCAATCGTTGGAAACGCCCAACGCACTACTCCAATCATAAAAAAACAACAACGCCCTCGGCAAAACATAGAAATACGCAAAACAAACCCCTCCCAAAAACAACCCGAAACCCACCAGCAATGCCGGCCACATCACCCGCTTCTCATTGGCATGCAACCCCGGCAGCACAAACTGCAAAATGAAATACAACAACAACGGAAACGCCAAAGTAATCCCCGCGAAAAACGCCAGCTTCATCGATAACATGAAGGTCTCCGTCGGCTTCAACGCCGACATCATCTTTATGTTCGATCCACTGCTCGCCTCGGTATCCGTCCCTGCCTCCAACATCGCCAAAACCAACCGCTTCATCTCCCCATCCGCCTCAATCCCGTTCACAAAACCCTCCCTGCTCCCTTCCGGCAAAGCCTTCGCAGCCCTCAACAACGAAACGCACCTCACGTAATACTCAATCTTCGTCTCCTCCTTCAACCCCTCGAAAAACTTCTTCCTCTCCCCCTCGCTCAATCCCGCCACAATCCCCTCCACATCCTTCGCACGATTCCACACCTCCAGACTCGGAATCCCCAAGCCCTCATGCTTTTTCACATCCGGCATCGAAAGCTCCTGCTTCTTCTTCACCACCTCCTCCGCCGGACGCCGCAAAATCGACATCAACTCCCCCTGAAACATGAAACACACGATCATCGAAATCAGCAACGTGATCACAATCCGCGTCACCATCACCCGCAAATCATCAAGATGCTCCAGAAACGGCTTCTCATGCTCGGGATGCGCCTTCTCCCTCAGATTAAATACTTTTTTAAGCAAATACATTCAGACTCGGCGCATTCAAATCCCTCATCCCCTCCTCCGCAAGGGAAGACTCACCGCGTTTCAACCATTTCTCATCTCCAGCCAAACCCCTCCCCTACGACCGCCGCGGCCTGCCCTTCATCATCAACCTCAACAAAACCATCGGAACCGCCCCGATCAACAACCCCGCAGCCGCAACCTGCCACCCCGGAAAAACCCGCGCCCTACCACGCGCCAGACCCGCCAACGCCTCCGCAACCACCTGCTCCTTCGGAACATAAAACCAGTCCCGTACCGAAGGCATCCCGCTCTCCCCTCCCTCGCGCCGCGCCACCTCTCCGAACTCGGTCTTCACCGGCCCCGGACACAACGACATCACCCGCACACCCTCCCCACCCAGCTCAATCCGCAACGCCTCGCTAAAACTGCTCACATACGCCTTCGTCGCCGCATACACCGCGAAATCCGGAATCGGCATCGTGCTCGCCAACGACGAAACATTCAAAATCGATCCACCTCCCCGCTTCACCATACCTCCCGCAAACAAATGACTCAGATGCGTCAACGCCTCCACATTCACCCGCAGCATCTTCTCCAACACATCCCACTCCGCACTCACAAACTCACCATAATCACCCAGCCCCGCATTGTTCACCAGCAACTCAGGCTCGAACCCCACCTCACCCAAATACATCGCCAACGCCTGCCTCTCCTCCCTCTTCGACAAATCAGCCCCCACCACCAACACCGCCACACGCGGATGCGACTCCCGAATCTCATCCGCCAGACTCTTCAACCTATCCTCCCTCCTCGCCACCAAAACCAACCGATCCACACAACCCGCCAACTGAACCGCAAACTCCGCACCCAATCCGGAGGAAGCCCCGGTCACCACCGCACATGAATAAGAAATTTCCATACCCACAAAGAAACCCTTTTCCCCACCCCCGCAAGTGGAAACAAAAAACATATCGGCCCACAGTGGATGCACCACCAAGGAGGGGCTGCCTGCGGCTGCCCTCTTTCCCACCCTCGCGGAAGTTGATGCTGTTGTATTCTTAGAGTGTGTTACAAAATCGTAGCCCAAATTAGTTCTTGGCAAGGAGAGGTGGATAGCTAGTGTGATATCAGATGAACGTGGTTATTAATCAGTTCAACAGCCACCGCCTAACGGTTAGAGCATCATTCAATACTCCACGATTCACGGATTCTTCCCATCTCATCCCGGCAACCCCTGCTTTCTCGGCACATTCGTCCCCGAACGAAAAATTTGCCATCCATTCTCCCACAAAATAAAAAATACGAATATGAAACCGAAAAACACCCTGAGATTCTACCTCAGCTCCATGCTTGCCTTAACGGCGGCCTTCACCCTGCCTAACACAGTTCGCGCCGCCGACCACGGCGACGGCACTTCGGTCGCCCTTGATCGCTCCAGCGACATCGGAGACCTTTACTTCTTCACCGATCCTACCGACGCGACGAAAGTCGTATTGATCGGAACGGTTCAAGGATTCATTGTACCAAGTGAGGCTAACAACTTTAGCGTTTTTGACCACAATGTGCGCTTCCGCTTCGATATCGAGAATAACGGCGACGCTGTTATTGACAAAACGATCGACGTGACTTTCTCCCCCCGCGCAACAACAGCCGCAACTCCGCAAACACAGATTGCCACCATTGCCGTCAGCGGTATCTTCCAAACTCTCACAGCACCAGTCACAAATGCGACGTTGGCACCTACACCGAACCCGCAGGTCGTCACCCCACTCTCCAGTCTCGGCATTGATTTTTTTGCTGGAGAAACGGATGACCCGTTCTTCTTCGACATCGTCGGATTCAATCGCTTCGTCGGTAAAGTCCTCGCAAATGATGGGACCGCTGCTGCCGAATTGAACCGGGGTCGTGATAGCTTTGCGGGCTACAACACGCTTACCATCGCACTCAGGGTGCCTATCGCGCTTCTGAGAGCACCAGGCTCCACTACCACCAATTTCGGTGTGAGTTTCCAGACAGCTCGCCGCACTCTTGAGACGCCGACCGCTGAAGGAACCACTCTCGCTTCCGGAGCTTTCCGCCAGATCGACCGCGAAGGACTTCCTGCGGTGAATGTAGCACTCACTCCGTTCAATCAGAAGAATCGCTACAACGCAGCCACTCCTTCACTGGACGCCACCGGCTTCTTCGCCCCTGGGATCGTCGGAACGCTTACAGCACTCGGTGCATCCCAATCGGCAATCAACACCCTAGCGGGTCTGGCCGTTACCAACGGCGACATACTCCGCCTAAATACCGCCGCACCTTCCGGCTTCCCCAATGGACGCCGTCTCCAGGATGATGTCATCGACACCATTCTCGGCATCATCGTTGGTGGAACTCTGGGCGATAATGTGAACGCCAACGAGCTCAACGGTGGTGCCTTTGGCACGACATTCCCCTACATCTTGCCGCCGCATCAGCCACTCGCAAATGGCGTGTTGGACGACAGAACCCGTAACTAATCCTCATATCTCAAATCGCGCCGATCTGTTTTCACGGGTCGGCGCGGTTTGCTTTTACAGCCATGCGCCATCTGATTTTATCAGCGGTTGTCCTGCTTGCCTCAGTTCCCTCCTCGCTTGCCGGAGACTCCGCCATCTCTTTTTTGGAAAACCGCGTCCAAAGCGACCCGGATGATTTCATAGCATGGAATCAACTCGCCGAACGCTACCACCGCGAACTCCGGCGAACCGGCGATGATGCCTATATCGAGCGGGAAATACAGGCAGCGGAGAAATCATTGCTGGCCATGCCTGCTACACAGAATTCCAATGGACTCGCCGCACTTGCTCAGGCCCTCCTGACCGCGCATCGCTTTAAAGAAGCACGCACCGCAGCTCTCCAACTTCACAAAATGCCCTCTGCGAAAATGCGAGCACTCGAATTGCTAACCGATACCGCAATCGAACTAGGCGATTATGAAGCGGCACGCGAGGCTTCCACGGAACTGGCAAAACTGGAAGGCACCGAGCTTTCCTCGGCACCCCGGCTTGCCAAGCTCGCAATCATCGAGGGCAAGCTCGATCAAGCACAACAGCTCTTGCAAAAAGGCCTCACATACAGCGTGGATCGCGCGGCAACGGAACCCGAAATGCTCGCCTGGTTCCATCAACAACTCGGCGCACTCGCGTTCAAACGCGGCGACTGGGACTCAGCAGAAAAACATTACACGGAAGCAGGCAAGGCCTGGCCCGAGGGATATGCGGTCGAAGATTACCTCGCCGAGCTTCGCGGCGCACAAGGACGGACGGCGGAAGCGATCGCACTTTACGAAAAACTCGCCGCACGCGTGCCCCGTCCCGAATTTTTTCAGGCACTCGGCGATTTGCAGACGCTAGCCGGAGAGACGGAAAAAGCAGCGGAATGGCACGCACGCGCCGAGGAAGCTTATTTAAAGAGTGTCGGCAAGGGCGCCGTGCATTTTTATCATCACCTCGCAGGCTTTTACGCGGACTCAAAAGTGGATGCTGCGAAAGCTGTCGAGTGGGCACGCAAAGACCTCGCACTACGCGGCAGCATCCACGCCCACGATGCTCTTGCCTGGGCGCTTTACAAAAATGACGAAGTTGGGGAAGCCGCTACCGAAATCGAAAAAGCTCTCGCTACCGGCACCCGCGATCCCCATCTGCTCTACCACGCAGCACTCATCCGCATGGCGACAGGCGAAATCGCAGGTGGAAAAAAGGCGATGCAACAAGCCGCCGAGGTTAATCCAAAATTTAATACTTTCCACGTCCACCGATGAAACATACCCAATCCAATAAATCCGAGTCCTTTTATCTCTGGGCACCACGCTGCCTGATCTTTCTCCTCTCCCTCATTGCAGGCCACGCATTCGCCCATCCGGTCGCGCAGGGCTCAATGGATATCGTCGTCCATCCCGACCGCGTCGAAATCCACGCCCGGATGAGTGTGGAGCAAGCATTTGTCGAGCAGGGCTTTTCCAATGACGCCCCTGCGGAAAACACGGAGGCGATCTGGCCGCGTCACGGCGAGTATATTCTGAAGCACCTATTCGTCGATGTGGACGGCTCAAAACTCGAAGGACGCGTAGTTAAAATCACGCCGCCACCCACCGCCATCCCCACCGCTCACATCGGCTACGAAATCACCTACACCTTCCCGGAAGGCCTCACACCGAAGCGCGTTACGGTCTCCCAAAACCTGCTCAATGAGTTCGATTTCGCCATCGGCAATCCGTGGGAGGCAACATTTGTCACCAAAATCTCGGAAAAAGGCGGCGGCGAACTGAGCGGTCTTCTTTTCACACGAAACGCCCCCGTCGTTTTCGACATCGGAAGTGCCGGCGAAACGGAAATCAATCGCGGTCGCTTGTTCTGGGATTACGGTCATCACGGCTTCATGCACATCCTGAAAGGCTACGATCACCTGCTCTTCATGGCGGTGCTCATGCTCGCCGTCACTTCGCTGCTCGATCTCGTGAAAGTCGTCACCGCATTCACTCTCGCCCACACGGTCACCCTCACTCTCTCGGTGCTGAATATCGTCCGTTTGCCCTCCTCCATCGTGGAACCGATCATCGCCGCAAGCATCGTCTTCGTCGCCGCACAGAATATCTTTTTCCCCTCCCAAAGCCGCGGATGGACGCGCCTCCTTGTCGCCTTCGGCTTCGGACTTTTTCACGGGCTGGGCTTTGCCGGTGGACTGCTCGATGCCATGGAAGGACTCCCCGGACTGGCCGTCGCCACAGCGATCATTGCGTTCAGCATCGGCGTGGAACTAGGCCATCAAGCCGTCGTCATTCCCATGTTCTTCGGAATGAAGTTGTTGGGAGGAGATCAAGCCTCCATGCGGCGTCTCGCAATTCAGCGCTATGTCTCGGCAGCCGTGAGTTTTGCAGGAATATACTATCTCATCGCCGCACTGGGCTGGGTATCGTGACATCCACCAGGAATTTTCTGCCTACTCTTCCAGTTCATCCATCAGTTTGCCCGGCATATCGGAACTAAAAAGCAACAAGGTCTTCAACTGCGGACGGGAAAGTAATTTCACGCGTTCCAAGTCTTTGACGGGTTTCAGTTTCTGACTGTCTGATGACACAACTTCGTCTTGGAAAACTCCCAAGCGCTCCACCTGCCTCATACTCAACGGAAATATCTCCCCCGCCATATCCATGACATTGGCACCCTCTGCAAACGGATCTCTCAAAGCCCCATAAAACTCCGCTTTCCCAAAATCGAGAGTCTTTAAATCTCCGTTAACCCAAATCCATTCTCCCGCATCATCCTCATATCCGATCATCTCCTTCTGCCTTTCATCAAGTTCACACAACTCCCATGGCCGCATCCCTTCCTCAGCCAGGTTCAATGAACTTCTCGCTATGACTTCGATCTGCTCCGACCTTGTTAATTCTATTGGCGTCAGGTTTTTGGCACCTTCTGCGGTCAATGAAAGCTCCCATGCCCTGTCAACCGTATCGAGAAGCAGCAGTCTATCAACATGCTGTGCCGCAAGTGTAGGCAGCTTTGCTTGCGCTTCCAATTTCTGCTCCTCCGTAAGATTGAAGCCTTCTGCCAGTGCATCGAGATAGAGGTTCAATTTCTTCTCTCTCATTTCATACAAAACAACTTCCACCGGTCTTTCGGGCTGGTCCTCGTAAGCTGTTGCCTCATAATAATCCTCGACCACTTTCCGCACCTCCTCCTCCGTCATCCCCCGCTTCCTGGCTGCCTCAAACTCCACACGGGGGTTCTTCTTGCCTATCTCCCTTTCATCTCGATCCCTTGAATTCGGCTTTGTCATCCGGCTTCGATCAACAGCCACCGAATCATCTTTTTCCTCATCCACCCCAGGCCGTAACAAGAAAACCGCACCCAACGCGCACACCAAACACAGCCACCCAGCCATTCGTGTCGATATACGTTTCAAATGTTACAAATTCCTTCCTTCCACCTTAAACTCAACACACTCGGTGTCGATACAAATGGCGCTGTTTGGCTCTACGATTTGATTCCATCAACTGCATTCCAGAGTCAACGCAGTGCGTGTCCCTGTATGACGATACACCTGCCCAATCACAAAAAAACACCCCCCCGAACCGGGGAGGTGCTTTGAAAAAAGGAAACGTATCGTCTCAGATCAGTTCGCAGACCCCTGCGGACTCACTTTGACCACGCGCAGTGGCAAACGCACAAGAACCTCCCCGTCACAGCCGATATCGATCGAGTAAATACCCTCTTCATTGAAACGAAGTCCCTGCAAATTCATCACGATGTTTCTCGTGTTGAAAGGAACATCCTTCGGCAACTGAACCTCAAACTCCGGCTCAATCGGCATGTTGTTCGGATCCAATGACTCACCATCTTCATTGATGATGTTGATCGAAAGCTTGTGGCGGCCCACATCCTCCTGCGTGAAGCAGAAGCGAAGCGCAAGCGCGCACGCCGGATGTACCACCGGCAACGCACGCGCCGCCAAGGTATCGAAAGTTCCTGAAATGACCAGCTTGCCGTTATAGTCGGCGGCAAAGTCGCAAAGTGTCGCAATTTGAATATCCATGTCTTTTTGTGGTTAGTCTGTCTGACGCATAAAAAACTACGCGCCGCCCCTGTCTAGCCACTCAACCCCTCGCGTAAAGCCCAAACCGATCACTCTTCCGCCACTTTACCCACCCTTCTCCTTCCAGCGATGCATTCTGACCTTTCCACGCAGGCTTCCTGTCTCTTATCATCCCGCATCACCATGAAATCTCTCTTCCTCCTCGCATTCGCTTGTCTCCCGTTCTTCAACACCTCTCACGCAGGCACCACGGAAAAATTTCAAATCGATGGAGCCAATGTCTCCTTACAAATCCCTACCACCCCCGCAGAGGGAAAACCATGGCTCTGGATCGGTGAATTCGCAGGTCACCTCAAATCTCTCGAATTCGGCCTCGTCGAAAAAGGCTGGCACGTCGCTTATGTCTCACAGAGCAACAAATTCGGCTCCCCCAACGCCATGGCCGTCTGGGAAAAACTCTACACCGAACTCCACGAAAAACGCGGCCTTTCCGCAAAACCAGCCCTGCTCGGCATCTCTCGCGGCGGCCTTTATGTCAACGCATGGCTCCGCCTGCATCCGGATCGCGCCAGTGTCCTCTATCTCGACAACGGCGTCTGCGACATCCGCTCCTGGCCCGGCGGTTTCCAACTCTCCAAAAAAAGCAACGGCAGCAAAGGCGACTGGGCGAAATACAAAACCGAGTTCGGCTTCCCCGACGACGAATCCGCCCTGAAAAACTCCATCCAACCCACCGATAACCTCCTCCCCGCCATCAAGGCCGATGTCCTCCTCATCTCCTGCCACGGCACCGCCGACCGCACCGTCCCCTACGAAGACAACGCCGCAAAACTCGTCGAGTTCTGGGAACAAAACAAAGGCCGTATAAAACTTTTCCCCAAAGAAAACGGCGACCACCACCCCCACGGACTGCTTGATCCAAACCCACTCATCGAGCTTTTAGTCATGGAAGCGAAAATCATGAAGTAAATCCTCACTCAGCATGATGGGGGCTGGTCAAGCGATCACGTAGGGAAGTTAAAAAAGCTGCAGCACTTTGGCTTTGACCGTGACTATTTTCAGGTAATCTAATCGCTACGTCTGCCTGAGGTGCTTTTTTGACAGATAAAGTTTAAGCCTTCCGTTCACTAGTTTCCCAATCACAATCCTCAAACCTGTCTTAAGCCAAATTTCCTATCCTCTTCCCAATTCCTGATGATTCGCTGGTTCGCTCGTAACGACATCGCCGCCAACTTTCTCCTCTTCGGCATACTCGCCTGGGGATTATGGTCGGTTGCCAATAAAGTTGCCTTCGAGGTCCAGCCCTCCCTCAAGCCAGATCGCATCTTCATCACCGTGAACTACCGCGGAGGCAGCCCCGAGGATGTCGATAAAGCCGTTGTTCTCCCCATCGAATCCGCCCTCGAAGGCCTCTCCGGCATCCAATCCATCCAGTCTCGCGCGGATACCGGTTCCGCACGGATCTTTGTAATCACCAATCCCGGCCATAACCTCCAAAACCTCCGCGAGGAAATAAAAACCCGCGTCGATAGTATCCAGAGCTTTCCTGATGAAATCGATCCCCCCGAAGTAGCCATACCGGATAGCAACCTCTGGTTCGATGTCATCAAAGTCGCCGTCGTCGCTGAAATGGACGAGGCCGACCTCCTCTCTGCCGCCCGCACCGTCTGCGATGACCTCACCGCCATGAAGGGCATCTCCCAAGCCAATGTCCTCGGCACCTCCCCCCTCGAAATCAGCATCGAAGCCGATCCCCGCCGCCTACGCGACTACGGCCTCACCTTCGCAGACCTCAGCGAAGCCATCCGCACCTCATCCATCGACCTCCCCGCTGGCCGCATCTTCACCGATGAAGGCCGCCTCACCATCCGCTCCAAAGGTCAGGCATACAACAGCGAGGAATTCGAAAACATCGTCATCCGCAACCGCAACGGCTCGGAAGTCAAACTCGGAACCATCGCCAAAGTCTCCGATGGCTTTGAGGAAAACAAAAAAATCCTCCGCTTCAACGGCAAACCCTGCCTCCTCGTCGAAGTCCTCCGCCTAGGCGACGAAAACGCCCTCGATATCGCCATCAAAGTCAAAGAATACATAGAACGCGCCGACCAAAAATTCCCCGAAGGCATCTCCGTCATCAAATGGGACGACTCCTCTGAAGAACTCGAAGGCCGCCTCGGAACCCTTCTCACATCCATGCTCCAGGGCGGACTGCTCGTCCTCATCGTCCTCGGCCTCTTCCTCCGCCCCATGCTCGCCTTCTGGGTCACCCTCGGCATCCCCGTCTCCTTCGCCGGTGCATTCATCGTAATGCCATACCTCGGCATCACCGCGAACGTGATGTCCATCTTCGGTTTCATCATCGTTGTCGGACTCGTCGTGGATGACGCCATCGTCACTGCGGAAAATGTTTACTACCGCCTCCGCCAGGGCGAAGACCCCCTCGAAGCCGCCGTCGAAGGCACCAAAGAAATCACCACTCCCGTCACCTTCGGCGCTCTAACCACCATCGTCGCCTTCATCCCCCTCATGTTTTTCGATGGCTTCTACGGCTCCTTCACCAAACAAATCCCTCCCGTCGTCACCGCCGTCCTTCTCTTCTCTCTCTTGGAGTCAAAACTCGCCCTCCCCAGCCACCTGAAACACATACGCGTCCAACGCACCCGCCTCAACTTCTTCGCGCGCTTCCAAAAACGCATCGCCGATAGCCTAGAATTATTCGTCGATAAACTCTACGATCCAGCCCTCCGTGCCGCCACCAAGCACAGATACATCACCGTCTCGATTTTCATGGCCTTTGCCTTGGCATCCATCGGCTACTTCACATCAGGAAAAATGGGCTTCGTCAACATGCCCTCCATCGATCAAAACCGCATCGTTGCAATGGTCAATATGTCCCGCGATGCAAATATCGATGCTACAGATGTTCGCACACGACAAATCGTCGCCGCTCTCGATCAGGTAAAAAAAGAATTCACAGACCCCGGCACCGGAAAGTCCTTCATCACAGACGTTCTCTCCTCCTCCGGCGGTTTCCCCCACCGCAACGACTTCGACCCCAGCTCAGGCTACGTCGTCATCGGCGTCACAGACCCCGCAGAACGCTCCGTCCCGGGCCCTAAAAATTCGGAAATCGCAGCACGCTGGACCGAACTCGTTGGGGAAATACCAGATGCCAACAACTTCTCGATCTCCGGTGACCGTGGCCAGCGCAGGGGCTCCGATGACGAGGAAAAATCCCTCACCGTCGAAGTCCGCGGCCCCGACACGGATGAAAAAGATCAGGTAGTGCGCGAAGTCGTGGCACTCCTTGAATCCTACGACGGTATCGAAAGTGCCTACAGCTTCGCTGGCGGCACGAACGACGAATTACTCATCACCATCCGCCCCGAAGGCGAAGCCCTCGGACTCACCCAACGCGAACTCGCCCGCCAGGTCCGCAGCGCATTCTTCGGCGAACAAGCCCAACGCATCCAACGCGAACGCGACGACGTCCGCGTCATGCTTCGCATGCCTCTCGCCATGCGTGGCTCCCTCGCCACCCTCGACCATCTCCGCATCCGCACACCCTCCGGCGGCGAAGCACCCTTCCATAGCGTCGCCAACGCACGCTTCGAAAAAGCACGTTCAAGAATCGAACGCATCGATGGACTACAAGTAAACCAAGTTTTCGCGGAACCCGTGGACGAAACCGTCGATGTCGTCGCCATCTCCAAAACTCTCTCCTCGGAACTCGACCGCATTTTCGACAAACACCCGAACCTCTCCTGGCGATACTCCGGCTACGTCGCCGATCACGAAGAAACAAAACAACGCACCATCATCGGCGGACTAGCCCTCTTCTTCGCTCTCTACGCCCTCCTCGCCATCCCCTTCCGCTCACTCTACCAACCCATCTTCGTCCTCCTCGCCGTTCCCTTCGGCGCCATCGGCGCGCTCTTCGGCCACATCATCATGGACATCACACCCTCCTACCTCTCCATCTTCGGCATCCTCGCCCTCGCCGGCGTCGTCGTGAACGACTCACTCGTCATGGTTGACTTCATCAATCAGAAAAAAGACTCGGGCATCGGCCTTTTCGAAGCCGTCATCCAATCTGGAACCCGCCGCTTCCGCCCCATCTTCCTCACTTCCGCAACCACCTTCGTCGGCCTCCTTCCCCTGCTATTTGATCGCTCCCTTCAAGCCCAGCTCCTCATCCCCATGGCCACCTCCCTCGCCTTCGGCATTCTCTTCGCCACCATCATCACCCTCTTCCTCATCCCAAGCTCATATCTAGTCGCCGAGGACATCCGCAAACACCTCACGAAAGCCTGGATCTGGTGGCGTTACCCAAATGGCAAACCCTTGCCTCAAGTTGAATCTCCTCAAAAATCAAAAAGCATCCCCTGATTATCCGCCTTTTTCGCCTTTCCTCCCTCTTTCACCTGTCCGAAAATACGGACACCGATATCAATCCACTGCCCCGCCAACACCGCTGCATCATCCCCTTCTCGCAAATTCACCAAAGCCTGCCCCAAACCCATTTCATAAAATCGCCACGCCAAGTCCACCTCATCCGCCCGGCCTTTGGAAATATTTCTAACAATCGCTTCGGAATATCGCTCGCTCACCACCCCTCGCGCTTCCGCCATCTCCGCCACCAAAGCCTCATCCGGCAAAACAACAACTCTCCCCACAAGTCTCATATAAAACATCAGATCCATCCCGCTCGCCGCAGCCGCCCCAAACACCCCCCTCACATACCCACCTACAATCTCTTCCATCCCACCTTTCAAACCACCAAGCACCCTCAACCGCTCTTCATTCAACGGCTCCATGACATGCTGCACCACTGCCGCCATCAACCCCTCCCTACTCCCGAAATGATAATTCACCGCCGCCACATTTGCACCTGCGGCACCCGTAATATCTCTCACGGAAACCAAATCAAAACCCTTATCCACTACATATCTCTCCGCAGCATCCAACAGTTTCCTTTTCGGTCCGGACTCAGGTATTTCAAACTTTCGCACACCAACCAGCCAAGCGTCCCCGCCACGATTGTCAACCCCTTCCAAACCATCCCGTCCACGAGAAATAACCATTTCCCACCTTGCGAGTTCACAAACTAGCTTTATCCTCAAAACATGTTTAAAAGATTCCTAGTTCCCGCCATCGTTGCCTCCTCTTCCGCCTACGCAACCGACATCTCAACAATCCCCTTTAATGACGCGGAAGGAATAGAAACCTCACTCGCCGCTTACAAAGGAAAAGTCGTCCTCATCGTCAACGTCGCCTCCAAATGCGGCTTCACCAAACAATACACCGGCCTCCAAAAACTCTACGACGATCACAAGGATAACGGCCTCGTAATCCTCGGCTTTCCCTGCAACGACTTCGGCGGACAAGAACCGGGATCCATCGATGAAATCCAGGAATTCTGCTCCACCAAATTCAATGTCACCTTCCCCATCATGGACAAAGTCCATGTCAAAGGAAATGACCAGCACCCCCTCTTTAAAGCCATCGTCGGAAAAGAAGGTGCCCTCCCCGGTGACATCAAATGGAACTTCAACAAAATCCTCATCGATAAAACCGGCAAACCCATCGCCCGCTTCGGTTCCACCACAAAACCCGATAGCGACGAACTCACCAAAGCCATCTCGGAAGCTTTAGGTGGGTAATTACCCTATTGATTCATTACATAAACAACCCCATAATTACATCCTCTAACTAACAAACCAACAAATATGAAACTTACAAAATTCGCACTCATCGCTCTCGCAGCCTTCGTAACACTCGGCTTCACTTCCTGCGTTCCTCTCGCCCTTGGCGCGGCAGCAGGCTACGTCGCCCACGACGAAGGCTATCGCGTAACCAATCCGATCAAAAAAACGAACTAAGATTTCTCTCTCAAAAAAATGCGCCGCTTGTTCTTCATGCTCGTGGCTTGTGTTTTTAGCATACTCGCCACTTCCTGTGTCCCCCTCCTCATCGGGGGAGCCATCGGTTACGTAGCTCGCGATAAAGGCATCGGTGTCATCGAACCTGTTTCCGGAAGCGATCAAACCGAATCCTACGAAACAACCTCACCCTACGAATCCGACGACACGGAATACCCGGTCTACTGATTCCCATCACAAGGCCTTGATCGCATCCATGATGCGATTCGCCAGTTGCTCATACCCACCCTTCGCGGAATACCGCTTGATATCGTCCTCTGTCAGATAAATCGGCTCACCCACCTTCACGGCAATTCGCGCAAACCTGATTTTCGAGGAACCCCTCGGCAAAACTTCTCGCGCTCCATAAATTCGGACAGGTTGTATCGGTACACCTGATTTCGCAGCAATCATCCCCACTCCCGGCGCAGCCCCCCCGATCTCTCCATCCAAAGTCCTGGCACCCTCGGGAAATACCAAAACACGCCAACCCTCCTTCAGTTTTCGTATGACCGTCTTCATCGAACTCATGTCCGGCTTCTCCTGATCTATCGGAATCGCATTCCACTGCGGATACAACCACTTCCCGAAACCCTTGAACAAGGTCTTCCGTGCGAAAAATACCATCTCCGTCTTGTACAAATTCCCTATCAACGGTGGATCCAAATAACTCTGATGGTTCGACGCCACCAACACCGGCCCCGATAGAATCAACTTCTCCCCCCCAATCACCCGCAAGCCAAACAAGGTCCGATAAGCCGCCCCGAACGACAACCAACCCAACCAATAAATCCAACGCATCACCCCGATTGGGGCATCCTCCACATCGCCACTCCTGGCCTCCAATCCCGGAAAACCCTGCCTTCCCAAAATCTTCAACACCTCCTCAACCGCATCTTCCAGCGATAACCCGGAGGTATCCAAAACCGCCGCCCCCTCCGCCACCTTCAACGGCGCGGTCGTCCTCGAACTGTCAGCCGCATCTCGCTTCTCCACGGAATCCACTTCCCCATCCACACATCGACGCTTGTTCCGCACCTCCGCCGAAGCATCCATGTAAATCTTGAACGGCGTCTCAGGAAAAACCACCGATCCGATATCACGACCCTCCATCACCACATGCGTCTTCGTTAAATACTCTCGCTGCAACCTCACCAACTTCTCCCTCACCTGCGGTATCGCCGATACAATCGAAACATTCTCATTGATCCTCGGCTCCCGCAAAAACGCCTCAGGATTCACACCATCGATCTCGATTGTCGAAAACATCCCTTCCCGCCCGCATCGGATATCCATCTTTTCTAACAACTCCACCACGCCCCTGGCATCCTTCGGATCGATATTCTCCTCCAAAACCTTCCACGTCACCGCCCGATACATCGCCCCGGAATTCACCATCACCAAACCAAGCCGCTTCGCCAAAATACGCGCCATCGTGCTTTTGCCAGATGCTGCAGGCCCGTCTATCGCAATCGCATGATACGTCATCTCACTTTCAGGGGTAACTTGTAATCCTCCACATCACTTCGCTCGCGCAAAATCGCATCCAAATGATGCGCAAATCCCGGATACGATGTGTTGATGCAATCCGTGTTGTGAACAACCGTCTCACCCTTGGCAAAAAGTCCCGCAATACAAAACGCCATCGCAATCCGGTGATCCCCGTGCGAGTCGATCTCAGCCCCCTTCAACGGCCTCCCGCCACGCACCACCATCCCGTCTTCAAACTCCTCAACCTCCACACCCATCTTCCGTAAATTCTCAACCGTCGTCGTAATCCGATCCGTCTCCTTCACTCGCAACTCCCGCGCATTGCGGATATGCGTTTCCCCCTCGGCCAACGCGGCAGCAACCGCAATCACTGGAATCTCATCAATCAAATTCGGAATCTCTTCTAACAACAAACTCGTCCCACGCAACGCCGCACCCCTTATCTCAATATCACCTATCGGCTCTCCACCCATCCCAACCTCTCTAACAACGATCTGCGCTCCCATCCTCTCCAAAACCTTCACAACCGCCGTCCTCGTATCATTCAATCCCACATCCCTCAGCAACAAACGCGATCCCTTCATCCCCGCCGCCGCAACCAACCAAAACGCCGCCGATGAAATATCTCCCGGCACACGGAAATCACATGCCCGCGGCACCTGACCGCTCGTAACCGAAATCCGATTCCCCGCCGTCTTACATTTCAAACCAAACGCCTCCATCATCCGCTCCGTATGATCACGCGTCACCGATGGCTGTGTCACACTCGTCTCACCCTCCGCAAACAATCCCGCCAACAAAACCGCACTCTTCACCTGCGCCGATGCCCTCGGCATCTCATAATCAATCCCCCTCAGCTTCCCCCCATGAATTCGCAACGGTGCACAGCCTGGCTTCTCCCCCATCGTCTCAAACCTCGCACCCATCTCCGTCAATGGAACCGTAATCCTTCCCATCGGTCTCGAAGACAACGACGCATCCCCAAACAACTCCGATCCGAACTCCTGCCCTGCCAACAAGCCAGCCAACAACCTCATCCCGGTTCCGGAATTCCCACAATCAATCGGAAACTCAGGCGCGCTCAACTTCATCGACCTCCCATGAATCCGCAACCTCACCGGCCCATACCCATCCATCTCCTCCAACACCTCGACACCCGCCCCCAACGCCCGCATCGCATTCAGCGTATTCACACAATCCTCGCTCGGCAGAAAATTGGAAATCTCACAAACCCCATCCGATAAACCTCCAAAAATCGCCGACCGATGCGACACACTCTTGTCTCCCGGCACACTGAATTCTGCTTGTAGCGAGGAAATGGCTCTGACTCGGATCGTGGACATGGATGAATTCTCGGAAAATTTTATGAAAGCGTGTCGCGCAGCAATTTCGCCGCCGCCAACCAATCACGCGTTGCTTCTAGGTCGCCACCCTCCAACAAGGCAAGAATTTCATGCAACCTGCCGATGTTATCTCGCAAACGTCCCATCACCGCCTCGCGATTCTCCATCAGTATCTCCGCCCACATCTCCGGATTCCCACCCGCAACCCGCGTCGTATCCCGCAACCCTCCGCCAGCCAAACTACCATGCTCCACCGCATCCTCCAAAGAACTCAACGCCGTCGCCGCCGCCGTCACATGAGGCAAATGACTGATCTTCGCCACAATCTCATCATGCTCCGATGCCGTGAACCAATACGTCCTGCATCCTAATATTTTCCAGAAATGCTCCAACCTCGCACAAATCTCCTCCGCCGCACCATCATCATTCGTCATCAAACAAGCCGCATTCTGAAATAAATCCGCCCTCGCCGCCCCCAACCCATTCCTCTCGGAACCCGCCATCGGATGACTCCCGATAAAAACCTGCCCAGTCCCACCAAGTACCCGCGCCATCCCTGTATGCACCGCCCCCTTCACAGAACCAACATCCGTCACCAAACACCCCGCTGGCAAACCCGCCTCCACCGCCTTCTCTAACAACTGCGCCATCGCCCCCACCGGCACCGCCAAAATCAAAAGCTCACAACCCTCCACCACCTCGGACAACTCGGCACTCGCCCCCTTGTATCCGCAATCACGCGCGGCTACCGCAGCCTCCGCCTTCCGGAACCACAACCGCACATCCGCCTTCCCACGCAATGCCAGCTCAATGGAACCTCCCAGCAATCCTCCACCCAATACTCCTATTTTTTGAAACATCTCACTCATAAAAAAAAACCGGATCCATCCTCATGAATCCGGCATTTGTAAAATATCTAACAAAAACTTGTTATGACCATCCTCAGGGAACGCGGAAAAACTTTTTCTCACTCACAGCATACGTCGGATCGCGCACCAGTTGGCCGCTCGGTATGTCCCTCACGTCCACCAGCTTGTTGTTGTATGGACTGAAAACAAATCCCTCCTTGCCAGGAACCGGATTCGCAAACGGATAATCACCCGGCTTGCGATCAGGCGGCTTCGGTGTCGTATCTCCTTCTTTTTCCTTCTCCTTCTCGACAAGCGCTTCCTTCTCCTTCTTCTCAGCTTCCTCCTTCTCCTTCATCTTCGCACGCTGCTCGTCCAGCTTCTGCTGCTCCTCACTCGTCAATGTCGTATCCTTCTTGACCTCTTCTTTCGGCTTTTCCTTTTGAGGATCAGGTATCACGTAACAAGAGGTCATTGCGAAACAGCACAGCAAAGGAAATGTAAGAAATAGTTTGGTTTTCATGGAGGAAGTTAAAAAATTTAGAGCACCCAACACTTCGGGAGTCGGTTGCGAAAAGAAATATGGCGACAGAATTCCACCCCGTCAAGCAGGCTCCCACCCTTCTCTGAAAAAATTACCGCTTCACCACACCCCTCCAAAACCAATACCATCACCTCCCATGCGCAAATATCGCGACTTTCAAACCTCTTTCCAATCCATCTCCGTATGGAAATCCCAACTCGCCACCGAGTTCCGCGTCGCCGGCGCCGTCCACGCCTCCTACCACAAAAACCGCTACCTCACCGGCCTGGCATGGGATCTCATCGCCGCAGGAACCCTCCTCCACCCCTCCGCACAACCATCCTCCATCCTCATGCTCGGCGTCGCCGGTGGCACCGCCCTCCGAACCATCCGCCTCCTCCTACCCAACTCCTCCCTCACCGGCATCGACCTCGATTCCGAACTCATCGACCTCGCCCGCAACGAAATGTTCCTCGATCACACCCACTCGGAAATCATCATCGCCGACGCCTACTCCTGGCTCCGCCAAAACAAACGAAAATTCGACGTTATCATCGACGACCTATACCTAGCTGGCGAAACCGACGTCTTCCGCTCCCAGCACTGTGACCACAACTGGATACAAACCGCCGCCAAATCCCTAGCCCCCGACGGCATCCTCGTCCTCAACCTCGTCATCGGAAAAGGCCACCGCACCAAACAATCCCAAGTCCGTAAAAACCTCCTCGCACACTTCCCCATAGTCCGCTCCCTCCACACGGAAGACAGCCTCAACGAAGTCCTCGTCGCCGGAAATAAAGTCTCCACCGCCTCCCAACTCCATCAATTCCTATCTGCCTTCAAAGACAAACACGACCGCACCTACTGGAACCGCATCAAAGTTCGCAAACTGAAATGATTTCTTCCCTTGGAGTTTAAAGCTTAAAATTTAAAGTTTTCACAACGTGTCCGATCTCTTCTCAACACCCCAAGCAAAAGCCGACAAGCTCCCCACCCAGGAGCCTCTCGCATCCCGCATGAGGCCGCGCACACTCGATGAAGTCCTCGGCCAGGATCACATCCTCGGCCACGGCAAACTCCTCCGCCGCGCCATCGAAGCCGACCGCTTCACATCCCTCATCTTCTACGGTCCGCCCGGCACCGGAAAAACCTCCCTTGCCAACGTCATCGCCAAAACCACAGGCTCACGCTTCGAGTCCCTCAACGGCGTCGAATCCAACGTCGCGGAAATCCGTGAAAAAATCGCCCAAGCCAAACTCCACCGCGACCTCCGCTCCGAAACTACCATCCTCTTCATCGACGAAATCCACCGCTTCAACAAAGCCCAACAAGATGTCCTCCTCCCCCACCTCGAACGCGGCACCGTCCGCTTCATCGGCGCCACCACCCCCAACCCCTACTACTACGTAAACTCGCCCCTCGTCTCACGCTCCCAAATCTTCCAGCTCGAACCCGTCTCCGAAATCAACATAGCAGAACTCCTCCAACGCGCTCTCACCGATCCCGATCGCGGCCTCGGCAACCTCTCCATCACCGCAGACCTCGAAGCCCTAAAACACCTGGCCAAACTCTCCGATGGCGACGTCCGCAAAGCCCTCACCGCACTAGAACTAGCATCCCTTCCTCAACATGAGTTAAATCAAAAATTAAAAATCAACAATCATCAATCATCAATCAATTACGCCTCCAACACAACATCCGGGAACTCAAACCCACAATCATCAATCCACATCACCCTCGCCGATGCCGAGGAATCCATCCAACGCAAAGCCGTCCACTACGGTGACGATGGCCACTACGACACGATCTCAGCCTTCATCAAATCCATCCGCGGATCCGACCCAGATGCCGCCCTCTACTGGCTCGCCAAAATGCTCCACGCTGGCGACGACCCGCGCTTCATCTCACGCCGACTCGTCATCGCCGCCTCTGAAGACATCGGCCTCGCCGATTCCTCCGCACTCCGTGTCGCACTCGATGCCCATCACGCCCTCGAATTCGTCGGCATGCCTGAGGGCCGCATCCCCCTCGCACACGCCACCGTTTACCTCGCCACCTCACCGAAATCCAACACCGCCTACGCCGCCCTCGGCGCCGCCATCCAGGACGTCGAAAACGGCCGCACCCTCGCCGTTCCTCCCCACCTCCGCACCCCCACCTCAAAAAAACTCACCAGCACCACCGGCGTATCCGAAGAAGCCATGAAATACCTCTACTCCCACGACTACAAAGGCCACTACGTCCCCCAAGCCTACCTCACGGAAGGCCGCACCTACTACCACCCCGGAACACAAGGCCTGGAAAGCCGCATCAAAGAACGCCTCGAACATTGGAGAAAATCCCAAGCAGACGCATGACGAATTACACCATGCGAAACCTTGACTCTAAAACGGATCCAGACATATATACATCATGAAAGTTGCAAAAAAGTCTCAAAAAAGTCTTCGTCGATCACTCACATTAAATGAGTCATCCATACAGCTCGTAGATCGATTGCGCGGATCAAAACCCAAGTCGGTTTTTATAGGAGAACTCGTGGCTGCTGAGGCCGAACGCAGAAAGAAAAAAGCATTCTACGCTTCTGCGGTGGCCGCCTATACCCCTGAAGTTGCAAGAGAAACGCTTGCGATTAACGCACAATTCCCAATTTCAGAGGCATGAGACTGCCACTTTATTGTTCAATCGAGAAGGGCTCAGAACCAAACCTCGTTGGGCTTCAGCACCCGGATCTCACATCGATACCCACCCAGTTGGTCTGCCCCTTACGGGCAGATATTTCTCTTACCCCATTGCGTGAGAAAATCATCTTGGCTGATAAAGAATTCATCGTCGCCTGCGATCTGATTCGACCCATCAACCGAAATGTCCTACGTCCCATGGGGCAACTCGATCCGGATTCATCGTCACGTATCATTACAAAATTCCATTTACTCCTTGCTCAGGAAGAATGATCCATGCGCATCGACATCCTAACCCTCTTCCCAGAAATCGCCATCGCACCCCTCAGCGATTCCATCATCCAGCGCGCCCGCAACGCTGGCCTCGTCGAAATCCACGCACACAACCTCCGCGACTGGTCCAATGACAAACACAAACGCGTCGATGACTCCCCCTGCGGCGGCGGCCCCGGCATGGTTCTCCAACCCCAACCCCTCCACGCCGCCATCACCAGCCTCAAACAGGATAACACCCGTGTCATTCTCATGTCCCCTCAGGGCTCACCACTCAAACAACTACGCGTCCAACAACTCTCCTCAGAAACACACCTCCTCATCGTCTGCGGCCATTACGAAGGCATCGACCACCGCATCATCGAATCCCTCATCGATGAGGAAATCTCCATCGGCGACTACATCCTCACCAACGGTGCCATCGCCGCCGCCGTCCTATCCGACGCCATCATCCGCCTCCTCCCCGGCGCCCTCGGCGATTCCCAATCAACCATCGACGAATCCTTCTCCAACCCAAATCTGTTAGAAGCTCCCACCTACACCCGCCCCACCGACTTCCTCGGCATGAAAGTCCCCGAAATCCTTCTCTCCGGAAACCACTCGGAAATCGATAAATGGCGCAAAAAACAAGCCCTCGCTCGCACCCAAAAAAACCGCCCCGATCTCATGCCCCCTACAAACCAAATATAACCAGCATCAGCATTTTAGCTTTTCAGCCCTTACCTCACCCACCGCCCTCATAAATACCCGATAAGCCTCCGCCGCACTCTTATATGGTGAAAAATAATTCCTCACCTCCCCATCTGTCCCTCCCTTCGTCGACATCCAATAAAGGAAATCCGAGGCCTGCAAATGCCCCCACTCATCTAACAACTCTTCATTACCACTTTCCATCACCACACTTTCCAGTTCCTTCAAGGCCCCCGCCGCCTCCTCCTGCATCGAATTCCCCATCCACGCCGATAAATCACGCTCGCTATCCGCCCACGACGTAAACTCACCACAATCATACTCATCCCTCGCCGAATAAATCGATACCGCATCCGTCGGTGTCACCCATTGCGCCCCAGACTCAATCAAAATCTCCGGCACCCTCCGCCAAAACTCATAAATCCCCTGCTCCTCCTTCTGGTGCTCCCCAATCGATTCATAATCCATGAAAAGGTTCACCACATCCCCCGGCGACTGCCCCACCCATCCCGTAAACTTTTCCCACGTCAATGGATACCCGCTCCACCTCGGATCCGAGAAACGAAACGCCAGATCATTCGACAACGTATGATTCCGTAACAGCGTCGAAATACACGCCGAACCCTTCGCCCGATACACATAATTCGGCGAATTCACACCCGTAAACACCGGTGTCCCCTCTGCCAATATCCCCTCGAATCCCATGTTCTCCGCCTTCGCCGCAATCGCATTGCTATAAATCAATTCCGAGTTCCTAAAAACCCTCGGTCTCACCGCAAAACACTCCTCCATCAAATTTAAATGCTTCTCAACCTGCCTCTCAAACTCTCTCTCCGAATACACACACGCCAACGAATGATAATACGTCTCCGCCATCAACTCCACACACCCGGTCGCCACCAACTCCTGAAACGACTCCAATACATCCGGACGAAACTCACGAAACTGCTCAATCACCGTCCCCGTCAAAGACATCGCCATACGGAACAGCCCTCGGTTCTCCTCAATCTGCTTCTTGAACATCCGGTTCGCCGGCAGATAACACTTGTCCGCCACACGATTCAAAATCTCCCGATCCAAACCAAAATCCCTACCGCCTACCCCGCCAGCAAGCAATCGATGCGGCTGATGCACCTGAAAATATAGGCAAACGTCTGGCATTGGGTTTTTTGGGTTTATCCCCTTACGGGCAGCCAGCGCTCATTCTTTCCAAACCCCGGCCAATTCATCATGAAGCAGCTACCACGCCAAATTCCCCCCCAATACGGAGAAGGAAATTTCAATCCCTTCTTCTTGAAATCAATCCTTTTTCCCAAATGCAATAGGCGCTATCCCCAACTCACGCGACTCCTTGATTGAAATCAGTTGAATCGATGGATCACTCCCATCCTCGAACGCCTCCGCATGCTTCTCCAACGCCTCATTGCCAGCCTCAATCGCATTGCTGAAAGTCAGATACGACGCCTCAAAGCCTTTGGTCAGCTTCTTCTCAGGCAAATTCGGCAAATTCTCAACAGGCTCCAAATCATCCAGACCGAGCATCGTCGTTTCCAAGCCCACGATCTTATCATCCTCCCCTTCACCTGTCTCGAAAGCCAGGAAACAATGCCCCGGAACCATCACCAAATAACATTCAATGCCGATCTTCTGTAGAATCGACGCCATCAGAACCGATCCGTCCACACAGTTCGCCTGGGTGGCCTCAATCGATTGATCCAGAAAGCGAACCGTCTGGCTCACCACATACTTGCTCGGTGTCGTCGTCGAAATGTCACTATACTTGATCCCCTTCCGCTGAAGCACATTCCATATCGCGAAAACCTGCATCATCACCTCTTCAGTATCATCCGATTGGTAGCCAGTGAACGAATTTACCATTCCCCCTTTGATCGCTTCCTTCAGGATGCCATCCACCCAAGGATGGTTCTCATTCACGTAAGCCGAAAACATCCACGAAAAATCCTCGAAATCCTCACCCTCCTCATCAAACAACACATAAAACGGACAGTCATTGATCGACTTGATCACATATGTCTCATTTTGATCATTCAGCGCCTTTCCATCCACGGAAACCTTGAAAGTCACATTCACCGGCTGCTGCTGATCCACCTTCTGCAACGCCGCGAAATTCCAGATACCCTTCGGAAGAATATGCACCCCTCCCTCCTCGTCCAGAACATCAATCTTGCCCTTCCATTTCGATGGCTTCATGAATCCGTCCACGGAAACCTCGACCTCCACCACGGCTCCCTCGGATAGCCCTGAAAGCTCCACCCCGATCCAGCCGTTCTCATCTCCATACACCGGAATCTCCCCCTCCTCCAGCTCTGCGTCATCCTCCGTCTTCTTGTCCTCCGCCCTCTGCTCCTCCCCATTCCAATCAACAGTCGCAGTTGATATGATCGCACTCGGAAATAGATCCTTTTCCGTATAAGACCACGGCACGAAAGTAGTTTCGGATCGCAGACCCGATGTTAAAATCACAAACAAAAATGCGATGTGTTTCATGGTTTGAAGATCACTAATACAACAGCATTCGCTCCGCCGTCGAGCCAGAACATATTACAAATCTGAAAACCAATCACCCCATCGCCCTCACCATCAACTCATTCATCCGCCGGATCATATCCCGCGCATCATCCAGCAGCCCCGCCGAAATCATCGCGCTGTCCAACATCTGCGCTGCTACCAACTTCGCAAGCTCCGGCTGATTCTTCTGTGCCTCAGCCAGCTTCTTGATCAACGCATGTCGCGGATTGATCTCCAACTCCACCTTCACCTCGTCTTTGAAATTCTCATCCATCGCCTTCATCATCTGACGAATCTGCGGACTCATCCCATCCTCCGGCACCAACGCGATTACCGGGCTATCCACCAAACGCTTGCCACTGCTAACCTTCGCCACCCTCTCTCCAAACTCACCCTGCAAAAATTCACAAAGCTCCTTCACCTCTCCCTCACTCAAACTCTCCTCGCCACTATCCATATCCTCCAAATCCACACCCGCATGACGCACAGATGCCAGCTTCTTCCCGTCAAACTCTCCCAAAGAATCCACCACATACTCATCCACCCCATCCGTAAAATAAATCACCTCCAGACCCCGCGCCTTGAAAGCCTCTACATACGGCCCGCTCTCGATCTGCTCGCGCCCCGCTCCCACCACATAATAAATCTTCTCCTGCCCTTCCTTCATTCGCCCCACATAATCAACCAATCCACATACCTCTCCAGCCTCCGTCATCGAACTCTCAAAACGCAACAACTTCGCCAGAGCCTCCTTGTTCGCATAATCCGTCGCAATCCCCTCCTTGAAATATCGATCAAACTTTTTATAAAAATCACGATACTTCGCAGGGTCCGCTTCCGCCTCCTTCTCAAACATTTTCAAAATCCGCTTCGTAATCACCCCATTCAACTTCCGCACCAACGCACTGTCCTGCATCGTCTCACGCGAAATATTCAGAGGCAGATCTGCACTATCCACCACACCCTTCACAAACCGCAACCACTCGGGCAACAGCCCCTTCGGATCCGCATCAATCAATACCTTCTTGCAATACAAAGCCACCCCCGCATCCACCTTTCCAAAACCCATCCGCTCCGGATTCTCACCCGGCACATAAATCAAGGAATTGATCGCAATCGGCGCATCCGCACTGAAATGAAGCCGATACACCGGCTCATCAAACGCCTTGCACGCAAACTGATAAAACGCCTTGTATTCCTCCTCCGTAACCTCGCTCTTCCCCTTCAACCAGATCGCCTCAACCTCGTTCGCACGCTTCCCTCCGATCAAAATCGGAAAACCTACAAAGTTGCTATACCGCTGAATCAACCCCTTCACCCGATACTCATCCGCGAACTCCTTGTTCGCCTCGTTCAAATGCAAAACAATCTTCACCCCGCGCGCCATATCATCCACCTGCTCGATCTCATAACCGGTCTTGCCATCACTCTCCCATCGCAAACTCTCCCCCTCTTCCTTCCACGATCGGCTAAACACCTCCACCCGATCCGCAACCATAAACGCCGAGTAAAATCCCACACCAAACTGCCCGATCAAACCCGCAGGACTCCCTCCCGTCGCCTTCACCTGCTCCAAAAATGCCTTAGTCCCGGAATGCGCGATCGTCCCAAGATTCTCAATCAACTCCTCGCGCGTCATCCCCACACCCCGATCCATCAAAGTCACCGTCCCCGCATCCTTGTCCACCTCCAGCGTGATCTCCAGCTCCGCACCCGCATCACGGATGCTCTTCTCCGTCCCCTCCAGATGCCGGACCTTCTCCATCGAGTCCGATGCGTTCGATATCAACTCCCTCAAAAATATATCCTTGTCCGTATATAGCGAGTGAACCACCAAATCTAACAACTGCTGAATCTCAGCTTGAAAAACATGCTTCTCGATCGTTTCTGTGCTCATTGTTTTATCTTGTTGTGAAAAATCCCCTGCGGCGAGCAGCGAAATAAATTCTTCGCCACCCCCTTGTCAAAAAAAACCGCTCTCCTCCCTCAATGCAAAAACTTGATCGCCACAAATCCCCCGATCAACAAAAGCGTTCCCGCCACAAAACACCATTCCAAGTGCTTCTCAATGAACGGTTTCACCCTCAGCCCGAAAATACGAATCAACCC
>JBGSRM010000262.1:0-5890 GCA_041737575.1 Akkermansiaceae bacterium
GCGCCGTCTCCATAGATTTTTGTGCCACTCTGGAAGGAACCGGCAAAGGTGGTGTCTTTGGCATTGAAGAGAGATAGAACGCGGCTTTTTAGGTCATCGCTGAGTTTTGCTTGTGTGGTGTAGGGGATGTCAGAAAAGAGATGAGGCTGCATACGCCCCCAGAAAGAGTCCGAGACGTAAGGGGCGTTTATTTGGACGCCACCGTAAACTCCAGGTCTGCGCTCGGCGAGGGTTTCGCCTTCCACACGTGAAACGTTGATGTCGCCATTGTTTTCGATGGAGTAGGCTACGCTTGCGGTACCGACTTGCCGCATGGTGCTGATCGCGTTGCTTTGGCGGGCGCCATCCATATATTTTCCATAACCATACAAGCCACCGACGGCGAGGACGATAATGATGGCGATGACGATGAGGACTTCCAGCAGGGTGAAGCCGAGTTTGGAGGATTTTTTGCGATAAGAATCTGGATTCATGGGTCGAGTTTTATTCTTAGAAGCTAGATCGAAAAATTGGAGTTGGCTATGAGAAATGCGTGCAGGGAGAAGCGCCGGATTCACAAGATGGAGCGGAGTTCCGCCGTTTCCTTGGAGGATTCGATTTTTTGGATGATGGCTTTGAGGCGGTCAGCGTGGCCTTTTAGGTTTTTGGCTTCGCCGTGTTTGAGGAGATCTTGTTCGAGTTGGCGGAGATCGGGGAGAATGGATTTTGCGGCAGGGCCGTAGGCTTCGAGGGCATCGAGACAACTAGGAATGCGGTTCCCTTTGCCCCAGGATTGGATGTCCATGACCTTGATGATTTGTGGCAGGCCTTCGCGGATCTTGTGTTTGGCTAACAAATTCAAACCGGCAAGGCGGACACCGGCAGCGAACATTTCGCCGCTGGGCGCGGGCTTATCAACCGCTTCATAGATGGCGGGAAGCAGCGGCTCGATTTCCTCAAACTTATATTTGGAATAGATGCCTGCGACTGCGGAGCGCGCGCGGCCATCCTGGTTTTTCAGTCCGGCTTCGATTGCTTTTTGGAGCAGGGCGCGATCCACGCCATCGATGGATTTTTTCAGCATTTGGCCGAAGACGACCGAGGAAAGGAAGCGTTGCTCCATCGCACGTGGATCGCTTGGAGACTCGCCTTTTGCCAACATGGTGAGGAGTTCCGGCAAGGCGACCATTCCGGGATCGCCGATTTTTCCGAGTGACTCGGCGGCTTTGATGCGTAGCCACATGTCCTCGTGTTTGAGGGTTTTGACGAGTGCGGGAACGGCGGAGGCGGCTTTCAGCATTCCGATGGCATCGCAGGCGCCGTAGCGGGCGTGGAGATTTTGGGAATCCAGGAGTTCGATCAACTTGTCGATAGGAACATCTTTTTTCCTGGCCAGAGCCATGGCCGCGCGGTCTCTAACAATGGGTGACCAACTGCCGAGTTTTTCAAAAAGCTCATCGCCAGTGAGTGAATCGTAGGCGCTGTTGCGGTCTTTGTTCGACCATCCGCGACCATCGATGATGATGGCTTGCGCGCTTTTCTCATCGAGCTGGGGAATGTTGCTCGGACGTTTGCCGGTGAGTGTGATGGCTTTGAGAGGCATGGCGTATGCGAGCAAATAAGCCCCGGTGCTGTCCCAACCGCGCGTGCTGTCCGGGCCCATCTGTGGCGGGCCTTGGTGAGGAAATGCTCCGTCCCAACGGCGTGCGAAGTCGAACGACCATGCGCCGAATTCGTGCATCCATGCGCCTGTGGCTTGAGGACCGGATTGGACGACGCCGGGGATGGCCCATGTCATGTTCCAGAAGTTTCCGGTGTGGCCGGTGTCGCGTTCGGAGCCGTGGCAAGCAAGGCTCATGCGGGAAAAATATTCGGCTTCTTCTGTTTCGCCGAGGAGGTTGAACAAAACGGCGGCCATGCCGTTTTTGCCATTGTCATCGTGGTTTTGAATCCATGGGTTGTGATCGCCGTATGGGATGGAGCCCTTGCCTTTATAGAAACGAAGCAACTTCGTGCTGCGTTCGATGGCGAGGTCGAGTTCGGGTTTGTTGACGCCGGCAAGTTTCGCCAAAACCAATCCGTTTGTTAGAGTGATGCCCGGTGCGTTCATCATGCCATAGCCGTAAAGACGGCCATCGGGAGTTGCGAACTTGTGTCCCCATGAACCGACGTTGCTCTGGCCTTTCGATGCCTCCATGGCGAGTCTTTCAAGTCCAGCTATCGCCGAGGCGTCGCCTGTGGCCATGGTGTATTCGGCAAGCAGCATCATGACGTAGCCGTAGTACCAGGTGGCCATGCTATCGGCGGAAAAACCTTTCGCCCACTCGACTTCCTTTTTGATGAGATCCATGTATTTGGGATCGCCGCTGGCGAGCAGGGCGATGGCGTTCAGGGAGCGAGGGATGGGGTTTTGGCGGGCGTAGTTGGGATCGTTTTGGATGCGTGCGGCCAGGGCTTCGCAGCCTGTTTGGAGGATTTTTTTTGATTTCTCGCAGTTGTAGGGGGCGGTTTTACTGTAGGTGCCCAGGACGGGGAGTTGTAGGACGACTTCATCGGTGGTGCCGTTTTTCCAGCGGGTGAGGGAAAGTTTGCCATCGGCGGCTTCGGCGGCTGTTAGGGCTTTGCCGAGCTCGGTGCGGGGGTCGTAGGAAAATGGTTTTCCGCCGACCCCGAGGATGACGTCGCCGACTTCGAGTTTTCCATCGGCGGGGGATTTGGGATCGACCTTGGTGATGCGGATCTGGCGTGCATCGGAGGTGCAGAGTTTTTCGGAATACATCCAGCCGCGGGTTCCGGTGGCGCCGAGTGTCCAGTCGTGATTTGCACCGGCGGGGATGGGATCTCCTTTGGTGAAATCGGGATTCGTCATGCTGCCTTTGGGGGCGGCTAGGGCGGAGGAGGCGATGAGAAGGAGGGTGAGGAAGGGTTTCATGGGTTTGGGATTTCGTTGACGGTGTAGAAGGCGAAGGTGTGGAGGAGGGGTTTGCCATCGGCATCGAGGATGGCGGCTAGGTCGAATTCGTGGACGTGGCCTTGGGTGATGGTGTCGAGTGAGATGGTGGCGGTGAGGCCGTCTTCGGAGAGGGTGGCGGAGGTGACGTTGGGTTTGGTTTGGTCGATTTCAGGGCCGCCGTAGGCACCGTGGTATTTGTGGGTGAAGGTGGCGAGTTTGTAGTTGGCGGGGTTTGTTGCGGTTTCTTTGGAGACGGGTTTGGTGAATTTGATGTCGAAGCCGGTGGGGTTGATGGTGATGCGTTCGATTTCGAAGGGGGTGTTGCCGGTGAATTCGATGCGTTCGAGGGCGTAGGGTTTGAGGCCGCGGACGGGCCAGCCGCGATTGGTGCCGCCGGAGATGAGGTTTCCTTTAGGGGTGAAGTGGACGTTGAGCAGGCCGGTGGAGAGGTCTTCGCGGAAGGGGTAACAAGCGCCTTGCCAGATGCCGTTTACTTTTTCCGTGGTGGCGCGGAGGACGATGGATTGGGTGTAATCGCCGAGGAAGATTTGGTTTTGGAAGGGGCCGAATTTTCCTTTCGTTTCGTCGAGGACGAAGCCGGAGATCGAGCGGCCCATGCGGATGTAGGGGAAGATGACGGCGTAGGGGTCGAGCTGGGGGATTTTTTTACTTTCGGCGAGGACGGTGGAGCCGTTGGTGGGCTCGGCGGGGGCGGGGCCCATGTTGGGTGCGTATTTGTACCAGTTGTAGCTGATGGGGTGGCCGGTGAAGGAGCCTTCGCGGATGTGTTTGAGGGAGCAGGAGGAGTTCCATGGGCCTTGGGATTCGATGTAGAAGAGGTCGCCGGTTTCGTTGAAGCCGATGCCGCCTGGAGAGCGGAGGCCGGATGCGATGGGGATGGATTTTCCCTCGGGGGTGATTTTGAAGGCCCAGCCGCGGAAGAGTTCTTGGGAGTGGTAGGAGCTGGAGAGGCCGAGGGCGACGAAGAGGTTGCCGTTTTTGTCGAACTTGGAGCCGAAGGCGTATTCGTGGTATGTGCCGTAGCCCCATGCGTCGGAGAGGACATCGTAGCGGTCGGCGGTGCCGTCGTTGTTGGTGTCGGTGACTTTGGTGAGTTCGGCGCTGTGGGTGACGTAGAGGGCGTTGTCTTTGTGGGCGAGGCCGAAGATTTCATCGAGGCCGGTGGCGAAGAGTTGGAATTTTGGTTCGGGTTTCGGGTCGTCGAGGCCGGAGACGTAGAAGACATCGCCGTGGCGTGTGCCGATGGCGATGCGTCCGTCGGGGAGGTCGCAGAAGGCGCCGGCTTCAATGACGAGGTCTTTGGGGATGGGGATTTCGGTGATGCGGTAGTGTTCGCGTTCGCGGTCGGCGGTGCCCCAGCGTTCGCCGACTTCTTCGGCCTTCAGGCTGGAAGCCAGAAGGCAGAGGCCAGAGACCAGAGGCCAGAGGCCAGAGACCAGAGAGATGGGGTGGGTGGGGAGGATTGATGATTTCCGATTGATGATTTTTGATTTTTGATTTTCAGGGGAGGGCATAGTCGAGGGTGAGGGTTGAGGTTCCGGCGGGGAGGTCGAGGGTGATGATGAGTTCGTCGTCGAGATCTTCGGCGTTGGTTTGGCGGGTCATAGCGGAGAATTTGATGTTTTTGGATGAGGGAGTGAGATGTATGTCCTCTGTTTTGAATGAGTTTGGGGGGGACTTGGTGATTTGACCTGAGAGCGGACGGAAGCAGAGGGATTGTTTTTTTTGTGTTTTGAATGTGAGGGTGCGAATTAGGTGGGGTTTGTCTTTGTCGGAGGCGAAGTTGGATGTGTCCTCGATGGAGATGTTGCCGGAGCGGTAGCGGAAGGTGGGAGTGCCGTTATCGGCGATGGTGTAGCCCTCGAAGGCGTAGGCGTGTTGGCGGGGGTATTCGGGGTCTGGGTTGACGGGGTTTTCTTTGGTGCGGATGGGGTGGAGGGGCCAAATTTGCGGGAGTTCTGTGAGGAATGCTACGTCTTGGGGGAGCTGGATGTTTTTTGCGGCGGGGGTGAAGTTTCCGGAGCCTTGGCCGCGCCAGCCGACGGTGATGTATTTTCCTGTCCAGAGGGAGGAGAGGGCGCCGGTTTGGGCGTTGAAGGCGTAGTTGAGGCCGCCGGGGAAGCCGACGGCGATGCCGCGGTAGCCGGCGACGGTGCTGCGGCCACGGTAGGTGCGGGTTTTGTCTGTGACGAGGAGTTCAGGGTCGGCGGCGCGGAGGCCGGATGGGTCGCGGGCGGAGCGGCCGAGGGAGAATTGGTTCCAGAGGGCTTGGAGTTGGAGGTCGGTATCGCCGTTTAGGATTTCGGTTTGGATGGCTTTTCCATCTGGCCAGTAGGAGGGCATGATGATGCCGGTGCGGAAGTGTGCGGGGTTGCGCATGAATTGGTTGAACCATGCGGGTTGGAGGCGCTGGTAGGAGGTCATGATGTCGAGGCCTTTCATGCTGGGGGATTCGATGCCGTTGTAGTTGTGGCAGGAGATGCAGGAGAGGCCTTGATCGCCGAGGAGCATGTGGCCGCCGTCGCGGATCATGGGTTCGGATTCTTTGGGGACGGGGGGGAAGTCGAAGGGTAGGAGTTTGTCGTTTTCCGAGAAGAGTTTGGTGATGCCGTCGAGGGCGTCGTTGCCGAAGAGGGGCATGCGGGTGGTCATGTAGGGGCGGACGGTTTCGCCTTCGTAGAGGACTTTGTTGATCCATTCGGGGCGGAGTTTTGCGCCGGCGAGGGTGAGCGGGGGTGGGATGCGGCTTTCGTTTCCGAGAGCTTCCTCGGTGGAGTGGAAGTAGGAGTCGCGGGTGGGGTGGACGCCGCCGAAGTCGTCGCGTTGGTGGCAGGAGATGCAGTTGAGCTGAGTTAGGTGGATGTTGAGTTTATCGGCGGACGAGAGTGGAGTGGCATTTGTGTCGAGGGCGGCGCGGATGGCGGTGAGTTGTTGGGG
>JBGSRM010000282.1:0-17244 GCA_041737575.1 Akkermansiaceae bacterium
TGGGCGTAATGCTCCCAGGTTGTCCTGGGACACCTAATTGTGTCACCGCCCCGAGTGCGATTTTCTCTTCGGTTACAGCATCGTCCGCGAGGCTGCCTGAAGTCACAGCGCCATCGGCGAGTTTTCCGGATGTGATGGTGCCATCGGCGATGGATTCGGCGGTCACGGCTCCATCGGCCACCTTGTTGGCGTGCAGTGCGAAGGGGACGGCGGCGATGGCTTGGTCGGGGGTGAGGGCTTGGAAGGCATCGGGATCTTCGGGGTCGCTGAAGTCGCCGCGGAACCAGATGCGGAGGTAGAGTCTTGAGCCTGCGGGAGGCTCGATGGAGGAGGGCAGCGCGGCCATTCCAGAGACATCGGTATCGCCGAGCCATGTGCTGTAGAGGCCTTTCGTGACTGTGATGGAGACCTCGGAGGCCGGTTCGTTGGTGTTTCCGGGGGTAGTCGAGGCGTTGGACCAGATCGCGGTTTCGTTTCCGCTGGCGTGATCCTCATCGGGATCGGCAAAGAGCAGGAACTTGAATTCGCCGAACCCGTTGAAGTTGACGCCGTCCATGGCGATACGACCTTGGTGCGGTATGGAATTTGGAATCTCCGCCGACAGCGACGGGAGGAAGAGGAAGGAACAGAGAATCAAACGAAGGATGGTCTTCATGGTGGTGTGTTTGGGGATATGTTGATGGCTTGATGGTGCGAACGGGGATCGGAAATATTTTAAAAATCTACAATAGATAGAGACGAAATGGCAGCTCCCATCAAGCGCTAATTGGGTTTCAGAAAGTCGCTTGCTTTTGCTAATTGGTGCGGGGCTGTTTTTTGCAGGATTAGCGGACTGAAATTTCCGCTTCTATTTTTTCATCTGTCGCTTGCCACGGAGGATGTGCAGCCTAGGATTGGGGAGAAGAAATTATGAAAATTTGGTTAGACGGCAAGTTGGTGGATGAGCATGAGGCGAAGATTTCGGTTTTCGATCATGGATTGCTTTACGGCGATGGGATATTCGAAGGGATACGATTTTATAATGGGCGGGTGTTCCGATTGGAGGAGCACATTCACCGTTTGTATGATTCGGCTAAGGCGATCTTGCTGAACATGCCATGGACACAGGAGGAGGTTTGCAAATTCACTTGTGAGACGGTCGCAGCCAACGGGTTGAGGGATGGTTACATTCGTTTGGTGGTGACTCGCGGTGCGGGAGAGCTGGGTTTGAATCCGTATCTTTGTCCGAAGGCCTCGATGTTCATCATCGCATCGACGATCAAGTTGTATCCCGAGGAGCATTATCAGAATGGCTTGGCGATCATCACGTGCGCGACGAGACGCCCGGCACCGGCCGCTTTGATGCCGCAGGTGAAAAGTTTGAACTATTTGAACAACATCATGGCGAAGGTGGAGGCGATCCAAGGAGGTGCGTTGGAGGCGGTGATGCTCAACGAGCAGGGCTATGTGGCGGAGTGCACCGGGGATAATATTTTCCTGCTGAAGAATGGTGAGTTGCTGACGCCGTTGATTTCGGATGGAGCCTTGGATGGGATTACGCGCGGCGTGATTCTTGAGATCGCTCACAAGCTCGGCATCAGGGTGGTGGAGCGTTCGCTCACGCGTTATGATATTTTCATCGCGGATGAATGTTTTCTAACAGGAACCGCGGCGGAGGTGATTCCGGTGGTTTCTTTAGACAGGCGGATCATCGGCGATGGCAAGCCGGGTGTGCTTACGAAGAAGTTTTTGACGGAGTTTCATGAATTGGCCATGAGCACGGGGACTGCGTTTTAAAGATTATGAAGTGCGATTATTGCGACAAGAAGGCTACCGTTTTCCTGACCCAGCTGGCTGAGGGACAGATGAAGAAGGTATGCCTGTGCAATCGTTGCGCGGAAGAGCGGGGCGTGACGGATCCGACGGGATTTTCTCTTGCGGACATGTTGTTAGGCGGTGTTCAACAGGATTTCAGCAAGACGTCGGAGGAAAAACAGCCTTCAGGCAAACGGGGCGGGAAAAAATGTCCACAGTGTGGTTTTAGCCTGGATGATTTTCAGAAGGTCAGGCGTTTGGGTTGTGGGAATTGCTATGCGGTTTTCGCGGAAGAGCTCGGACAGGTGCTTGGTGGCATGCACAAGGGTATGAAGCACCAGGGCAAGGTTCCTGTTAGCTTGATGGAATCCCATTACAGGAATGAAAAGTTGGGTGAACTCAGAACGAAGCTAGGCGAGGCGATTGCGGCAGAGAGTTATGAGGACGCGGCGCGGTTGCGTGATGAGATACAAGTTATCGAAAAAAGGGAGGTGAGCAAATGATGCGGTTCACGACACTGCTCCGGCATCCGGCGGATTGGATGATTGGGAACGGGGACGAGCAGGGTGTGGTGATCACATCAAGAATCCGGCTGGCAAGGAATTTGAAGGGGCATTCGTTTCCCGGTTGGTCGAAGAAGAGCGAACGGGCGAAGTCGTTGGAGATTCTCAAGCCTGCCGTTGAAGGGTTGGCACCGATGAAGGATGCCTTTTCGCGTGAGCTTTGTGATCTGAACTCATTACAAAAACATGTGTTGGTAGAGCGCCATTTGATCTCCCGTGAGCACGCGGCACGTACGGATGGTTCTGCGGCGGTGATTGAAAGGCGGCAAAGTTTTTCCATCATGCTGAATGAGGAGGATCATCTGCGGATGCAGGCGATCCGTCCGGGCCTGCGCCTGAGCGAGGCTTTTCAATCTTTGTCGGCATTGGATAGCGAGCTGGAGGAGATCGTTGACTATGCGTTCGATCCGAATTTGGGGTATTTGACGACTTGTCCGACGAATCTCGGCACCGGTTTACGTGCCTCGGCAATGCTGCACCTTCCTGCTTTGGTGCTTGGGGATCAGATCGGGCAGGTGCTTCAAGCGGTCAACAAGATCGGACTGGCGGTGCGCGGTCTTTATGGCGAAGGCACGGAATCGCTGGGGAACTTGTATCAGATTTCCAATCAATCGACGCTGGGCGAGAGCGAGGAAGCGATCATTAGCAGGCTGGAAAGAGTGATTTCACAAGTGGCGGGGCATGAGATCAACGCGAGGCACAAGCTGCTGGAGGATGATCCGGAAATGGTTTCGGATAAAATCGGGCGTGCTTACGGGGTGTTGAAGCACGCACATATCATTGATTCCAAGGAAGCCTTGAATCTTCTTTCCCTGTTGCGCCTTGGTGGAAACCTCGGGATTTTCCCTGATGAAACGGTGAATCTTTGTGATGCGCTTTTCATGGACATTCAACAGGCACACTTGCAGCTTCATGCAGGCATGAAACTTTCTGCGGAACATCGTGATTCAATCCGTGCGGAAATCGTGCGCTCTCGTTTGCAATCGCTGGACTCCCCTGATAAGCTCACTATTAATAAGGAAAAGACAGACCGTTTCCCTGAAGACGGCAGCAAAGAAACACCATGAATAACTTCACACCAAGAGCGCAACAAGTCCTTGCACTCGCTCGCAAGGAAGCAGACCGGTTCAACCATGCCTATGTGGGCACGGAGCACCTATTGCTGGGACTGATCAAATTGGCGCAAGGTGTTGCGGTTAATGTTTTGGAGCGGATGGGATTGCAACTGGAAGCCGTGCGCATGGAAGTGGAAAAAGAGGTCGGCTCCGGACCTCCGCAGAAAATACCCGGCAACATCCCATACACGCCGCGGGTGAAAAAAGTCCTCGCTTTAGCGAACAAGGAAGCGAAGGCTCTTAACCATTCTTATGTGGGCACGGAGCATCTGCTGCTTGGTTTGTTGCGTGAGGGTGAAGGTGTCGCGGCAAGGGTTTTGAAACGATTGGATGTGGACATCCAACGCACACGCAATGAAATCCTCGCGGAGATTGATCCGAATTTTTCACCAGATGATACGGATGATGATGACGACGACGTTGCCGGTTTTGAGGATGAGAGCGAAAGCCCACCCGAGAACGAAGCAGCGAATGAATCATCCGAGGGGAAAACAAAGACACCCGCGCTTAAAGCCTTTGGTCGCGATCTTACGAAGCTGGCAAAAGACGGTGGGCTCGATCCTGTGATTGGACGTGAGGATGAGATTGAGCGTGTGATTCAGATTCTTTGCCGCCGCACGAAGAACAATCCTGTTCTGATCGGAGAGGCCGGTGTGGGTAAAACAGCCATCGTGGAGGGTCTGGCACAAGAGATTGTCACGGGGAACGTGCCGGAACTGCTTCGAGACAAGCGGGTGATAACTCTGGATCTTGCGCTCATGGTGGCGGGAACCAAGTATCGCGGACAATTTGAAGAGCGCATCAAGGCCGTGATGGATGAGATCCGCAAAGTAAAGAACGTGATCCTTTTCATCGATGAGTTACACACCATCGTAGGGGCCGGCTCCGCCGAGGGAGCCATGGACGCGTCGAATATCATCAAACCGGCATTGAGCCGTTCCGAGCTTCAATGCGTGGGTGCGACCACTCTGAACGAATACCGCAAATACATCGAGAAGGACTCGGCACTGGAGCGACGTTTCCAACAGGTGAAAGTGGACGAGCCATCAGTCGAAGACGCGATACTTATTCTTCAAGGCCTGCGTGATAAGTATGAAGCCCATCACAAAGCGAGATACACGCAGGAGGCGATTGAGGCTTCCGTGAAACTCACATCGCGTTATCTCACGGCACGCTACCTGCCGGATAAAGCCATCGATGTTTTGGACGAGGCCGGTGCGAGGGCACGGATCGGTACGATGACAAGGCCGCCTTCGATCAAGGAGTTCGAGAAAAAAATCGAGGCGATCAACAAGGAGAAGCTCACCGCCATCGCTGAGCAGGATTTTGAAAAAGCCGCCGCGCTGCGTGATGACGAGAAGAATGCGAAAAAAGAGCTTGAGGAGACTCTCAAGAACTGGCGCGCCTCGTCTGAGGAAAAAATCGTTCAGGTTGACGACGAGGACATCATGTCTGTGGTTTCCAAATGGACCGGGGTGCCTTTGAAGCGCATGGAGCAGAAGGAGACCGAGAAGCTACTGAAGATGGAAGACGAGCTCCAAGGTCGGGTGATCGGCCAAAACGAGGCCGTGGTTGCCATTTCCAAAGCCCTGCGCCGCTCGCGTGCGGACCTGAAAGATCCAAAACGTCCTATCGGTTCCTTCCTTTTCCTCGGACCTACCGGGGTTGGTAAAACCTACCTCGCCCGCAATCTCGCGGAGTTCATGTTTGGAGATGCCGAGGCACTCATCCAGATCGACATGTCGGAATACATGGAGAAGTTCACTGCCAGCCGCTTGATCGGTTCGCCTCCGGGTTATGTGGGCTATGAGGAAGGTGGGCAGCTTTCGGAAGCCGTGCGCCGTCGTCCTTATTCCGTGGTTCTCTTTGATGAAGTGGAAAAGGCCCACCCCGATGTGATGAATCTTTTGCTTCAAATTTTGGAAGACGGCACTGTGACGGATTCGATGGGACGCAAAATCGATTTCAGAAACACGATCATCATCATGACCTCAAACGTGGGTGCATCTACGATCAAACGTCAGACTTCCCTTGGTTTCGGGGCGATGAATGCCGATGAATCTGACTTTGAAGGCATGAAGGAGAAAATCCTTGAGGAGACGAAAAGGTATTTCAAACCGGAGTTCTTAAACCGCTTGGATGATCTCGTCGTGTTCCACATGCTTGAGAAAGTAGATTTGAATCAGATCGTTGATTTAGAAGTTTCCAAATTGATTGCCCGCTTGAAGGAGAAGGAAATTGTAATGACCCTTGCCGAAGAAGCGCGTGAGTTGCTTTCCGAGAAAGGCTTTGATCCGAATTATGGTGCGAGGCCGATGCGTCGTGCTGTGGAGCGTTACCTGGAAGACCCTCTTGCCGAGGCGATCCTTCGAGGCAGCGTGAAGCATGGCGACGTGGTGAAGGTCACGCGGAAAGAGGGCACGGAGGAGTTGATTTTTGACGCATCCCGTGCGGATGGAGAACCTGAACCTGACAAAGAAACGGTAGGAGCCTGATGAGTGATATGGATTCAACCAAGTTCGTCGCCAACGCGGACTACGAAGAGAGAAACACACGAGCGATCCACCTGGAGCCGGGGCAGGAAGTGACGAGCGGCCCTGCGGATACCGCTTGGCCCGGCTGGATTTGGGCAACCGATTTCAATGGGCACTCCGGTTATGTTCCAGAAGAGTTTCTCGAACCCCTCGGCGAAGACCGCTGGGCCGCGCTCAAGCCATTCGATCCGACGGTTTTAAAAGTTCTGCGAGGCGATGAGGTGACTTCCATTCAACAAATTCATGGCTGGCACTGGTGTGAAAATGAAGCTGGTGAACGTGGCTGGGTGGCTGAATATCTTTTACGCAAGGTGGAGTGATTGTGCCTTCGGCTTTGTTCTCATAAAGAATTTTTTGGGGCATCCTAACACGCCTTGTTTAAGCTTGAACAAGGCATCTGATACCGAAGATGGTTTGATATGAAGTTATTTGGAACGGACGGGATACGTGGACGAGCTAATGAATTTCCGATCACGGCGGAAGTTGCCATGCGGGCTGGGCAGGCGGTGGCGCAGGTTCTGCGTTCGGAAGGGGCGAATCGCAATCGGGTTGTGATTGGAAAAGATACGCGGATATCCGGCTACATGTTGGAGACAGCACTCACGGCGGGTTTGGTTTCCTCTGGGATGGATGTGTATTTGCCGGGGCCGCTACCTACGCCGGCGATCGCACATTTGACGAAGTCGATGGGTTGTGCGGCAGGGATCATGTTGACGGCATCGCACAATCCGTTTGAGGACAACGGGCTGAAAATTTTCGGGCCCGATGGGTTCAAGTTGTCAGATGAGATGGAGGGGACGATCGAGCGCTTTATTTTAGGCGAGGGCGAAAGGTTGGAATTGGTGGAGCCGTCACTGATAGGCAAGGCGTATCGAATTGATGATGCGCGCGGTCGATACATTGAATTTGCGAAGCATACGGCGGACAACATCAGTTTGCATGGATTGAAGATTGTGGTGGATTGCGGGCATGGGGCGGCGTGGTGGATCGCGCCTTTGATTTTTCGAGAACTCGGCGCCGAGGTTGTGAAAACCGGGTGTTCTCCGGATGGGCTCAATATCAATGCCGGTTGCGGAGCGTTGCATCCGGAACATGCGGGGGCTTTGGTTCGTGAGCATGGAGCGGATTTGGGTATATCGTTCGATGGTGATGCTGACCGGGTGATTTTTAGCGATGCGGATGGTGTGGCTGTTTCCGGTGACCGGATACTAGCGTTGTGTGCGTTGGCTCTGCAACAGCAGGGGCGTTTGCGTGGCGATACCGTTGCGGTAACGGTGATGAGCAATCTTGGTTTGCATGAGGCGATGCGAAACAATGGGATCAGGGTGATCACCACGGCGGTGGGAGACCGTCATGTGATCGAGGCTTTGCGTGCGAATCATCATTCGTTCGGAGGGGAAAATTCCGGGCATTTGATTTTTGCGGATCATGCCACGACGGGGGACGGAATTTTATCGGCGTTGCAGGTGCTGGGAATGATGAAGCGGAAAAATGCAACGCTTGCGCAGCTTGCCGCATGTATGGAGGAGTTTCCGCAGAAGCTGGTGAATCTGCCGGTTTCCGCGAAGCCGCCCATCGAGAGCTTGCCGAGTTTGCAATCCGTGATGGCGGAGGCCGATGCGGCTTTTGGTGAGAATGGCCGGCAACTGATCCGCTACTCCGGGACGGAGAAAAAGATTCGGATTTTGGTGGAGCACAAAGATGCGAAAGAAGTCGATTATTGGATTGAGCGTTTTTCGCGGGTGGTCGGCGAGGAATTGGGATAAGAACTCGGACATGCCAGTATTACTCACACGTAAGATCGCGGATTTTCCGATTGGAAATATTCCGTTGAGTTTGCACCACGCGGGGTTGCCGGATAGATGGACTATTGCTGGGAATGCTTGGATTGAGGAAACAGATTTCTCTCGTACCGAGTCAGACGCGGTATTGATTGATGGCGAAGGAGTTGTGCTCGCTTGGAGAGGCGATGGCCCAAAGGTGGTTGCCGAGAAATCATTTTTGATCCGTCATAGTTGGGATTTATTGAGGGCAAATGAACAATATCTCTCCAGTTTGAATGAATCGGATATAGAAGGTGATGTTCATGCGCAGGCGGTCATCGACGGTTTCGTGCGTATCGGTGAGGGCACGCGTATTCTTTCCGGTGTTGTCATTGAGGGAAACGTGGTGATTGGTAAGAACTGCAAGATCGGGCCGAATTGTTATTTGCGTGGCAATACTTCGATTGGGGACGGCTGCCATGTGGGCAACGCGGTGGAGATTAAAAACTCCATTTTGCTTTCGAAAACAAATGTCGGGCATTTGTCATATGTCGGAGATTCCATTCTCGGTGAGCGGGTGAATTTCGGAGCCGGCACCGTGACTTCAAATTTGCGGCATGACGGTAAAAATCACCGAACCATGGTGGATGGCTCTTTGATGGATACGGGTAGGCGGAAGTTTGGCACGATTGTCGGCGACGATGTGCACACCGGTATCCAGACGGCGATTTATCCGGGCAGGAAACTTTTTCCAGGCACATCCACGCGACCCGGCGCGGTGGTTGCCGATGATCTAACAACAAGCGAATGATTTTATGTGTGGAATTGTAGGATATGTTGGTTCGGCGGCGGCGACTCCGATATTGATCAGCGGCCTGCGCCGTTTGGAATATCGCGGGTATGACTCGGCGGGTGTGGCGGTATTGGAAAATGGAGGGATCGCGGTTGGCAGGGCTGCGGGGAAGGTTTCGGTATTGCAGGAGAAGATTCGTAATGAGTGGACGAAAGAGCGGATTGCCGGTGCATCGGTGGGTATTGCCCATACGCGCTGGGCTACTCACGGGCCGCCGACGGAGAAAAATGCGCATCCTCATTTGGATGGAACGGGCGGGGTAGCGCTCGTACACAATGGCATTATCGAAAACTACCGTGGACTACGGCAACAACTCGAAACGAAGGGACATGTTTTCCACTCCGATACCGATACCGAGGTGCTCGCGCATTTGATCGGTGAGACATATCAGGACAACTTGTTTCAGGCTGTGAGCGATGCGCTACATCAGGTGGAGGGAACGTTTGGCATTGCGGTGATTTCTTCAAAGGAGCCGGGTAAAATCGTTGTGGCACGAAGGGGTAGTCCGATTGTGATCGGGGTTGGGGATGGGGAAGTGATTATTGCCTCTGATGCGTCAGCGATAATTTCACACACGCGACAGGTGATTTATCTGGAGGACAATGACATTGCGGAGGTGACGCCGGAGCATGTTGAGATACGCGATTTAAACCGTGTGGCTGTGGTGCGCGGAATTTCGGAGCTTGGTTTTGATGAAGAGGCGGCGGAGAAGGGGGGCTTTGAACATTTTATGCTCAAGGAAATTCACGAGCAGCCGGATTCGTTGCGGAATGCGATTCGTGGGCGGCTTGATTTCCATCTGGGTTCATCTGTTTTGTCCGGGATGGGCACGTCGCCGCGTGATTTGGCGGAGATACGACGGGTGGTTTTGTTGGGTTGCGGAACTTCGCTGCACGCTGGTTTGGTGGGCGAATATGCTATTGAGGATTTGGCGGGTATCCATGCCGAAGTGCAGCAGGCGGCGGAGTTTCGTTACCGTAATCCGCTGATCGAGCGGGAGGATCTTGTGGTGGCGATTTCGCAATCCGGAGAAACAGCGGATACATTGGCGGCGGTGCGGGAGGCAAATCAGAAGGGTGCCTTTGTGATGGGCTTATGCAATGTGGTTGGTTCCACGATTGCCAGGGAAACAGCCCGTGGGGTTTATCTCCATGCGGGGCCTGAAATTTCCGTGGCATCGACAAAGGCGTTCACTTGCCAGGTAGCGGTGTTGTTGATGATCGCGCTCAAATTGGGGCGTGGGCGGAGATTTTCGCGTGAGGACGGGATAAGGTTTGCTGGTGAAATCGCCACCATTCCGGAACTTGTCGAGCGCACCATTTTACAAAATGAAAGGATTGCGAAAATCGCAGCTTCGTATGCCGATCGTGAACATGCGTTTTATATCGGGCGTGGTTGTCAATATCCGGTGGCTTTGGAAGGTGCTCTGAAGTTGAAGGAAATTTCCTATATTCATGCCGAGGGATATCATGCCGCAGAGTTGAAGCATGGCCCAATCGCTTTGTTGGTGGATGAAACTCTGGTGGTGGCATTGGCGAATGATGCGCCGGGAAAAGAGAAAACTCTCGGCAATGTTGAGGAGTGCCGGGCAAGGGGAGCCAGAATACTGGGCATTGTTACGGAGGGTGATGCAGAAGCGATCGCTGCGATGGATGATTACATCGAAATACCGCGCTGCCATCCTTTGGTTGCGACGATACCGTGTGCGGTTGCGCTGCAATTGTTTGCTTACCATGTTGCGAGAATCCGCGGATGCGAGATCGATCAGCCGCGCAATCTCGCTAAATCAGTGACTGTGGAATGACATCGTTACTAGAAGCCAAGAAGCAGGAACCGGTATATTCCTTTTGATGCTTGTGGCTTGGGGAAGCTGATGCTTGATGATGCAGCCGTTGCCCGCACGGGAGCTTGCGGAGCGTTTACCCATCCACTTTCACCAAGAATCTGGAGTTGATAATCGCGGCCGGGGATGCTGTCCCAAGTGATGGTGATTTGATGTCCCGTTCCGGTTTTTTCGGTGGTGCTTTCAAACTTGGCGATTACGAGGCGGACTTCCTGGTTGAAGGTATCGGACACGAATACGTTACCAAGGTCATCGCAGACTGCCGCACTGGGATTGGATAAAGTTTTTGTGTTGGTTTGTGCGGAACTATCGCCGCGACCCGCGAAGACCGATACTGAACCATCGGCATGAATGCGCATGAGGGCGTTAGCAAACGATTCACAAACGATGAAGCCGCCCTCGGGATGTTTTGTGATGTCCACGGGGCTGGAGTATCGGGCTTCCGAAGCGGAGCCTGCTTTGCAAGCTGCTTCCGTGGGATTGCCAGAAAATGTGGTCACTGCTCCCACTGGGGTGACGCGCCGAATGCAGTGATTTTCGGAATCAGCAACGTAGATATTACCATCCACTCCGATACACATTCCAAGCGGGTTGTTGAACCGTGCAGCGTCTCCGGTGGCATCGGCGTGGCCCCACTCCCCTGCTTTTCCAGCCAATGTGGTGACAGTTCCATCGAGTCCTACTTTACGAATTGTATGGTTTCCGCTGTCACTGACGTAAAGCGTGCCGGAGAGATGGACGATTCCGCTTGGGAGATTGAAGCGAGCCGCTGTGCCATTGCCATCCAGCGCACGGGATACAACGGTGAAGGATGAACCGTAATTTGTGCTGATATCATCCTCATCTCCCAGATCTCCAGCCAACGTAGTAACAACGCCAGCAGGCGTGATACGGCGTATGCAGTGATTCCCGCTATCGACAACATACAAATCGCCCACATTGGAAATCGCGATATCGGCGGGAAAATGAAACCTGGCGGCATTCCCTGTTCCGTCGACAGCCCCGAAAACACCCGGTTCGCCCGCTATCGTGGATACTTCTCCATCGGGTGTAATTTTACGAATCACGTGGTTTCTGGCGTCGCAAACAAAAAGGTTGCCCTGTGCATCACGAGTCAATCCAGTGGGGTCGTTGAAGGTGGCGTCTTCACCTGTTCCATCGGTATGACCGGCCTCTCCGTTCGTGCCCGTGAGCGGCGAAATGATGGGCGAAGCAAGCAGAACTTGGCTGGCAACCGCCATAAAGGTTATTATGAATGGAGTCCTCATTCTCGGAGATTCTTGGGGGCTCTTCTGCGTTTGGTGGAACCAGAATTGTCCGGCGTGTCCTCATCATCATCATCCAACGCGGATTCAGGCATTTTGAATTCGTCATCAGGTTTGAGGACTTCTCCATGATGATCAATCAGGTCGCCATCGGTATTGCGTTTGGTATCCGCCACTTTGTAGAAGTCGCCATTTCGTTCCAAAGAGGATTGACCATATTCCCCGTTGCTGCGCTTGCGGAAGAAGGCTTTCATATCATCAAGACTAAATGGCCCCGACCCACGTCTTCCGAACACAACTGTCTGACCACCGCTTTCATCGACGACCCGATCACGATCAAGGCCACGGGAAACAGCCAGAGCCGCGCCTTTGGTGGGATAGGCGGCGATGAATTTAGGATTAGGCTTGGGAGTGAAGCCCATGTGACCGGGAACGTTTTCCGGAGAAATGAGTTGGATGATTTTGAGGCCGTTTCGGCCATCCGCAAGAATCGCGAACATCGAGGCGTTGACAGAGCCGATTTGCACATCTCGGGTGTCGGATAGCTGTCCGCCACCATTGAAATTCCATGCTTTCCCGGGGCGTTCGGGATTGGTGATGTCGATGATCGCAAGGCCTTCCGAGCCGTTGGCGACATAGATGTAGGTTCTGGCGACGTAGAGGCCGTTGGCATTGCCGAGGCGGACGGTGCCGCTGGCGATCGGGCGCGGATTGGCTGGTGCGGAAACATCAAAGACCTTCAGGCCTTCCTCGTCGGTTACGAACAGGTAACGCCATTGGAGGGTTGACTGCCGGGCACCACGAAGGGCCGGACCGCTGTATGATCCGGCCAGTCTTGGCGCAAGCGGATCGGCAACATCAACGACAGCCAAGCCTTGTGCTGTCGTGATGTAAATCCATTGACCGGCCATATAGCCGTGCTGGGCTCCATCCAGTGCTCCGTTCGGGTTGAAGACGACATCCTTTTTAATGAAGTTATTATCAGGATTGCCATCAATCATGGTGGCTACATCCGTGACGATGAGTCCCTCTTTCAAATCGGTAATAAACGCGTATGAATGATAGTCGGGAATAGGCCGTTCCTCGTTCGCCTCCAAACGCACACGTCTGGAATCGTTGATAAGTGTGCTCGGCAGGACAACGGATGTGGCATGGTGCGTGTCGAAGAAGGTATCGTGACCAAGTGGTGAAAACGGGGTGGACACGATGCGCTCGGAGAAGTTTTTGTTGTCGATATTGGCGACATCAAAGATTCCGAAGCCTTTACTGCCGAGGGTTGCAAAAAGATACTCACCGCGAAGCTGGAGATCGGTGACACTTCCTTTGGCATGGTGATGGTAGCCCGTCTCCAAAATTGAATTTTTGCTAAGGTGCTTTTTAAAGTAGTCTGGATAAGCAAGGCTGTGCAGGTAGCTGCCGATGGCTGCTTGTGGTTCCGAGCGTTCTGTCCATGCAACTCCATAGAGCCCTTTACCTTCCGTGCCAACGTAGGTGAATCTTCCGAAGAAGTTTACGGTGCCGGTTCCGAAACCGAGCAATTGTGTCATGATCGCGTTGTTATCGTCTTTATCGGAAAGATGGCAATCCGTGCAGTTTTTCGTGGTGCCAACGCTGCTCGTCGTGTGTGCGAAGTGTGGATTGAACGCCTGGCCGGAGTATCCATCGGCGGATACGGTCTGTTGCTGAGTGTAGAACCACTCACGGTTGGGGCCTTGGGAACCGACAACCATGGCACTGGAGGAACGCAACACAGCCATGCGATTTCCCTTCGCAGTGCTGTCTTTTCCTAGCATGAAGACATCATCGCGAACCACCTGCGGATTGTAGGAGGAATAGTTGCGGGTGGTGGTGCCTTCGAATTTGTTGGCAGCTACTTTATAGTTGGCTTCCATCGGTATGTGGCAACCGAAGCAGCTCGTGGCCCATGAGGTATGGCATGTCTGGCAATCCATGGAGTCGTTGCTATGGGCGAGTTGTTTCTGGCAATCCTTCGGATCATCAGGAACGGAGCCCCAGCTTTTGCCATCACGCTTCAGGGTCTTGGCATAAGCACTCATGGGGTTGTAATGCTTCGACTTGGGATTGACCGTATCGATGGTCTGTGGAATTTCCCAAACCATATCCTTTTCCATGGTGGATTGCTGGTAGAGGGTTTTGCCATCCGCGCTCCACCAGAAGCGGGGACCGAATGGTGTTGTGCTTTCGCGAAGATCGATTTTTTCCACTTTTCCTTCCTTGGAAAGAGTGCCGCCCGTGCCGCTGGTCATGAGTGAGGGGCGGGCATTCGAGGTTCCGTGGCAATCCACGCACATGATCGCTGTCGCCGCTCTTGGCTCGACGTATAAGAGGCCGTTGCCATGGACATCATTGAGGAAATGACAGTCCACGCACTGCATTCCCAGCGAAAGGTGAACGTCTTTGAGGTGGACGGCTTTTTTGAACTTATCTTTATCACCATGCTGAATCTCTTCACCATCCTTCGTCAGAAGATTGCCTAGGCGATCTTTCTTGAATACGGCTCGGAAAACCCAGCCGTGACCATGATAATCGGCAAACTGCGTTTCCGTGAGTTCTGGATTTTTCTCCGCGACTGTTTCCAAAAACTCATTATCCCCCCACTTACCGCGAGCGGCAGCAGCTTCCGGATTTTTTCGCAAGGAGAGTGCCAATTCTTCATCGGTCGGATTCTTTTGCTCTTCCGGATACATTCCTTTATCCCCATCGGATTCCTGATCCCACCAAGTGTATCCCAGATATGGATTCACGAATAAATTTCCTTGGTGCATGTGGCAAGTCATACACTGGCTCGAGGGGATGCTGCGGGTGAACTTGTGTTCGATCGGATGACCTTTTTCCTTTTTGGAAATCATCTTATCTTCGTTGAAGGAAAGCCCTTGGTTTCCAAAAGCGCTATACCAGCCGGAATTCGAGGGTGAGCGATCGTTTGCATAAACGACGTGGCAGGCCGTGCATCCGCTGGAACGGTAGTCACCTGCTCTGTCATTCGATCCGAAGAAGTCCAACAACGGGTCATGCAAACGGGTCTTGTGAGCGCCGATGATTACGGGATCAACACGCGACAAAGTTCCAAGACCACGATCCGAAAGGCGACGGAAGGGACGGCCTGGCGGCTCGAAGGGATCCGGGTTACCAAGTTCAAGCGGCCTCAATCCGCCTTTTTCGAAGATTCGGAACAGGTTGCCGGGCTGGGAAACACTAAAGCGCGGTAGCGGGAAGATGGTCTCGACGATACCCATTTCCTTTTGCATCTCGGGTGTGACTGGAATCGGGCTTTTCAGAGCGAGCGGCGCTCCATTTTCGCCGTAGGCTTGTCCGAAGATCGAGTCTTTCAGGTAGAAAGCACCGTTGTTATAGGCGGCGGCTCCCCACAACATGGCACCGTGGCGCATCATGCTGTGCCCGACGTTGTCCACCTCAGCGGCGTGACAAGTGCCACATGCTTTTTTCGCAACCCGCAGATCACCAGGGTTTACGAATTGAATGAACTCTGAGGACTCATGATTTAGCAACACCGTGCTGTCACTTGGATTTGCGGCACTTTCAAAAAACACCGGATTTTTCGGCATGATATGCGCCTGCTTCATCGTGAGACCGGGTGTGGCATCGCCTCCATGGCAGTCGATACATCCAAGTCGCACGTTCGGACTGTTGTGCGGATCGCCTACCTTGCCGTCACCAGCATGACCACCGTTATGGCAATCGATGCATCCTTTGCTTTTGCGATCCACCTGAGCTTGGGATTGATCGATCAAGTTCGGCTCCGGAATGGCGACAGTGGTATGTTTCGGTGCTTCTTTCACGGCAATCGAAGGACCGAAGAGACTGCGATATTCCACCTCTTGCGCCATGCTCCGCAGAGCAAACAGAAAGGAGGCGAGAATAAAATAATTGATAGGTTTCATCATTTAGAAAGTGAGGGTCGCAGAGAAAAATCCGCTAATTAAAACATCATCCATCTCTTTTGCGGGAGTGGTGAAGCCGGTGACGGTTGGCGCGGTAGTCCTATATATATCCTTCAACCCCGCGCCTGGAAATAACAAACCCACGCCTGCGGTGAGTCTTAGATTTTCTGTCAGGTAAGGTCTGTGCAACACACCAAAGCTCAAATCCCAACCGATTTCACGATCAATATCACTGGTCAACAAGGCAGTGCCGATTGAATCGGTGTCCATGAACATGAGGTAGTTGAGGTTCGCAAAAAGACGAGTCTTGGGAGTAAGTTCCCATTCCTCACCGATACCGGCGATGAAAATACCCGGATTCACGAAACTGGATTGTCCGAGAAATTTGTTAGAACGAAGGTTTGGAATGAGGCTCAAGCGCTGTTTCAGAGCAATTGCCGTTCCACCCAGGTTCGGCCCTTGCCGCTGCCAATAGCTGAAGGGCCCTCCGATAAAGTTGGGGTTGTCCACGATGGAGTCCCAGCCAGTCGCCTTGTTATCAGTAGCGTCCTCATCACCAGATCCGTAAAAGAGGGTGAGTTTGTGCCGCATCCAATCGGTATCCACTGAAAGTTCCAATGCGGCCATCCAGGCACTGATATCCACGGAACTTCCGGCTATTCCATTCAGATCATCTTTTCCAAATACATGGTAGAGCGAATGGCTGATATTCATTCGACCGATATGTCCTTCCCCGTTCAGACCGATGTAGTAAGCCTGCAAATCGTGGGGAGCAATCGTGCCGATCGGTGTGGGACGAACGATGTTACCGGCACTATCGAAAACCAAGCCCGATCCATTATCCCAGTTGGCCAGAAAATTGACCTGGGCCGTGTAGCCCTCTACGAACAAATCCTGCCAATACAGATTGGCAATGAATACGAGCTGATCCCGGTCATCCCACGTATTGAGTTCAGAGAAGGACTCCTTTTCGAGAAGATCAAAAAACGCGAGGTTGTATTGCAATTTGTTTTTCCAAAGATTTCCAAACAGCCGATAGCCCAAGTTGGAGTCGAAAAAGACATGTCCACGGAAGTCCGCGTTGAATGTTTGTGTGCCTAGGCGCGCCGCTGCGAAATCGTAGTTTTCGGATAGATCTACCAAATGAATCTCAAAAAACAGCTGCTGCAAGGCGAGGTGGTGCGCGAAACGCTCGGTAGCTTTCGTGCGATGGAAATCCGGACGAGCCGGAAAGAGCAGTGGGTCAAGAAACGAATCAATATCACCTGGATTTACGACACCGGGATTTATGGCGAAATTATTTCCGGGGGAGGGATTTGTAGAAATATTCAATCCTCTCGGGTCAGGAGAAACCAAGGTGGTTTCTTGAACAGAAATGTAGTTCGTATTGAAGACAGGTTGAATCCGGAACATCCATTCGATCGGCTTGAATGATGTTTCTCCTCTGAACACATCGATTGTAAATCCAGTGTTGGTCAAAAACGCATAACCCTCTCCATCGCCATAAAATTCAGACCCACCGGGTCTTGCCGTGCTTACACCGGCAGGTGTCGGTATGTTGCGGAATTCATATTCACTAGTGTTCTGAAGG
>JBGSRM010000014.1:0-7639 GCA_041737575.1 Akkermansiaceae bacterium
AGATCGAGCGTTTTGCCAAGTCCACGTGGCCAGGGTGTTAGGTTTGTGAATATTGATGGGAATACAGGAATCCTGATACCCGTGCCAAAAGCAGCCGTGGACGAAGATGACGGTGTTGTGTTTCGGCATGACGATGTCGGGCCTTCCGGTGAGGGTTTTGTTTTTCGGGCCGTTCTCGGTGAAGCGGTAGCCCATGCGGTGGAGCATCCGGCTTCGCTCTCTGAGCTACGACGGACAAGTCGAGCGCAGGGCGAGTTCGGGTTTTGTGTCGCGTCCGCGAATACGGGACATGACCTCGCTGCGTTTTTCCGGTGTGAAGATGTCCATGGGGTCGGGCGGGATTGACGATTGATGAATGACGATTTTTGATTTTTGATTTATTAAGTGTGCAGCAACGATTCATGACAATTTTTCCTCTGATTCATTTGGCGGCGACGGTGGGGTTTTGTGTGTTGTTGTGGGTGGTGCAGGTGGTGGTGTATCCGCAGATGGGGACGGTGAGGGATGAGGATTTCCGGGGGTATCATGAGAGGCATACGCGTTTGATCAGCTGGCTGGTGGGGCCGTTGTTTTTGATGGAGGGCGGGTGTGCGGCGTTGGCGTTTTGGTGGGGGTGGCAGGCGGGGCTGTGGGTGCAGTTGGCTTCGGTGGGCTTGTTTGTGGCGAACAGTCTGCTGACGTTTCTTTTGTTTGTTCCGGCGCATTTGCATTTGGGTTGCGGGAAGGATGAGGTGCTGATGAGGAGGTTGGTGACGATGAATTGGTGGAGGACGGGTTTATCGACGCTGCGGGTGGTGGTGGTGATGGGGCTATTTTAGAATCCAGAATCCAGAAGTCAGAGGGAGGGGCTATTCGTTCTCGCTGTGGATGATGTTTTCGATTTGTGTGGTTAGCTCCGCGGAGCGAAGTGAGAGGACATCCCAGAGAATTTCTGTATCGATGCCGTCATAACCGTGAATGAGCCAATTTCGCAAACCGATGATTTGTTTCCATGGTACGGCTGGCCATTTTTCTTTGAGAGTATCTGGAAGGCGTGTGGCGGATTCGCCGACGAGTTCCGCTATCCGTTCAGCATGGCGTCGGTAGCTTAAATCGCTATCCAATCTTTCGCGGTTGCCTTGCGAGGCCAAGTTGGAGGCTTCGATTGCGAAGCTACGCATTTGATCCAGAGTGACCAATGGATCACGCTTGCTCATAAAGGACTTTCGCTTCTTTTGTGATTTCTTGCAGGTGGCGACCTAGCATGGCCGGGGTATTGAGATCGACCTTTCTTCCGAAGAGTTCGGAAAATTCATCGGCAATGAGAAAGTGATTTAGGCCAGGATGCTCGCCGTTTTTGTATTCCACTAGCAAGTCGATATCGCTTTGTTCGGGGTCGAAATCTTCACGTGTGGCAGAGCCAAAGAGGCAAAGACGGTGGATTCCGTGATTTTTGCAAAAGTCCCTGATTGCATGGGAAGACGGCATTATTGCCAAACTCATAGGAGAAGTGTGGCTTTATTTTTCCAATATATCAAGGGCTTGGATTCGACGGTTGTGCGGGCCGCGTGACCCTACCTTTTTTATGGATGCAAGAGGGGAAGCTAGGCATTTCCCAGGACTATGGATGTTGTGGGGGTGAGGGAGAGGATTTGTTGGGCGGATTGGCGGATTTGTTGGGGGGTTAGGGATTGGTAGATTTGTGGGAGGAGGCGGTGGGAGTCTGCGGGGTTTCCGAAGAGGAGGTCGAGGGCGGCGTGACGGGCGTTGGATGCTGGGGATTGTTGTTGGATGGCTAGGGCGGAGAGGGCGGTGGAGCGGACGCGCTCGAAGGCATCATCGGGGATGCCGTGGGTGGCGATTTTTTCGATTTCCTTGAGGAGTTCGGAGTGGGCGAGTTCGAGTTGGTCGGGGGAGGTGGCGAGGTAGAAGAAGAAGAGGCCGGTGTCGTAGCCGTGGAATTGGCTGGCGCCGACGCGGTAGGCGAGGCCGAGTTCTTCGCGGATGCGGTGGAAGAGGGGGCCGGCCATGTCGGAGGCGTATTCGTGGAGGAAGGCGAGGGCGTGGCGTTGGGGATCGCTGAGGCTTGCTCCGGGGTAGCCGAGGGCGAGGATGGCTTGTTTTTTAGGGAGGGTGGCTTGGGTGGTGGTGCCGTGTGTTTGTTTCGATTCCGGGGGGAGCCATGGTTTCCCGGTGGGGAGGGTGTCGAGGTGTGTTTCGATGAGGGTGAGGATGTGGTCGGGGTCGAAATCGCCGGCGATGGCGAGGGTGAGGTTGGAGGCGTTGAAGTGGAGGGAATGGTGTGCGGAGAGGTCGAGGCGGGAGATTTCCGGGAGGGTGTGGAGGGAGCCGAGGGGGTCGAGGCCGTATCCGTTATCTGAGAAATGGGTTTTGCGGAGGTTGGAGAAGCAGGTGTGGAGGGGATCGGTGAGGGCTTCTTCGAGGGAGGCGAGCTGGGATGCTTTTTCGCGAGCGATGGCATCGGAGGGGAAGGAGGCGTTGATGAGGACGTCGGAGAAGATGTCGAGGATGGCGATGATGTCTGCGGAGAGGCCGGCGGCCTGGACGAGGAGGGCGTTGTTTCCGGCGGAGGCGGAGATGGATGCGCCGAGGGATTCGAGTTCGAGGGCGATGTCTTCTGCGGATCGGGAGATGGTGCCTTTGGTGATGGTGGTGGCGAGGAGTTGGTTGAGGCCGTTGTTGGATGGGGTTTCCGAGAGGAGGCCTGCGCCGACGGCGGCCTGGATGTGGACGAGGGGGACGCGGTTGTCCGGGAGGAGGGCGATGCGGAGGCCGTTGGAGAGGGTGTGTGTGGTGAGGGTGTGGTTTTGGGAGGTGGTTTTTTTGGTGTGTTGTTTCGGGCGGATGCCGTTGGGATCGAGGGAGGTGAAGGTGAGGCGGTTTTCTGTTAGATTTTGGCAGACGCGGCGGATTTCAGCAGCGGTGACGGAGTTGATGGCGGCGAGGTAGGTGCGGGTGAAGTTGAGATCGCGGGCTTCGTGCCAGTTGGATGCGAGGTCGGAGGCGCGGCCTGAGGCGGTGGTGAGGGTTCGGAATTGTGAGGTGGCGATTTGTCGTTTTGCTTTGGCGATTTCGTCGTCGATGGAGGATGCGGGGAGGTCGGATAGCTCGGTGAGGATGGCGGTGGTGAGGGTGTCGCGTTTTTCGGGAGATGTTTCCGCGGAGATGGCGAAGAGGCCTTCTTCGCTGGCGCCGTGCCATGTCCATGCGGAGATTTCGAGGGCGAGTTCGCGTTTGTCGCGGAGGGAGCGGTGGAGTCTGGAGGAGCGGCCGCGGCCAAGGATGGCGGCGAGGACGTCATAGGCGGGGACGTCCGGATGGCCGATGGCCGGGGTTTTCCATGAGAGGCAAAGGCGGCTGGTGGGGACGTCGAAGTTGGCGAAGGCTTCGCGGGAGCCGAGCTGTTGGGGATCGCGCTGGATGTGTGGTTCCGGGCCGGAGACGATTTCGCATTTTTCCGTGAGGGAGGTGACGGCGGCGATGGCGGCATCAGGATCGAAGTCTCCGGAGATGACGATGTGTATGCGGTCAGGGGTGTAGCGGCTGCGGTGGTATTTTGTGAGGTCTTCGTAGCGGACGGCATCGAAGAGGTGGCGGTGGCCGATGACGGGGTGGCGGCGCGCATCTACTACGAAGGCAGTAGATAGGAGGAGCCGGGTGGAAGCGTTATCGGGATCGTCCAGTCCCATATCGATTTCCCTGCGGATGACGTCCTTTTCATTTTCAAAATCGGCTTCGGGGATGGTAGGGAAGAAGACGAGGCCGGTGAGGCATTTCAGGAAGGAATCGAGGGATTGGGAGGGGCCATCGATGTAGTAAACGGTGCGGTCGAAGGAGGTGTATGCGTTCCAGTGTCCGCCGCCCGCCTGGACGGTTTGGGCGAGTTCCTCGGCGGTGAAGTCGCGGGTGCCTTTGAAGACCATGTGTTCGAGGAAATGGGAGAGGCCGGAGCCGAGGAGGCGGTGTTCATGGATGCTGCCGGTGGCGACCCATGCCTGGACGGAGATGACGGGTGCGGAGTCGTCGGGGTCCAGGATGAGGGTGAGTCCGTTGGGAAGTGTGTGTTTGGTGGCGGAGGTGATTGGGTATTCCATGGGTAGAGAGTGGGATGTGGGGATATGGGATTATTGGCGCGGGAGACGTTTTTTACTGATCTGCTGTTTCATGTGAACGAGTGTCACGATCTGGAGTTCATCTTTCTGCTGGCGATAGATGATCCGGTGGTTTCCTTCGTGGACTTCCCGCAAATTTGTGGCCAGGAACTCATGAACCGGATGCCCGACGGAAGGCATGAGTGAAGTCCGTTCGACTCTGGAAATCAAACGATCCGTGAGTAGGTTGGCGTAATGCAAGGAATCCCGGGCGACATAATCATGTATGGCACGCAGGTCGCGGAGTGCTTGGTCAGACCAGATTATGTTCATGCCACTTTGAACTCGTCGCGCACCGTGTTGTGATCGTGTTTGCGTCCGTCATTGAGATCGGCCAGGCCAGCTTCGATTTTCTGGCGGACGAAAATTTCATACATGAGATCGTCCCAAGTGGCGGAATCCGGCAGTTCACGAACCAGTCTTGCAGCTGTTTTTTTTACCGAATTTTTTTTCGAGGCGCTAGACATGGTTGAAATATGGAGCGAATCCGTTTCCTAGGCAAGGTGCAAGATGCTGGTGAGTCCGTTGGGAAGAATGTGTTTGGTGGCGGAGGTGATTGGGTATTCCATTTTTTACGACTTGGCTTGAGAGGGAATGCAGCATATTTGAAGGACATGCAACGGTGGATGTTATATGCAGGGCTGGCTGTGATCGGTTTGCTGCTTTTGGCGGGGGGCGGGTATTATGGTTTTCATCAATACCGCATGGGTAAGTCTGCGCCGCGGTGGGTGCCGTTGCCGTTGCGGTATGGTGTGCCGATGGAGGAGCAAAAGGAGCTGGCGAGGCAGCTTGAGGAGAAGCTGAGGAACGATGAGTTTTTGAAAACCGTGGTGGTTGATGCGAAGCTGAAGGAGGGTTTTGAGGTTGAGAGTGAGGAGGCGGCGCTTGAGGAGCTGAAGAGGCGGATGTTTGTAAAAGTGGGAACGTTTCAGATGCCAACGGGATCGGGGACAGTGCCTTCGGTGAATATTGGGGTGGAGGGGACGCGACGGGAGAAAGAGGTGTTGGATGCGGCGTCAACGTGTTTGATCAGGGAGGCATGGCGTTTGATGGGGATTGATCCGAATACGGGGAGGAGCAGCCAGAGTTCCGCGCCACTTTTGCCGCCGTCGGATTTTTAAGAAAAAGCCGGCGCTCTTGGGAGAGGCCGGCTTTTAGGAATTGGATGTTTCTGTGGGGTGACGATCTTATTTTTTGAAGATCGTTTTGCCGGTGGAGCGGAGTTCGTCGCAGGCTTGTTTCATGCGTTCGCAGAGGCCTTGCTCACCTTTTTTGAGGTAGGAGCGGGGGTCGTAGTGTTTTTTGTTGCCGACTTCGCCATCGATTTTGAGCACGCCTTCGATGTTTTGGCACATGTGTGTGACGATGGGGCGGGTGAAGGCGTATTGTGTATCGGTATCGATGTTCATTTTGATGACGCCGTAGTCGAGGGTTTCCTGGAGGTCATCGCTGGAGGTGCCGGAGCCGCCGTGGAAGACGAGGTCCATTTCGGCGGTGGAGCCGTATTTGTCTGTGACGGCTTTTTGTCCATCGCGGAGGATGGTGGGCTTGAGTTTTACGGCGCCGGGTTTGTAGGAGCCGTGGACGTTTCCGAAAGTGGCGGCGAACATAAAGCGTCCGATGCCGTGGAGGGCTTCGTAAACTTCGACCATGTCCTCGGGGGTGGTGTAGAGTTTTTCGATAGGGAGGCCGGAGGTGTCGTGGCCGTCTTCCTCGCCGCCGACGCAGCCTGCCTCGACCTCGAGGATGATGCCGAGCTCGGCGCATTCTTTGAGCAGTTCTTTGGAAATGCGCATGTTTTCTTTGAGGTCAACGACGGAGCCGTCGAACATGTGGGATTGGAAGAGAGGGCCTTTTCCAGCGGCGATGCGCTCGCGGGAAGCTTGGAGGAGAGGCTTGAGGAAGCTGTCCACTTTTTCCGGGTGGCAGTGATCGGTGTGGAGAGCGATGAGAACATCGTATTTTTCTGCGAGGGCGTGGCAGGCCTCGGCGAGGATGATGGCACCGAAGGCAGCGTCTTTTACGGCTGTGCCGGAAGCGAACTCGCCGCCGCCGGTGGAAACCTGGATGATGCCGTCTGATTTGGACTCGGCAAAAGCCTTGAGAGCGCCGTTGATGGTGGGCAAAGAGGTGACGTTGATGGCCGGGTAGGCGTAACTGCCTTTTTGGGCGGCATCGAGCATGGCTGCGTATTGTTCAGGTGTTGCGATTGGCATGATGGGGGTTGGTTAGCGGAATGTATGCGGGTGGGCAAGGCTGAAGAGTTCGTTGTTATCGGATATCGGGAGGTTTGTTTGTCTTATGCTTGGAATTTGAGATTTACGGAGCTTGCATTGATAGAAGGGTGTGGATACTTACCTTCGCCTTGCGTTAACGCTTGGTCCCGTAGTCCAATGGATAGGACGATGGCCTCCGAAGCCGTAGGTGGTGGTTCGATTCCACCCGGGACCACTTTCTCTTTTGCGTGTCGTTGTCTGGTGACAACGCTCAGCCCTGTTCATCGATTTTTTCATCGAGAGCGATTTTTTTTCAATCAAGGGATTGACACTTTCAGGTCTGATGCTTTTTTACGACGAATGAAACGCGAAATGTATTTCATAATATCAATTTCGTGATTTTAGATACATAACACCAACCACACTACAAAAGATGATGACAAAATTGGCAAGTTGGGCTGCGATGGCAGCGATCGTTCTGGTTCCCGTTGCTCAGGCGGAGAAATCGGAGGTGAAAGTGATGAACACGAATATCACACTGGAGGAGGTCGAAAAGGCTCAGGAAGCGTGGGGTGCGGCACTGATTGGCATCTCGAAGGCATTTCATGAAAAGGGGCGCGAGGAAGCGGTGTCTGCGGCGAACGCGGCGTTGGATGGGGCTTATGGCTACAACATGGGGCCGGTTTTGTTCAAGCCGACCCTGACGGTTTCCCCGCAGACATTCCGCCCGACGAAGGAAGGCGCGTTGGCTTATTTCGTGGGTGGAGACCCTGCTTATCCGAATGACAAGGGTTTCGCGCTGAAGCCGTGGACGAAGTATGAATTTGAGAACAATGCGATCCATGTGACGGGAGACCTTGCCCTGACGATTGGCAAAGTTAGGCTTACTAACGATAAAGGAGAGATTACGGAGGTGGATAAGACCTGGGGGTTCAAGCGCGATGATGCTGGGACGCTTCGTATTGTGCTGCATCACTCTTCGCTGCCGTATAGTCCGTGATATATAGAAGAGTTTGATGGCGGGACTCGTTGATTGGGGGTTCCGTCATTTCTTATTTTACTTACGGAAGTTTCATGGAATTCCACGTTGATTTTTACGCGGGTGTGTTTATTGTGATGGCTCGCACAGTGAAGGGGGCGTTCTGGTTTCGACGGAATGCTTGAAGCGCTGGTCGCACGTAGAGGTTGGTCGGTTGGCCTCTTAAAAAAGCCGCCCAAAACAAATAAATGCAGACTCTAACGAGCTCGCACTTGCTGCTTAATTGACGGCAA
>JBGSRM010000298.1:0-5229 GCA_041737575.1 Akkermansiaceae bacterium
CAAAAATAACAACTCCCAAAGGAACTCCGATGGTGGTTCTGGTGCCGATTATCACCATCATCATCATGATTGCGGATGTCACGGCAGCTATGATAGCGGGGGCGATAGTGGAGGCGGCGATAGTGGAGGCAGCGACAGCGGTGGTGGTGATGGGGGTGGCGGTGGTGATGGAGGAGGCGGTGGTGATTGAATGACGAATCAGCCATCACCTTAATCAACGACTCATCGTTTTACCTCACAGCGCAGCATACCATAACTATAACCAAACAACATGGAATATTTCACCGAAGGAATCTTAATAGGACTCGTCATAGCAAGCATCCCCGGATACTGGTTTAAGAAGCGATTTCAAATTGATGGTCACGAGATCTTCGTGAAGAATAATCTCCTTGGGAAGGAGACCGTAATCATCGATGGCAAAACGGTATTCTCCAAATTTTCATTTTTCGGTGCTCGATACGAGTTTGATTTGGACGGGACAAGCTACGAGGTCGAGTTTTCATTGAAGTATCATTGCTTGGGTGTGGGTATAACTCTCAGAAAGGCAGGGTCGGTGGTATTTTCTGACGATTATACAAAATCTAACAAGTCAGCACACGTGCCTGGTGATCAGAATTCATAATTGCGCGCCATGATCCACCTTCCATTTAATATGCTAAACCTCCCAAAATCACTTCTAACAAACATCGCGCTCGTGGTGTCTCTTCTCACAACCGGCCCGCTTCAAGCCATCGATATCGGTTCGTTCCGGGATGTGCCGGCGGGGATGCTTCGATTCAGTGTGCGAGACGGCGATGCGCGTCATTATATCGGAATTACATGGGGAGGTGAAACACCGGATGAAGGAAGCGAGGGAGCGGTTTACAAGTTTAGTCCACAAGGTGCGGCGGAACCTGTCACTGGCAAACTGAGCGATGGCGACGTTGAGCGGCTTTACGCTGCCGCTGCGAAGCTCTGCTCCGTTTACACGGTGGCTCGTAGCACAACCGGCGATAGATCGAACGACAACAACTTCCAGCTCTATGTAGGCACTCCGAACGATGCCGTTCGGCTATGTTTCCCTGCGAACGAGGCCCATGCATGGAACCGCGGAGTGGAGTGTTGGACCCTTTTCGCTGAGATACTGAAAAAGGATGCCTCGCTCACGCTCCCTGCTGTAAAGGCTTTGGAGGTAAAGGGCGTGGCGGTTTCAGAGGCGGGGCTCGGAAATATTGCAGATTACACGTCCTTGGGACTCAGTGTCGAACGCGTAAACCGCAGCAAGACGGACTATGGAACCATTTCAGTCGATTGGGCGCGCACCGAAGACGGTAAGATCAAATTTACCGCCAAGTATTCCGGCAGATCAGGAGACAGCGTCGATGCGACCCCATCACCGACTCAGCTCCGTCCGCTCTTTGATGAAATCCAAAAGCTAGCGAAAGGGTATCGCCATCCGTCCTTTGCGAGTAAAAAGAAGGCCTCTCTCTCTAGGGAATATGACTCGATCAATCTCGCCATCAGTGCCACCGGCCAACCCGGGGAACTGTTGTTGCCTTATTTCTCGATTGATTCATCAGGTTGGAAGGATGGGGATCGTTTGTGGTCTCTGTTACTTGATCTTTTTCCTGAGGAAGATCAGGCGAAGTTCATTCAGTAAGTTAAGAGAAACTCATGATTCCAGAAGAACCGAAGCGGAAATTTGCGGGGTCGCAGTTGAGTGCGGGGAAGGCTTATCGTCTGATCCGTGCCTTCACCGATTATGATGGCCAGCTTCATGAGGTCGGTGAGTCATGGAACTTTCTCTCACACAACTTTGTGCCTTATGACGATGGATTGACCTTGTATGCTGAACGTGACGGGAAACCTATATCCATTCGGCTTCAGTGGAGAGAGGAGGCACAAGGCCACATCGCCTCGTATTTTTCCGAATATGTGGAGGAATTGTAACTGGGCATCATGAGCCAGGCGCTCGACAAATCATATTTTATATCCATGGTGCTGTTAGGAAATAAGATTATGAAACTACTCACCCGCTCCATTCTGCTCGTGATTATCGCTATGCCTGTTTTCGCCGAGGAAACAGAACAACAGCAGGAGGCGATCAAGAAAGCCTATCCCTGGGTCTTTGCCGGTGATGATGCCTTCCGATATCAGACCGTTTCTCTCGATGAGATCGGTATCTATTGCGGGAAGAATGAAGGCGAAATGTCGATCTGGTATGAGGAGTATAAGAAGAGGTTTGGAGAGTTCAAGGAACGTGAAATTCCGGAAGCGGAGCGACGTCCTGAAAACGGGTTGATGAGAGGTCTCCCACTTATGGTCCAGATCTACGTAACCTTCTACATCAACAAGCGCGCATCCGAGGGTTGGAAAATGGTCGGAGCCTCACAGAATTTCTTCGTGTTTGAGAGGTCTGGTGATCCAAAAGGCAAGGTCGATCCGGATGCTCAATGAAGCTCAAAATCTGTTATATTCTCACGACTCTCTTCACGTGAAGAGGGCGTGTGTATGGATCATGCCGTCAGATATGGACTTTTAGGGATAAAAGTCCCTGCCTGATCCAGTGCCATTCGTGATGGTTCCTTTGTGATTAACGAAATGGATGACCGAGCCTGTCCGGTTGACAGAGGGATGATGAATTTCCTAGTGTTTTGCAGATGGTCAAAACAGCAATCCAGCTCTTCGGTGTCGTCCTCGGTGGGGCGCTTGTTTCCGCATTTCTCGGCGGCCTGTTCGCGATGATAGTCGCGTTGGTCTCGCCTGAGTTTGTGTCGGGGCTTTTCTCGTTGGAGGAGGGTGTCAGCGCCGCCCGCTACGCGTTTTCCGTCGGCATGATCTGGGGGCTGTTCATCGGAGCGGCGGTCGGTGGTTTTGCCTGTGGCTTGTCCGTTTTGCTGAAACTGATCAAGCTGCGGGTGGATTTCAAAAAGTCGGATGGTGTTGCGTGAGGTATCCGTCTGTTTTGATATTAGAATCAGTTTAGATTTAACCCTTCATCTCATGCTATTACGACTTAAAGAACTTTCTAAACTATCTCTTGGCTGGGCGTTCGCTATTTGTTTCTGCGCCTGCGGAAATGAGGGAGGGAAAGATTCAGCCGAAGCTGATAACATGACTCCGGTAACGTGCCGTTGGGATTTTTCAACGGCTGAAAGAGTTTATGAATATGATTACATCCAGTCTATGACCTTGCCCGGTGTCAACCAAGATCAACGAATCGAGGGGGAGGGGACATTGGCTATTCGAAGTCAAGGAGACGGAACGGCGGTGGTTACACTGATGGATATGATTGTAAGCTCGAGGGGCGAGTCGAACAAAATGCCCAATCATACTTTCAGAGGTCTAAAGGAGGACGGTACCACTGTAGCCTCGGGTACAAACCTAGATGCTATCATCCGTTTATTGCTACCCCTTCCTGCGACCGCACTATCGCCTGGAGAGTCTTCTAAGACAGAATTTCAGTTTCCAGCACGCCTTAATGCGGTGGAGGGCTATGCTCCCGTTTACGTAACGATAAAATACGATGGCTCTGATGATAAGGAGGAACAGGGGGTGGCGAATTTCAGCGTGAAGTTAGACAGTGGGAAGGCAATCGCCACAACAGGCGGAGAGTTTCCAGAAGACTTTCACTTGCGGCTTACCGGCGAGGGGAAGATACGTTTCAGTATGAACCAAGATCGGCATCTCGGCAGCAGTCTTACGCTGAAAATTGAGACTCCGTCATTTCATAACGAGCAGCCTGACATAATTACTACGGACATCTCCTTGACCCCAAAGTCATAAGAAACACCCTTGACCTCGTGTTGCGATTGCAACACATTGCAGAAATGAAGACCGCAGCAGTTCACAGTAGGATTCAGCCTGAGATCAAGGAGCGGGCTGAGGAGATACTGCAACGTCTGGGCTTAAGCCCGACCGAGGCGATTCGGATGTTTTATACTCAGATCACCTTGCGGAACGGACTGCCGTTCGATGTGTCGATTCCGAATGAAGAGACAAAAAAGGCTTTGGAGGACTCCAGAAATGGCCGTAATCTGGAACGATTTGACTCTGCTGAAGAGCTTTTTGAGAGCTGGAATGCATGAAAGCCATTTTTCAGACCAGCCAATTCAAGAGAGATTTCAAGCGGATCAAAAAGCGAGGAAAAGATCTGAGCAAGCTCAAGGAGGTAGTCAGCATCATTGCCAAAAGCGAATCGTTGGAGGAGCGGCATCGTGACCATGCACTAGGTGGGAATTGGTCTGGATCACGGGACTGTCATATTGAACCGGATTGGATTCTCATCTATCGAGTTGACGGAGAGAACCTGTTCCTCGAAAGAACCGGTAGCCACAGCGACCTTTTCAGATAAAATCAATGGCGATGGATTATTCTGTAAAATAAAATGAAGAAAATCAGATGGATCTTATTCGTATTGCTCGCAGTTGTTTTAGGATACGCTACATGGATTCTGCAGCCGCATCTTGGAATGGTGGAAGTCACGGATAATGCGGGACTGAGTCAGGAGGATGTTCAGGAAATCGTTAAACACCTAAAAAGTGCGAATACATTCCACGGAAGAGGTGAGATTGGCACGGTGCTATCGAGCGCATTATCCCCACGGACGCGACCGCGATACTTCGTTGAGATTACGGGTGATCCGAGCAACATAGATATCAAAACAGGTTATGTTCGCGGAGAGCTTTGGGGAGGTGGTCCATTTCTGCGGGCGAAGAAGATCGAAGGTAGGTGGCTATTCGAGAAGACATCCATCTTGTGGAGGCAATGACCTATGTCACAAGAACGGTTTATACGACATAGTGACCCCCTCCATGCGCTGCGCGGGCATCCGCTTATATGATGCCGACTTTGGTGGTGGTGTGGTCGGGAATGATGTGGGTGGAGTTGGTGTTTCCTAGGTGGTTAGCGACGGTTTCGGCGAGGACGTCGCGGAAGTCGGTGGTGTGGTTTAGGTCGCGGTCTTGGTAGAGTTTTTCGGGGGCGAGGGTGGGCCATTCGCCGAGGACGGGTTTGTCGTTTTTGGCGAGGGAGCCTCCGAGGGCGATCATGCAGTTGGCCCAGCCGTGGTCGGTGCCGTTGGTGCCGTTCTGGCGGACGGTGCGTCCGAAGTCGCTGAGGGTGAGGACGAGGACGTCGTTCATTTTGTCACCGAGGTCGGTGTGGAAGGCGGTCATGGCCTGGGTGAGTTCGCGGAGGCGGTTGGCGAAGCCACCGTTGTAGCTGCCTTGATCGTTGTGTGTGTCCCAG
>JBGSRM010000302.1:0-11996 GCA_041737575.1 Akkermansiaceae bacterium
TGGAACCACCCGGTCCCATTCCGAACCCGGAAGTGAAACGCTGCAGCGCCGATGATAGTGGGACGATAGGTCCTGTGAAAGTAGGTCGTCGCCAGGTATATGCCCGGCATCTTGAAAAAGGTGCCGGGCTCTTTTTTTGTAAGGATAGCGCGGATTTTGTTGGTGATGCGCGGTGGCAGCGTGGGGCGTTATGATGGTATGGCTTGTGAGGTCGCTATTTTGAAATCGCTGGTTCTTTCCGTGAAAATCAGTTCGGTAAGGGGGGAGGTAGAGGGGGAGGTTGGCATGCGTTGCGTGCTGGCAGGAAGGCGAGAGCCATGATGAGCAGTTGGCTGCCAACGAAAATGAGAAGCCAGGTGAATGCGGCGTCAGTAAAGCCGTAAGAGTGGAGGCCGATGCCGAGCATGTTGGTTCCGAACCATGACCAGGAGGTGATGATGTTCCCGAAGACGGCCATGACCATCATTCCTTTTTCACGGATCATGCCGCCGAGACGGGCATGGAGGATGATGCCGTTCCAGAGGACGATAAGCAGAGCTCCGTTTTCCTTGGGATCCCAGCCCCAGAAGCGTCCCCATGATTGATCCGCCCAGATGCCGCCAAGAACCGTTCCGACGAAGCTCATGAAGAGCGCGAAGCAGATGATCCCATAAGCCATACCGCGCAACGAGTCGTTGATCGATTTTGGAACAGTGATGAAGATACGTACGATGAGATAGATGATACCGATGGCTCCGGCGAGGAATGTTGCTGAGTAGCCGAGAGTGATGATGATGACATGAGTGGCGAGCCAGAAGTTACTATCCAGGACGGCACGCATCATTTCGAGGGTGTCACCGGAGAGTGAAAGATGATGGGCGACGAGAAGGGTGGCGAAGCCGACGATACAAGAGACGGCGGTGCCAATGGAGTTCTTGTGGATCAGCTCCAGAACAGCACCGAGTATGACGGTTCCCCAGCCGATGAATATGGCGGATGAGTAGAGGTTGGTAACAGGTGGACGGCCTTCGAGCAACATCCTAGCCAGCAAGCCGGAGGTGTGAATGAGGAGTCCGATGAGAAGGATTTGAAAACCAGCGATTCGGAAAGCTTTGCTTGAGGCAACCCATGAAACGAGGGCGCAGAGGAAGGAAACCACATAAATGACCATGCAGACATAGAAGGGTGCGAGGCGGTTGAAGAGTGCCTCTGCTTTGGTTTTGCTGTGTTTCTTGGGCTGGTTTTTCCCGAGCCATGCGAGGTAATCGTTGAGAGCTGAATTGAATTCCGAAGTTTGGTTGTTGCGGAAGGCATCTCCCATTCGGGCGTAGGCGAGGGTGGAGGGGTGAAGCTGTCCTGTTTCCGTGGAGGCTTTTGCGGATTGGGGCATTTCGCGCCAATCTGTGATCGGATCATCCGCTCCGGGAGGCTCGGTGAATATCTCCGTTTGCGTGGCCCATTGCTGCAGAACCGCACTGCGCGCGGCGGCGACTTCGATGGTTTCCTCGTTGGCATCTTCACCTCGTTCCCGTTTTTCTAATTCTTGTTTCGCTTCTAGTGCCTCTTGAACGAGTATGGAAAGATCGTCAGCGAGGCTTTTGGCTTTGGGATGAGCGAATGAAAACTTGAGCTCTTGGTAAAGACCGAGGCTTTTCCACAAGTTCATGAGAGCTTTTTCGTAAGCGCTCCATGTTTGAGAATTTTTGGCCGCGATTCGTGCGGCTTCGGGTGCCATTTCTGGGATATAGGGGTCGATGCGCTCGAAGGATACGGCTTTACCGTCATCCTGAGTTAATTTGATGAGACCGCGAACCTCATCGTGGTGGATGATAAAGATGGGACGCTTGTCCGCTTTGCTGGGTTCAAAGGCAAGTTCGGCAAGCCAGCCAACCGGTTCTTTGGGCGCGGCTTCGCCCGGGACTTTTTGTTTGCCTTGAATGGCGAGGAGCCGGTTGCGAGCGAGCGAATCAAGCGGCTGGACACGACCGTTGGAGACGATGGGCAGCTCGCTGAAGTCACGTAGGTTGAATAGCTGCTCAGGTGTGCGGTTGGAATACCATGTGGCAACCAGAAGAGCGAGGATGCATAGGCAGGGGGTTATCCAATAGGCGTTGGGCTTGGTGAATTTCATGCGGCTTTTTTATTGAGGCGTGTGAGTGCTTTGATGAGGTGCTGCAGGAAGATCCATTTCAGGCCGAGATAGACCAAGGCGCAGGAGATATAAGGTATCGTCCATGCAGGATTGCGGACGACCTGGAGGATGCTGGTCTGATCGTTGTTGTCGAATCCCGCTTGGTAGAAGGTGAGTCCGCTGTAACGCAGAGGATGGTTCATGTATATCAGCGTTTCGCGACTTTCTGCCGTCTCGGGATTGATGAGGCGAATTCGGCTTGAGAAGTCTTTGGGAATCTGTGTGCCCAGGTAACGCTCGTGTGTGAAATCCAACAATTTAATGGAAAACGGGTAGTAGAAGCGGCGATCTCGGATAATCATTTTATAGGTAGTCCCGTTGATTTCAAATACCTCATCATTAGGCAGTCCTCTGGAGAGCAACCAACGGCCGATGGTTGCGTCCGAGGAATCGATGATTTCGACAAATGCCGATGTGATGTCACGGCGGTCCATCGCGGTTTCCGGCGGTTTTTCTTTCACGGCGACTCCGGCACCTATGCCACGGTCGGCTCTCATCGGATCGAAATCAGGGCCTGCCGTACCTATCATTTCGATGGTGCTGTTTTTGAAATGGCGGACGACACGAATCTTGAAGCGATCCATTTCAATAATGGCGTCGTTTTGCAAACGTGATTCGGGAATAGCGGTGACTGCTTCGATGCCGTCCGGTTTCACCTCAATAACGGCGAGTTCGACTTCACGGGGGCTTGTGGAGTAGTTGCTTGTTTGACCTTCATCGAGGCGCATCTGGGATTCCTCCGAGAGGAGAGCAGTGAACAGCTCGCCGAGAAGCATGAGAATGATGCCGAGGTGGACGAGGATGAGACCGCCTTTGTTCCAGCGAAGTTGGAAACGGCGCGCGTGGGCTGCGATGAGGTTCAGGAGGAGAAGGGCACCCAGTAACATTCCGCCGGGGAAGGGGAGTTTGAAATCTATGGGTATATATAATCCTCTTAATTTTCTTATGCTTATTGTAAAATTTATGTCGAACCATGCGATCCATGACCGAAAGTATTGTTCCTGAACTTCGTAAATGCCCAATTTCACCTGAAGAAGGGTGGCGACGAAAATCAGGATCATGCACAGGCTGAGCAGGATCACTGTGAGACGCAGTGAGCTGACGTGCCCAAGCAGCTGTTTAAGGAAGCTTCGTTTTTTGAGAGGCTCGGTCACGGGATTTCAGCAGTGAGGACAAATTTTTCAAAGGCTTCGCGGTTTTTTTCGAGAAGCTCTGCTTCGGCTGAGAGTTTGAAGAACCATGTGGTATCGCCGCGTTTGAGAATGGCGGTGCTGATGCCGCCTTTTTTTCCGCCCTCGAAGAGAGGCTCTTCACTGACCATGTGGGTGATGAGGAAGGTTCCCGCAACGCCTTGTTTTTCTGTGCCGAGGGCGGGGTCTTTGTCCGATGCCAGGGCGGGAAGTTTGACTTGGCCGCGCCATCTGTTGACGTTTTCCAGGATGCTTCCTGATTCGCCCATCAATGGAACGACGGAGACATCGCCATCTGGAACGCCGTTGCCAGGTCCGGGTATGCTGAAGCTGGCGACACGCATGGAGCTTCCTTCGCTTTTTACCCAGCCTTCCGGGATGTCCAGGCCGATGCCTGATTTTTTATCCGTGGACGCTTCGGGCTGTGATTCTGATGGTGGTGGTGTCTCCGGGGGATTTGCGACGGTTTCCATGTCCACGGTGGCCAGGAAGTTTTGAAATTGCTCACGCATGGCCTCGAGCTCGGTGGTGGAGCAGGTGAGTTTGAAGAACCATGTTTCTTTCGGTAGTGAGATGATGGAGGAGAGGATGCTTTGTTCCGCACCTTTGAGCTCGAACCATCGGGCGGAAACACCTTGTGATTCGACTTCGATGACATCTCCGCCAACATCTTCCGTGGATGGCAGACCGATCTGGCCGCGCCAGCGGTTTACGTTTGCGGGGATGCCGCCAGCATCACCGGGAAGGGATGAGATGGCGAGGGATGCTTGATCCGTGATCTTGTAGAGTTCGAGTTGGAACTGACCGGGTGTTTGCTTTTCCCAAGTATCGGGTGCTTTCCAGCGGAGCTTGCCGGTTATCTGAGGAGAGGGGGATGAGGATGGAGTGGTTTCTGGGGCGGGCTGAGGCGTTTCTTTCTCTTCGCTGGCAACCTGGTAAGTGCGGATTTTTTCTTCGCTGCAAGATAGAGAGACCGCAAAGCATAGGGTCGTGGTGATGATTTTAGCATTCATAGAGGAAATTGGCATGTGGAGAGATTCGGCAGGAAGTGGAGGAGGTCAAGGGCGTTGTCCCATCAAAAGATGAATCAGGACGCCCGATGCGTTTTATTTTTCCTCAGGTTCCTTTTGCTCGGCAGGAGCCGGGTCACCGATGCCCTCGAAGAGCGAGGTGCGGCCTGTTTTATTGTGAAAGGTATGGCATAACATACAACTGTGATCAACTTGGGTTTCAGGACTATGGCAGTTGATGCAGTTATTGATTCCCGGAAGCAGAACGTCGCTGGTTTTTTCGCTCTTCAGAACTTCGTGACAAGCGAGGCAATTGGCATCATTTTTGATGACTTCGGGAAGGTCCTGTATTGGTCTCGATTTCGCCTTATCGATATCATTATGGAATTTGACGTATTGATCAATGCCAGCCTTATCCGTGGCGATTTCATGAGTTTCGTGATTAAATTTTCCGACCTCAAACCATTTCTTGGGAAGTGGCACAGGCATGATCTTTGGCGTAGGGTTCGAGAACTGTTCGGAATCCGGATCGAATTCGTGGCACAGTATGCATCCATTCGGCAGGCCATTCAGACCGGAATCGAGTTTACCCTTTTTGCCTGAGTAAAAAACTTTGTGTTCCAAATCGTTACCGATTTTGTGTTTCTTAATGATAGCCGTGGTTTTTCCGTTGACGTATTCTTTGAGTTGTTCCTTTTGGGTAATTCCCAACTCGTTCTTGGCATGTTCTTCATATTGAAGATTCAAGCTCCTGAGAAATGACCGAACATGAGCGGTATCGCCATGAGGTATGACAAGTTCCTTATATCCCGGGCGGTGTTTGTATCTTGTCTCTACATCCATCGTCTCATCATAATGTTTTTTCTCCTCTTCCTCAGTTAAAACAACATCCAAGCTAGGAGTGGTCACATCAAAATTAAGCGGGTGGCAATCCTTGCAGTTCTTTTCGTATGTGATGGGCAGTTGGTACTCACCCCGATCATCACTGACATGGCAGTCCGTGCAACTTAATGGTCTGTATTGCTCTTTGCCACTTTCGTCTTTGTAGGAAATTCTGGCATTTGCGATATGGATTGCATGATTGAATCTGAAGACTTCTTTGCCGTCTTTTTCGCTGCCCGATAGTTTGTTGTTCTTGTCTTTATACCAGAAGTCGGGGTGTCCATCGTGGAATCCTTTGATGAGTTTGATATGAGTCGTTGCTGGCCTGCTCCTTGATGTTTGGTGGATGGAATCGGTCGGCTTTTTTGGCAGGAGTTGATCCGACAAAGTCGCGACTGCACCCATGTTTTGAGCCGAGCTGTGGCAATCAATGCAGAAGCTGTCGCCGGTTGGAATCATGGATTTTCCACCCACGTGTTCCTGGTGGCATGAGTGACAGGCGTATCCGGTTACAACGCTGGGAGTATGAAGGTGCAACTCTTTGTGACAGGCGAGGCAGTTTTTATCCATTCCCGAATGAAGCTCGTTAGTGGTGCCAGGGTCATTCATCTGATAAGGACCGAGCGGACCCTTTTTAATCAGTTCACCCGGAGCCAAGTTGCCGTTGAAGGCTTCTCCGAACTTGCTTAGCCATGAAGAATCCAAACCTCGGGCGCTTTCATGGCATGCACCGCAACTGGATGGGTTGCCAGGCATATCCTTGGCCAGGTTGGAGAAGTGCTTGTTGGAGTGAGGATTGGAAAGGGGACCCGGGTTAATGAACACGTCCCGGTTTGTGCGATCGAGTCCGATGAAGAGGGCGAGGCAACATGCGATGGCTGTGAAGATGGTCACGCGTTTGCGGATCGCCCTGAGAGTGCGGCGTGGTTGGCATTTGGGTACCGCATTGCAGCATGTGCCGTCGGGAAGCGGACCCAGATCGCATTTTCCACCTGCGGTGGAAGGCCTCGTGCACTTGTAATGTCCTTTTGTTTCGCCCGGCTTGATTTCCAGCAACGGCTGACATTCGTAAGTGGCACGACACTTGCCTCCACCCGTAGGGCCTATACGGCATGCTTTTCCTTCGCATTGACGTCCGCACACCCAATCGGTGTTGGGGCGGATATAATCCGAAGTGGAGAAGGGAGGTTTGTGTTCTTTGTCGTTCATGAAACTGCGCCGGAGAATGCGTAAACAAGGATGATATGAAGGATGGAAAAAATGAGAAGTCCGTAAGTGATGGGGATATGGACAAACAGCCATAGCCGGAGTGCCAACTGGAGTGAATTTTGATAGTCGAGCTGGTGCTTCATGGTTACCAGATCACGAAGTTGGTTGAGAAATTCGAGGTCGTCTTTCGCGGTGTAGCGTTGAAGTTCTTCGAATTTGGAACTGTGAACGGCCTGGGGTGTTCGTGATTGGCGGAGATGGGACCAAAAATTGCGTTGGCCGGAAAAAAAGGTTCCCAGCTCTTCCGCATAATGCACGGCGGCCAGAGGCGGAGTTTTTCCCGCTTTGGTATTTAATATGAGCGCCTCGGCCTTTTCCCTGATGTTTTTCCGCACTTCCGGGATTCGCTCGAAGGGTGTTTCAAATCCAGCGTTGGTTAGGCGCTTTGGAAAAGTTATGCTCATCCACCAACCCACGATACCCGAAATGAATACGATCAGAAACGAGTAGGCCAGGATTTGATTGAAAAATCCGCTCGGCCAGCCCCAGCTCATGTGTGCCAAAAAGACAACGCCGGAAATGAGGCCTAGGCAGATGTGGGATCTGAGCCAGAAGCGAGTGCTACCGATGCGGAGGAAGGGGACTTTTTTCCGCAGGTTGAAAAATGTCAGGATCAGCATCAAGGCAAGGAGGAACCAACCGCTGAGGTATTCGTGTTGCGGGTAAACCGGAATGAGAATGAAAGAGGCGACGGCAAGCATAATCCCGCCGATGAGCGTGATGATGATGCCGCCAAGGCCTTTTTTTCTGCGTGTTAACGGTTTTTCAGCCACTGGATGAGAGAGGTTTCTTGGGAAAGATCGGTTCGTGAGAGCGCATCGTGAGGGCATGCGTTCTGACAAGCGGGACCGCTCGGCTGCTCGATGCACAAGTCACACTTGGTTGCTTTGAGGATGGGTGTTAGTTTATCATCGACCCAGACTTGGCCTTTTTTCGAGCGGACTTCGACCATGCGGATGGAGTCGTAGGGGCAGTTGTTGGCGCAGAGGGTGCAGCCGATGCAACTGGCTGGGGTGATCATGCCCTCGCCGCCGAGGCTTGAGCGATGGATGGCACCCGTCGGGCAACCGATCATGCATACGGGATCGACGCAGTGCATGCAGGCGTTGGCGACCATCAGGTTGTCCATCATGGGGCCGTGTCTTAGAAAGCGCGGGTTTCCGCCGTGGGTGGAAGCGCAGGCGCGGACGCAATCGTCACAACGGGTGCAGAGATCCATGTCGATCACCATGGATTGCGTGCCGTTGAAGAAGCGGCGTTCGGCAATGAACTCCATGAGGTTGGATGGTGGGTGCTCCGACCGGTCTCCGTTTTTCGACTCTCTATTGTTAGAAAAAGCCTTCAAATCGGTTATGCGACCCGAGAAGGATTTTTCAGAGATATTCTTGGGAACATACTTTTCCATGGTGGGAGTCGGTATGAAGATCATGTCCGCATAACCCATGGCACGGAGGTTCAAGGAGGAATGAACGTCCTTGCCGGGATTACGTTGATGATCGAGGAAGTCCTCGAAGCCGAACATCATGCCCGCACCGATGTATTTCAGTGTGCGTTCACCTCCACCGTATTTCTGGCTGACACGACAGAACCCAGCACGGACAAGAAAGACGCCGTTGAAGTAATCGCCCTGACTGACGATGGCAGGTTCATGTTGTTTGGTGCCAGGATCATCATCATTGAGTTGCTGTTTAAAATCGCTCGCCCAGCCGTAATCGCCGAAGGTTTCGAGTTTCGCCTCCTCACACAACGCCTTGAATTCGGCTCCGTTGACTTCGAGATGGGAAAGGAGCGGAACCTTCGCGAGGAAGGAGCTCATGGAATATTTCCTGTAGTTGGAGTCGACCTGGCTTTTGAGCGCCGCATCGTACTTCATGAGATCGCGCAGGCCCTCCCAACTGAATTCGAGAAGTTTGGTGCCCTTGGCTGAGGAGACCACGGTTGCGGCGCGTGGCATGCGGCTGATTGCCGAAAGCTCACCAAAGAGTTGTCCCTCCCTCACTATCGCGGTTTCGACTTTTGAAATCACGTTGGGAAAATCCTGGAGGAAGACGGCATTGTGCTCGTTGTTTACCGAGTTCTTGAAGTTATCACTCACGCGAAGTGAACGGTCGTCCCATGCCTCCGGTTCGCTCTTGTTGTTCCAAAGCTGGGCGACGCGGCTGAATATGTTTTTCTTTTTTATCACGCCCCCACGTCCCAGAAGGCGCGGATCTAGATGCGGTTTCAGAACGACGGATGCCTCGCCTTCAAGGACCAGATATGCGGTGGTTCCGTAATCACCCTGGCGGATGATGATTTCGCCGGGTTCATATTCGCGGATCGCTGTGTCGGCTTTGAGGATTTCGCGGAGCGGCACGCCCTTGGGAAATTTTGACTCGTCCATGCTGGCAAAGGGCTCCCGCTTGAGGAGTTCTTCGACAATGGCATCGGTCATGTTGGGATCTAGCGGATCGTCCCAACGCTTCGGCTTGGAAGCCTTGCGGGTGAGTTCTGCAAGAGATGTATCGGGAGCTGCCATATCTCTTGTTTAAGCGTCCAGCACGATGTTGCCCTTCGGTTTACCTACGCATGGCAAGCAAAAGCCTTCTTCATAGGCCCAGCCAGGTGGCTTGTCATATTCCACTTCTCCAGAGTTGAGCTTCGTTTCACAAGCTCCGCAACTGCCGACATAACACTGCCATTGAACTTCTGGCGCATTTTTTTCAACGTTTTGACATAAGTTGGGACCACCCTCCCACGGCACAATTTTACCAGATTTAGCATATTCGACGGTTATGGTGGCTCCAGATTGCGCGGCATCCGCACTCTTGGGTGGAGCAGCTGCAGGCTCAGGAGGGCCAAAGGCTTCGTAATCAACATCTTTCCTCGGAACGCCCCACTCACAGAGTTCGTTGGTAATACCCTCCATGAATGCATTGGGGCCGCAGAGGAAGTAAAGAAAGTTGCTCGATGGTAAAACAGCTTTCAGCAGGTCAATCGTGATCCGGCCTTTGTGGTGGTAGGTTTTTCCAAGAACATCCGTCTCCAGAGGTTTGCTGTAGCAAAAATAAACCTCTATGTTCGGATTCTTCTTTTGCATCTCCACTACCTCTTCACGAAGCATGTGGTCAGCACTGCTTCGGCAACTGAAAAAGTAGTAAATTTTTCTCTGGTCTCCGATGTGGGTGAGGTAGCGGGCCATCGCGTGCATGGGTGTGATCCCGACACCGGCGGACAGAAGAACGACAGGCTTTTCGATTTCAACATTGAGAAAAAAGTGACCGTTGGGTGCGTCGACGTCGATGATATCACCCTCTTGAATCACATCACTAAAATGGCCTGATACGAGACCCACTCTTTTGGGATCGTATTCCCAGCGGGAGCTCTCGTGAGGCATCGCCCGTTTGATGGTGACCCTGTAATACTGATCGGTGGTATAACCGTCCGAGATTGAATAAAAACGACGGGTAGGTTTTGGTTGGCCCGGCAATTTGAATTGGAAACCCAGGTATTGTCCCGGCTTGAACGGAGGGAGGGGTTTGCCATTGTGTGGTTTCAGATAGAAGGAGTAGGTGCTTCCATCCAGGCACTCGGAAACTTTTTTCCACACCACAAACTTTCGTAATCCATTCCAACCAACATCCGGTGCCGCCTTTGCTTTTTGTTCAAGAATCTCTATCTGTTTCTTGAGCGCGGCGAGTTGTAGATTGTTGGCCTTGTTTTCGAAGCGTTGCCTGCTTGCGACTGCGAGCAACTGCACGGTCAGGTAGCAAACCATTGCCGCTCCTCCGGACAATCCGATATATAAGAGCGGATTGACTGAGACCGATTCAAGTATGAGTTCTAAGTTCACGGTTATCGATTCCGGTTGGAATAAGATGATTAGCTAGGTATTTTTGCTTATTGTGTCGAATCAAATCTTTCTCGGAAAAATGTTTATTCTGAACTCTAACAGTTTTTCCAGATCCAGCCGCATGATGTGTAAATGCATGGTGAATACTCGATGTTAGATTTTGAATACTTCTTGCCAACCCACGGGAAAGTTCCTAATGAGTGGGTGAATGAGGCGCGCAGGTTTTTTTCGATATTCTATTGCATCAATCCTTATGACGTGTGCCTTGAACGGGCAGGCTGAGAAGGAGGGAAAGGTCTTGGGTTCGGACTCCTGCAGTACGAGCGGATGTCATGGAGGGGGTGGTCTCGACCGGGGTAGGGGCGCGCATGGGATATGGAATACATACGATCCTCACTCGAAGTCCGCCGAGACCCTGAAGAATGCCATGTCGCGGGCAATTGTCAGGCAGATGGGACATGAGGACGCCACTGTGGAAAAAAGCTGTACAATTTGTCATGCTCCGAACAAGCAGGTGGATCTTTCCTTGTTTGTAGAAAAACCACCGGTACATGATCTTGAGAGTGTCAGTTGCGCGAACTGTCATGGAGGTGCGGAGAAGTGGCTTCTTTCCCATACGAGAGATAGAAAAGATTTTTCCATGGATGCTTTGGCACAGTTGGGCATGAAGCGTTTGGAAACATCGTATCAGCGTGCGAACAGTTGTGTTGCCTGCCATCAGAATCTCAGTGATGAATTGGTGAAAGCGAACCACCCGCCTCTGGCCTTCGAGCTGGATGGAATGTTACTGGCACAAGGTAAGCATTGGCGAGAGGAGGAATCCTTTTCTCATGCGGAAACCTGGCTTGTGGGGCAGGCCGTTGCTTTGCGTGAAGTAGCCGCCCAGGCGGTTCGCGAACCCAGTGATGTGAGAGAAGCGGAGATCGAGGCGATACGGGAGATCATCAAAACAGCAGGAACTTCTTTGGTTGGGAGTGGACAGGATTTGGTGGTTGAGGCGGATGAGTATGCGAAACGAATTTCAGGCAAGCCCATTGATGCCGGACAGACCCGTGCGATTCTCAATCGGCTTGTTGGCAATCGTGAGCCGTTCGCTGGTTCCACATTTAAGAAAATGTCCGAGGAGAAGCGAAAGATGGCCAAGGGATATTATGCGGGACGGCTTGTGCTGGCGCTTGATCGTCTCAATGAAGCTCTTGCGAAAAGTGCGGAGAAAGGGCCGATCCCGGAGCCAGTGATGAAGAAATTATTTGAAGCGGCAAAGCCTCCTCTCGCTTTCGATGATGAGGTTTCAGATTATTTCCTAAAGATGCTGGAAGCAGCGGCAAAAGGTATCCAATGAGCTTTATAGTTTAGTCTGTATGTCGATTTTCAAACAACAGCATCGTAGATTTCCCAAAAAGAACTTGGGAATGTGTATGTTGTTTTCGGGAATCGGTTGGGCATGTTGCTACGCGGCGCCCGAAAAAATTCCGACGACGCCTGAGTGGGATATGAAGCCGGGCGAGAAGCGTCCGGATCGTCCGACAGTGCAGCAGAGAGAAGCGACGATGGTTCCTGAGTCCCCCGACAATTTCTCACCTGACCCGAACAGTCCGTTTTATTTCGTGCCGCCCAAACGCTCGCTTGTGGAAATCGATGTT
>JBGSRM010000305.1:0-6051 GCA_041737575.1 Akkermansiaceae bacterium
TTCAACGTCAGCAACAAAGCCACCGTATGCTCCGCCACCGAATACGGCGAATAAGCCGGAACCCTTACCACACCAATACCCAAACGCCTAGCAGCCTCCAAATCCACATTATTGAATCCCGCACACCTCAACGCCACCAACTTCACCCCATTCCCTGCCAGAACCTCCAAACACCCCGCATCCACCACATCATTCACAAACACACAAACCACATCCGCCCCACCCACCGATACCGCATTCGCCCCGGTCAATCGAAACTCATGATAAACAACCTCTAGCCCCTTCCCCTCCACAGCCCTCCCAAAATACTCCCGATCATACGGCTTCGTATCATAAAACACCACTCTGCGTATCTTTCCCATCACTCTGACTATCACATCACCTCACCTGAAACAACCACAAGCCGGAAAAAGGCGACGGTAACCAACATCCGCCATTTTCACCAACAGGATTTGACTGAACGAAAGGCCAGTCAAATCCGCATATGGCTGCAACATTCCCCGCCCCGATCAACGCCCGCGCAGCGCACCACGGCGTTTATCTGCACCCGGTGCGTCATCAGGCCCTCCCTTGGCATCAGCAGGCATATCAAGTTTTCCGTCCTTGATCAGTTGGGCTATCTTTCCTGTCGTATCTATAATCCACAAACCGGAAGCACCTCTCCCGCTCACTAGTATGAATGTGCCTGTAAGCCTGTCCTTATCATTCCGGCTCTCAAAATTCGTGCCGTATTTCTTGGCGAATTTTTCAGCATCTGCCGCAGGCACAGCCACCAGAATCGAGCCTCCCGACTTGTCCTCCGTCCGGTCAACCGTGAAAGCATGAAAAAATGCTACACCTTCCACCGGACTTTTCCAATGCACCGGTTTTACGAGAGAAACATCCAAGGTCACTTTCTTATCTAGATGGGACGCTGGATCCAGGCGGAGATAATCCGCAGTCCTCTTCGATTCCCCATAACCGGGTATGCTGGTAGCGATCAAAATCACGGCACTTAGTCTGAATATCGTTTTCATGGTATCGATAAAACTAAACATTCGCCCGGAAGTTGCGCTTGGATTGTGTTTTTCCTCAGAGCACGAAAATTCCTGATAATTTTCCACATCCCCTCACATCACACAAAGTAGGGTTTCACCCCATGGCAATCGCTCATGATTCCAGACATGTTAAACCAATGAATTTCAAATACACAAATGTCGCCTTCTACGTTATCGCCGCAGCCGTTATCGCACTCATGACCTCAAGTTGCGGCACGGTAAGTGGCTTTGGTTCCGATGTCCGCGCCGTCGGTCATGAAATCGAACACGCCTCCAACTAATCAGTCTTCCAACAAACACAATCCAAGAAAAATCAAAATCTATGTTAATGATCATCGCTATCATCCTCCTTGTTCTCTGGGCTCTCGGTCTTGTGACCGGATCCACACTCGGCGGATTTATTCACGTCCTGCTCGTCATCGCCATTATCGTGGTTCTGGTGCGCGTCATACAAGGACGCCGCATCCTATGAACCCGTTGACAGCTTCCTCGGATTGAACGAGGCTCTCATCATATCGATCAATCGGATCCTTCGCCGGGCAAAGACGCCACGCCGCCAACTGGCGCACCAGTCTTGAAAATCCATAAAGAAATCACAAATGATGAAGCCCATTTCAGTTTTAATCGCAGAGGATCACACGGTCGTTCGCGAAGGAATACGCGTCATGCTCAATCTCGAGCAGGATATGGTGGTGGTTGGAGAAGCGAAAGACGGACGCAAGGCTATGCTTCTCGCGGATGAACTGAAACCGGATATTGTATTGATGGACATCGCGATGCCTGAAATGAACGGACTGGAAGCTACCCGCCAACTTCTCCACGCATCACCTAAAATCCGGATCATTGTCCTCACGGCACATAACGATGACGCCTATGTTCACCGCGCCATCGATTACGGTGCCAGAGGTTTTCTCTTGAAACAGGATTCCGCCCGCGACGTCTGCCGCGCCATACGGGAAGTCCATAGCGGTGGAATCTTTTACAGCTCCTCAGTCTCGAAACGTTTCGCACGCATCAATCCGAAATCGAGTGACCGCTCTGGAAAAACGCGCATAAAACGCAACCTGCTCACCTCGCGGGAAATGGAAGTCCTGCAGCTTATTGCCGAAGGCAAAGCCAATAAGGAAAGCGCTGCCGAACTGCGAATCAGCATCAAAACAGTGGAAAAACATCGCGGAAACCTCATGGAAAAACTCGATATACACCACACCGCAGGCCTCACCCGCTATGCGATAGCCGCCGGCATCATCGAGAGCAGCGTCCAGATCACCATGATCTAGAACGACCGGACACCCCGGGCAAAAAATACGCAGGGTGTCTGACCCTGCGTATATGAACGATCCGCAACTCAGCGTTGCTCAGCATCCAGCTTTTCCTTCGCAGCTTTCGCTTCCGCTTCGAGCCTGATCTTCTCGGCATCCAATTCCGCATTCATCGCATCCTGCTTGGCTTTGATGTCGGCTTTAGCCTTCTCTGCATCTTCTTCGACCTGATCAATCGAATTCTCCGCATTCGCATCCACTCTGGACTTCTGAGCATCGATCACCTCTTCGTTCGCATCTTGAGCGTCATCAATGGCGGTTTTCTCTTTGTTACAACTGCTGGTAAAAGCCACGGCAGCGGTAATAACGAATGTATATAGGATGTTTTTCATAATGGTATGTTTCTTTGAAACGATTCCATCCTATCGCTTCGTTTGCTGCCATGCCATGGGGTCTTCTACCCAATGATTCCATATCTAACAGGTGGGTGTAAACCCCATGGCGGCATATTCAAGGATCAACCATGTTACATTCGTATAAGCGGCAACTGTTGCCGCTTGGAAAATCAAAAATATTATGAAATCAAACAACCTGACACAAACCGCGCTCTATCTCTCCATCCTGGCGCTCCAACCCTTGGCTTTCGCTCAAGACAAACCGGCTGAAAAAACAGAGCTCACGGAGAAAGCAACCGTGCTGCCCGGATCTCTCACCACAGTGATTGCCGATAGCGCGACCTTTTCCACTCTAACGAAAGCTCTTAAGGCTGCGGAACTGGATCTCACGTTGGGCGGCAAAGATATGTTCACCGTATTCGCACCGACAGATGAAGCCTTCGGCAAACTGCCTGCGGAAACCCTCACCAAACTCATGTTGCCGGAAAACAAGGAGAAGCTCCGCATGCTTCTTCTCTTCCACGTTGTCTCGGGCAAGGTGACTGCAAGTGAGTTGACAGATGGCGATGTCAAAACCGTAAACGGCGAAAAAATCAGCGTCGACGTTTCTGATGACGAAGTCGAAGTCAATGGAGCCAAGGTTTACAGCGCCGACGTCCCAGCGACCAACGGTGTCATGCACAGCATCGGCGAAGTCCTCGTCCCTAAATCACTTGATGGTTTCGTCGGTCTCGACAAATAAACCGTCGCCCTGATCCCAACCCGAAACAGACGTCTGCGAATTTCGCAGGCGTCTTTTCTTTTACAAACATGGCGGAAAAAGCAGCGTTTTACCCTATTGGAGAGCGCTTCCTCTGCGTGTAGTTTTATAGGTATATGAATTACATATCCAACTCTCCCCAACTTAAACATCACGACTTACAAGAGCGTGTTTCGGAACGCACGCTGGAATTGGCCAGGCTCGCTGGAAGGGCATCCCATCAGATCAGGCAGGCGGATTACGAAAGAGCAAAACGCGAAATCTACCCCAAGCGATCTGACCGCATTTTGTAGGGTTCAAGCCTGCTCATGCTTCGGGAAAATCAGTCATCCCCGCTTGCGTCACTTCAAAACAGCGAACCAAATAATTCATCGGAACCACTTGTTGTCAGATTCGCTCTGATGGGTTTTGCAACCAATCGCTCAAGCCGCGTGATCAAGTCCAAATCCGGTTCCAATTCCCCATCCATGACTTTGCGCAAATGCATCTGCCATTCCGTAAACTTGTTTCCATCTCCTCCCGCAAGCAATAGCGCCACCTCAGTGAGCCTGCCACTACCCGAAAACTCTTTCCTCATCCTGCGCAGCCATACTTCCAAATACGCCTTTTGATTTTTCTTGGTGCCTGCCATGTCTCATTTCTTTGAAAAAATAGAAACCGCCTCCTCGACATCACACCCTATCGAAGTGCCTTAACTGTCCCGCTATAGCTCCTGTCCACCTCCGGCAACACAACAACCGCTGCAGGTGATGAAATATTCTTCGGCTTGCCCTCTTTCTGGGCTGCTTTCAAATCATTCAGATTTCCACTCGGCGACATGAAGGAAACCAACTTCAAATAATCCGAATATCTCACACGGATACAACCGTTGCTGATTCGATTGTTGCTGGAACTCCCATCACCAATATTGCTGTCGTTCGACCCTCCAAGAGTCACATGAAAACTAAGAACCTCCGTCTTGCCTCCGACCTTCGTCACATCGTCATACGCTATCACCGCTTTCTCCTTATACATCCCAGGAAATCCCGGATTATACATGATTTGCGGATTGCGATGGTAGATAGCCGGAGTTACGCCCTGGCTGAAGGCACTCACGGACTTGTTGAAATCATCCTTCCTCGCACGCCCTAGAAGCACGGGAAAAGAAAACTCAGCTTTGGAATTTTTATACGCCGTAACCGTCGCCGAGCGCTTGTCCACGATGACAACCTTGCCGTTGCTGTGCTTCCTGTCGATCGCACCCAACGCCCATTCCGCCTGACCTCCGCTGCTTTCACTCCCCTTCTTCTTACCTGGTGAGAACATCGAACATTGGCTCAAAAGCAAAACACACCCAAGGGATAGAAGGATTTTCATAGAGCAAAAATGCTCATTCTCCGGAGATTTCCAAGCAGGAATAACGGGATATCCGAAAAAATTAGAACTGACACCCCGACATCGTAAGATTTTAGCTTGCAGGCACCATGCAGTTCGTTAATCTAACGACAACCTGATTACATGAAGTCATGCTCAGGCAGAAACAAACAACAACCTACCAACTATGAACATCGTTAAATTCGTTATCGCAGCCGCAGCAGTGGCATTCTTCGCCGCATCATGCTGCCCAGTGGCACCAACTCCTCCTCCTACCTACACCCCTCCAGTAGTAGCAGGCTAATGCCTTATGTCTTCCCGCCTCCACATGGAGGCGGGAAGACCATTCCTCTCCCGTTCTTCATCTTCTTGAAAATCCAACCAACCTTCCATTTTACCATGTTCCGCTTGATACTCGCCGCCTCTTTCTGCGTCCTCGCTATCTTTGCCTCTTCATGCGGCTGCTGCACCAGTGACGCAGCGGCACCTCCTCTTCGCCCGCTCCCTCAGTTCAGGGAAATTCCAACCCCACAAGTCGAAGTCGAATATACCAAGTAATTCTTTGGTGATTTTCAAACTGAGCATCCCACCGAAAGGTCGGATGCTTTTTTTTACCGATGGCCTTCTCACATTATTAATCCATACGACGAATAATCTGTTGCGATTCATGCAACTCGAAGGTTTAATCAATCAAGAATGCCAAATCCCTTGGAAACTGGAAAAATCAAAGCCGGAAAGGCACTCTTGACCATCGCTGCTCTGACGATCGTGGTCACGGGCTTGAAACTCGCTGAAACCTTCTTCCTGCCTATCCTGATTGCGTTTTTCATCGCCACCATCAGCTTCCCTATCCTTAACTACCTCCGCGAAAAAGGAGTTCCGCGCTTCTTCGCTGTGCTTCTAACCGTCTTGGTTGATTTCGTTTTTCTCGCAGCACTCGTGGTCATTGGCGTCACTCTTGTCGGTGAACTCCAGGAAAAATGGGATAGTAAATACGCAGCGGATGTATCTATCAAAATCCGTGATGGTTCGGAGTGGCTCGCCCTCAAACTTGGCGAATACGGCGTAACGGATGCCGACAAAAAAATCAAAGAGGCGGTAAACAACAACCTCACCAACCTGCAAAACATCCGCTTCGAGAAAGTCTGGGACTTGGGCACAGGCTTCCTGGGGAAAATTGTCGGCTTCCTTGGCAAAGTCGTACTTATTCTCATCCTCACTGTTTTCATGCTGAGCGAAGCCCG
>JBGSRM010000006.1:0-16242 GCA_041737575.1 Akkermansiaceae bacterium
ACTGAAACATGGGTTTATCGAGTCCAGCCATAAGTACGTTGCGCCCTTTAAGCGAGACGGAGCTTGCAGAATGGGAAGAAGCCTACATTTCCGTGGAGTGCTATTTGCGCGCGCTTCAGTTGCGCAATCGTCTGCTAGTGGCCGATATGGTGAGATCCATTCTTTTCCGTGCATCTGATCGACAAGCGCACGAACCGGAGAAAACTCCGCGTGTGCTTGCGATGGAAGAAACCTTGAAAGCTGTTGCGGAGTGGACGCAGGGTGTGCTGGAGGTTGAGTTGGAGGAAAATCGTTTGGCCGCGCGAGGTCGGCTGGCGTTGTTGTTGGCGGATATGTCGGGGAAATGGCAATATGTGTTTCTAGCACAGAAACCATGGCCTGAGCCATTCGTGCAGAAGATGCGCAACTCATACCTGGCTGCGGGGCCGAGTTTCGCGGCCTTGACGATGACACCGCGTCCGCTTGAGTTGAATGCCCTTGGCAGTGGTGCCGCGCAGTGGTTCGGGCTGATGGAGCGTCGCCCGTTGATCCGCAAGTTTTACTATGTCTGCATCCTTCTCATTTTCATAACTGTGGGATGGCTTCTATGGAAAGGTTGATATGGAAATAGAAGATCCCAAGTCGGATGAAACACCCGAGAGTGTCGATATGCCGCAGATATCACCACCATCAAGCGCCGCGCCGCTTATAAGTTCATTCCGGGCTGGTTTGAGACGGTTTTGTTTTTTTGGTGTGGTGATTGTATTCAATCTGATTGCGGTGTTATGGCTGGCGGATTTGTTCAACCGTCAGGGTTTTCATACTTCGCATTATGTTCTTCTGGCGATCTTTGCCTTACTAAACGGATTACTTACCTTGGGTTCATTCCATGCGCTGGCTGGTTTGTGGGATTGGTTTTTTTCGTTCCGCACGGTTCGTGTGACGCGCCTCAAGGATAAACAGGAAGGTTCTTTGTCGCATCGGTTTGCCGTGGTGATGCCGGTATACAATGAGGATATTGTAAAAGTCTGCGCGCGTGTGGAGGCGATTTACAAATCGATCGAAGCGACAGGACATCTGACCACTTTTGATTTCTATATCCTAAGCGATACGACGCAACTCGACTTATGGGTAGAGGAGGAGGTGGCTTGGACCAACCTGAGCCGCAAGCTCAATGCGTTTGGCAAGATATACTACAGACGTCGTAGAATCAACGAAAACCGCAAGGCGGGCAATATCGGTGACTTTGTCAAAAAATGGGGTGGTCACTATGAGGGGATGTTGGTTCTGGATGCGGACAGCCTGATGGACGGGCGGGACATTGTGACTATGGCGCGAGTGATGGAGGCTCATCCAAGGCTTGGTATTTTGCAAACCGCGCCGAAGCTGATCCGTGGCACTTCGGTTTTCACGCGACTGCAACAGTTCGCCATGAGACTGTACGGGCCGCTATTCATACGCGGGTTGAATTTCTGGCAGCTTGGCCAAGGCAGTTACTGGGGACATAACGCGATGATAAGGGTCATGCCTTTTTCGGAATTTTGCGAACTACCTGCGTTGCCGGGGAAAGAGCCGTTCGGAGGTAAAATCCTGAGTCATGATTTTGTCGAAGCGGCACTGATGGTCAAGGCGGGATGGGAGGTTTGGTTGGCGTGGGATATAGAGGGAACGTATGAGGAGGCTCCGCCCACACTGATCGACCACCTCAAGCGCGACCGCCGTTGGTGCCAGGGGAATCTTCAACATTTGTGGTTGGTTTTCGCGCGTGGTTTTCCTTTCCCTAGCCGCGCTCATTTGTTCATGGGTATCATGGCGTATCTGGGTAGCCCGATTTGGTTCCTTTTCCTGTTGGTCAGCACATGGGTTGCATGGGATTTCCAATCGAGCGGACTAAGTATTTTACCATACGAAGGTTATGTGGGCGAATGGCTCGGTATTAGCGGCAGCTTGCAGGCCGTGTGTCTTGCATGCATGGTTTTGTTTTTGCTCTTCGCTCCCAAAATATTCGCTTACCTGGGGGCGTTGTTGTATTCACGTCGGAGAAAGGGCTTTGGAAATATATTTTCCCTGACCATTGGGGTTCTTCTTGAGATGGCATTATCAGCGTTGTTGGCTCCTTCAGTGATGGTTTCCCATACACTCATGGTAATAGGCATGGTTCTCGGGCGTTCTGTGAATTGGGGTAATCAAACACGCCATACAGACGGCACATCGTGGGGCGAGGCCATTCGTTATCATGGTCCGGCGACACTTTTAGGCGTTGCATGGGCTGCGGTCGCTTACTCGATTGGAATCACGTTTTTGTTGTGGATGTCTCCTATTTTGTTAGGGCTTTTACTTTCGCCTGCAGTATCCGTATGGACAAGCCGGTCACGATACGGTCGTGCCCTTCAAAAACATAAAATACTCGCGACTCCGGAGGAAATTTCGCCACCGGAAGTTTTGAGAATCGCGGACGAGTCAAGAGCTTCTGTTGATCCAGTGCTTAACGCCCAGGCTTTAGGTCGCGAAGGGATCGTTGCAGCGGTAGTTGATCCGTATGTAAACGGCGTTCATGTTTCGTTGCTTGAAGGTGACACCGGAGATGTGTCGCAGGAACTTTGGCAGCGGTGGCTGGCTGGGGGAAGTGATGCGATTCTTAAAGAGGAAATGACCGAGATCATGTATAACGCTCAGGCCATGTTGCAGATGCATCGAGCCGTTTGGTCACTACCATTTGAACAAATGCATTCGATTTGGAGACGTGCGGTTGAGAGTTATCGAATCCGAGTCGAGGAGTATTCGGCTTCCGTTGAATGAATGGACGCGATGTATTGCGAGTGTGGATGGAAAAAGGTGCAAAAAAAACGTGAAGGCGATGTGAGGGGGAGAACGTAGAATTGGATCGTAATGAAGAATCATTTGCGGTATAATCTTATCAGTGATAGACCGGATACCGTGACAAAATCTGAGCCAGGTGGGCACATAATTGTCTGGTTGGAATGCTCTATGTTACCGCAAGACGTAACATAGACGCTTGTCTATTCGGATTTGGAAAAGGCCTCCCAAGTTTTCTCAAGATTGGCTGCCTGAAGGTCGCCTTCGTGAAGTAGCAGGCGGTATCTCTGAGTTTGTGATTCGCCGTTTTTGAGAGTGAATCCTCCGGCTTGGACTTTGTCTCCAAATGATTTTGCACCAAAAGGATTGGCGGCAAGTAGACCGTAATCGCGGGCGTGCCAGCGTGTGGGATAATTGATGTTGCTTGGGTGATCCATAATCGCGATCACGGTTTGTCTCTCATTCCAGTTGGGACCGTGGTATGCGACCCAGCGGGCCCGTTTCCCCCATGCTTGGTCGCCTTCGAGTCCTTCACTGTTGGTGATCTTTCCTCTCGCCACCGGGCCTTTAAGGCGCAGTGTAGGCGCGACTCTTATAGCGAAGGAGCCTTCCTTTGTGTCTCCGAAGACAACATCGCCATCGATTGCATCCAGTTTGGATATGACATCGATAGCTCGGAAATTTTCCCCGTATGAAATTTGATAGGTGCGTGTTTCGGCAAGGACACGTTTTTCATCGCGGCCTATCCACTCTAAGTTGACGGTGAACGAGACACCTATGTTTTTTCCGTCTTTCTGTTGAAAGACCGGATCGTCCATGGTCTTTGTGATGATTTTACAACCGTCTTTGCCTATCCAGAAATCGTTGCCATTCACATCGCCGTGGGTAAACCAGAAACCGATGTGGTGGGGGTGATCCGATTGCTCGCCCAAGACACCTTCCGTAAAGGGATATTGGCGAGTATGGTGGACGCCTTCAGAGTTCAAGAGTGGATAAAGGTATGGAATCCATTTATCGCTGCGGTATTCAGTGAACAATTTACCATCGATCTCAATACGAAGCTTTTCCCCATCGCGCACCGCGGTGATTTCGGCGTGAACTTGTAGGATCAACAGGAATGGTAAGAGTAATGTGATGGCCTTCATGATTAGGGTATAGAACGTATCAGACTTAGTATTTTTTCCAAAGGGTAGGCACAAAAAGCACAAGCAAGGCGAAGAGTTCGAGGCGACCGAGTATCATGATCCAGCCAAGGAAGATTTTGGTAGGGTCGCGGAGTTCGGCAAAGTTCATGGTGGGGCCGACGGCATCGAAGCCCGGGCCGATACTTGAAATGGTGGCGAGAATCGTACCCGCACAGCTTTCAAGAGAGATCCCTGTTCCTGCCTCCAGGAAGCCTACCACCGCGGTCGCGGCGATGGCGATCATCAGATAAAGTGTTAGAAAAAACATCGTGCGGGCACGAGCCGCATCGTCGATCGAGTTGCCATTGACCACGACGCGAAAAACCTGGCTGGGACGGAATGTCTTTATGATTTCGTTCCGAGCGGATTTCGCGAAGACGATGAGCCGTCCGACTTTGAAGCCACCGGAAGTCGATCCGGAGCAGCCGCCCATAAGCATGAGGCAGGCAATGAGGACTTTTGACCAAGTGGGCCAGATGTCGTAATCCGCCGTGCAGAAACCGGTAGTCGAAGCGATGCTAACAATTGTGAAAGCGCTTTCACGCAACGCTGTAACAAGAGATATATCTTCCGTGTAGGATCTGCCACTTGTGATGAGGACGATGACGATGGCGCAAATTCCAATAAACCAGCGGGCATCTTCTTCGCGAAAGAAACGATTCCAATTTCGCCTGAGAATCACAATGAAGAGCAGGAAATTCAGACTTCCTAGCGTCATGAAGATGATCAACCAAAGTTCTATAAGCCAGGAATTTCCCCAGCTTGAGTAGAAGCTGATACTAGCGGTGTGAGGGCTCAGTCCGCCGGTGGAAATGGCAGTGAATGCATGGCAAGTGGCGTTGAACCAAGTCATCCCCATAAATCGCAGACCAATCAGACAAGCAAAGATGAGCCATATGTAAATTCTGAGCAACATCCATGCGGTGTCCTGGATACGGGCGAGGCCGAGATCGCCACTGCGAAATGAGGATTCGTTATGAAAAAGGGATTTTGATGAAACACCGATGTATGAGAGCAGAGCTACGAAAAGGACGAGGATTCCGATGCCGCCGAGCAATTGCGTGGTCGCGCGCCAGAGGAGGATTCCTCGTGGCCATTCTTCGATAATCGTCATCACAGACGAACCAGTAGTAGTGAAGCCTGATGCTGATTCGAAGAACGCGCTGGCAGGGTTCATATAAGGAGCGCAAAGGTAATAGGGTAGCCCTCCGAAGATACTGCAAATAATCCATCCGAGGCCAACGATGACGATTGCCTCGCGCTTGGGTATTGTATCGTGCTTGGTTTTTTTAATTCCCGGAATCAGGGCCAAGAGAGCAAATCCACCGGTGATGGTGGCGGAGAGAAAAAGTACGTTGCCCGCTTGCACGTCTCCGGGCACAACATCGAGTCGCGCAAAGATCCCACAAAACACCATGGCGATGGCTTCGAGCGCAAGGAGTAGCCCGAGGATTCTCGCGATAAGGTAAAAATTCATGGGGGAGGTTTCAGGCTTCCAGCAGTTTCAGGAATGATTTGCGAGCGTCTTTGGAAACCATGGCGTAAAGATGATCTCCACCTAGCAAGACCTCATCCGGGCCGGGCACATCGGCGTGAAGTCCACGAAGTTTTCCAACGAGCACAATCCCCCGCGGCCATTCGATTTCTTTAACCATGTGTCCGGCAGCAATCGATGCATTACCGACACGTAGTTCGACAAGATCGACACCGTCGAACTTTTTGAGAACATGGAAGGAATCGGTAGTGATGAACCTTTGAATTTCCCGGCGAGTTGCTTCGCGGGGACTTACCGCGGCTCTGATGCCGAAATGATGACCGCTTGCAGAAATTGCGGCCGCGTAATCCGCACGGTGGATAAGAGTAAGGCAATTTTTGACACCGAGCGTGTGCGCTTGGAGGCATGACATCACGTTGTCTTCATCGTCCACGCTCGTGCTGATGAAGAAATCCGCTTCACCAATTTGTTCTTCTTCAAGCACTGCGGACACGGTCGCGTCGCCGTTGATAATGGTGGCATTGGTGAGTCGGTCGGCAAGGCTCGCACACACTTCGGGATCACGCTCGAATACCCTTACCGTGCAGTCGATGCTCTCAAGCATTTGTGCCAATGAGAAACCATATTCGTTTCCTCCGAAAATAACGACTCTGAGTTTTCCCGAACCTTTGCGTTTGCCTTGAAGGATCCCGGAGAAATCCCTCAGTTTTCGTGGTGCTCCGAAGATCGTTACTAGGTCACCATCTTCGATCATGGTTTCCGCATTTGGAACAAAGGTAGTTTTCCCTCTGGAAATCATTGCGACACGAACGCCGCTTGGAGCGTCCAGCTCCCGCAATGTCTTGCGTATTGCTTGTGAATTCGCGCCGACAAGCACTTGCTGTAGCTCAATTCTGCCGCGGGCGAGTTCTTCGACGACAAGCGAGTCCGGATTTCTAACAAATTTCGCTAGCTCTATCGCGGTCAAGCGCTCCGAACTGAAGATGTGATCGATTCCGAAGTTCCCTCGGAAATCAAACAACCATTCTTCCCGTTGGAGGCTGGGATGAACGCGGCTGATTACTTTCGCTACTCCCATGCGTTTGGCTATCGAGGCTGACATCATGTTCGTGTTATTCGATGACGACATTGCAAGAAACAGCTCGCACTCTCCGACGTCGGCATCTGCCAGAGTGGTTACACTTGTACCATCCCCGTGGATCACTTTTGCATCCAAGCTTGCTTCCAATTCCTCGGCCAGTGCCTTGTCCGCCTCGATCAGGGAAATCCGATGAGCTTCCTTGGCCAGGCTGAATGCCAAGTGTCGTCCGATTTCACCGGCTCCTACGATAATGATATTCATTTCAGAGAGAAAATGGCCATGGCCGCCTATCTCTAGCCCCACATGCCTCATGCTGCAATCTCAACTTGCCTTCATTCTCGATACGTAGTTCACTCAAGCAGTTCAGAAATCCTTAAAATCAACTTTCCATGCTTGTTTTAATTTTTCAAAAATGGAAAATTTCGGAGAAACTGGGTTCTTTTTCAAAAAAAACCAGCAAATCGAAGGTGATCCTCTGTTTTTCAAGAACTAAACTTTTCTCACAAATGACTGAAAATCAATATCTTATGATCATCATCTAAAAAATCACACTTTGTGCTTGTGACTAAAGTGTACTGAAGTGTATTCTTCCGAGGCTGACATGACTGTCTGCTTCGTGATGATTCATAAATTCCAGCAATACAAGGGTTCTTTCCCCTATAAGATGGACTCGAAAAACCGAGTCACAATCTATTCTGGCTGGCGCCCGGCTGAGGGGGAGCCGTTGAATTTGATGCCCTCGTTTTCCCAAGGAGTGAAGATTCTGAAAGTTCTGACGCAGGAAGCTTTCGAGTATCGGCTTGAAAAGATTGAAAAGAACGCAACTTCCCCGAAGGAAGAAGCGCTCCAAAGAGAGAAACTGGTGCGCTTGGTTCGTGAAGTTCAGATGAATGACCAGGGCAAACTGCTGATTCCCAAAGACCTTGCGGAATTCGCAGGGATTGAGCCGGATTCCGATGTGACGTTGTCCGCTGGGCACAGCCATTTCGAGATTTGGAACCGGGCTAAGTTTGAAGAGACCTTTGGATTGGATGCAGTTCCTGAAGACGAGGATCACCTCTCAATTTACTAATAGATAAACATGTTAAATACTCCACACATCACGAACGAAGCGGATCGCCTTGCAGAGGCATCCGGCATGTTCGCGTCATGGTATGCGGGGTCTAAAAATTTCATGGCACGGAACCGGGCGCTCGGGACAGCGTTCGGTTTTGAGAACACGGACGCCGCCGCCGCTCCTGGCTGGTTGTCGGCGCGGCGTCCGTTTCATTGCTTTACCAGATCTCTGGCTGGGCGGATGAAGTCTCTCGGGACAGAGCTTCATTCGCTATTTAATCCGGTACGTCGCGCTGCTCCTGGCTGGTTGTCAGCGCGCGTGCCGGAATTTTTTTCTGCTCCTGAAGATAGCACGCGCGTGGCATCCAACTCGGAAGGTTCCTCGAAACCTTATTCCGCAGACAGCTACCACCTCTCAGTGCTTCCCAACGAGGTCGTGGATACGATGAGTGCCGCTCTGGGAAAATTCATCATTGATGGCACTCTGGGCGGAGGCGGCCATACTGAATTGTTTTTGAAAGCAGGTGCCACGGTTCTCGGCGTCGATCGCGATCCCGAAGCACTCGCTCACGCCCAAACAAGGCTCGCCGCATTTGGCTCCCGTTTCTCCACCTACCAGGCAAACTTTTCCGAAATTCCGCAGTGGTCCGGATTTGCAAATGGCCAGCTCGCTGACGGACTATTGCTCGATCTCGGAGTTTCATCCCGCCAACTGGATGCTCCGGAACGCGGCTTTTCATTCATGCGCGAGGGGCCGCTCGATATGCGAATGGGCCCGAATGCGAAAATCACCGCCGCTGAGCTCGTCAACACTTGGCCGGAAACCGAAATCTCACGCATCCTTCACATTTATGGAGAGGAGCCTCGTGCGCGTCGTATCGCATCGGCCATAGTAAAACATAGGGATTCGAATTCTTTCAAAACCACCACCGAGCTCGCCGGCTGTATCGAAAAAGCAGTGGGTCGCTCCGGACGGATTCATCCAGCCACGAAATCATTCCAAGCCATCCGCATGGCTATCAACGAAGAGTTGGAATCTCTCTCCGCGATACTCTCATCTTCCTCTCAAATTCTCAAACCCGGTGGTCGTTTGCTAATCATCAGCTTCCACAGCTTGGAGGACCGAATGGTAAAACAATTTTTGCGACATCATTCACAGCCCTACATAGACGATCCCACATGGCCGGCACCCAGACAGAATCCGGACTGCATATTTCGGCTGCTGACAAAAAAAGCCATTGCCCCCAGCACCCACGAAATCAACACGAATTCAAGAGCCCGAAGCGCCAAGCTCCGGGTTGCTCAGCTTTTAGGGACGGAACCAACGAAACCATAATCACATCATGAACAAGCGCCGCCAGAACAATCAAACCAAGGTCTCCGGTATGGTGATCTTCTCGCTCATTGTCGGTGGCGCGATCAGTGCCGTCGGCGGGGTCGCTCACGTTTATTTCCGCAACTGCCAGATTCAGACAGCAAGAGAAATTGACGCCGTCGAGCGGAAGATCGAGCGCCACGAACTCGAAACCCGCACCATTGAAATGCGCAAGGAGCAGATCATGAATTTATTCGCCATGAAAAAAACCCTTGAAGAGCTAGGAACGGATTTAAAGCCGATTCATGCGGGGGTTTCTGAAAACGTCATTCCCAAAGAACCAACCGCCGTCGCTTCCTCCGAGACCAGCCTGTGAACCGCTCCTTTCAAACACGCTCCATTTTACTGTGTGGGATTATCATGCTCCTCCTCAGTGCTTTGTCGTTGCGTGTTGTGCAGATCCAGTTGGTTGAGCGGAAACGCTACGCGGATTCATCCGCCAAAGCCTACATGCGTGTCGAAAAGCTCACCGCAAGCCGCGGCATGATCGTTGACCGCAACGAGGAGCCGCTCGCAAAAAGCATACCCGTATCATCCGTCTATGTGGATAAAAATCATCTGCTCGATCCAAAGCTCGCCTCATTCGGACTAGCCTATCGCCAGGCTTCTGCAGAAGCCGGCTGGGATTCAAAAAACGAAGAAGAAAAAAACCGCCGCGTCCGAGCCATTCGCGGAGAAATTCTGGCCAGCGAGCAGCCTGATGTCATTGTCAGCAAAAATATCGCCCATTCCATCAGCCTTCTCGCACGACCTCTCGGGCTGAGACGTGATGAAATGCATGATTTGATCGCAAACAGCAACGCCAAGTGGTTCCCGATTGCCAAAGACATTCCCGATGACAATGCCGAACGCCTGCGAGTGATCGTTGACGAAAACCAGTTGGAAGGTTTCGCATTTGAGAATTCCATCAAGCGCTGGTATACAAATTCAAATCTTGCCACACATCTCATAGGTTTCACAGGTGAAGTCGAGGAGACCAATGAAAATGGCGACATAACCTACAGCGTGGCGGGTCGATTCGGAATCGAATCCGCCCTCAATGAGTTTCTCGCCGGACGTGATGGCAAGCGCATCCACCGCCGCGATGCCCGGGGTCTCGTTGTCCCCGGCAACTCGAACAGCCTGCTCCCGCCAAGAGCTGGCCTTAACGTGAAACTCACCATCGATATCGGAATGCAAGCGATCGTCGAAGAAGAACTCGAAGCAGCCCTTGCCCTCTACAAATCAAAAAAAGGTTCTGTCATTGTAATGGATCCAAAGAACGGTGAAATCCTTGCCCTCGCATCACGCCCACACTTTGATCTCAATCATAAAAAAGACCTGGCTGATAATTCATTCAATTACGCCATTCAGGCAAAATACGAGCCGGGCTCCACCATTAAGATCCTTGCGGTCGCAGCGGCGATCAATGAAGGCCTAGTTACCTTGAATACAATCATTCACTGCCCAAGTCTTCTCCAGGAATTAAAATTCATAGTAAAAGACGACCACTCCAGTGGAATGTTGTCCGTTCAGCAAATCATCCAGAAATCAAACAACGTAGGTGTATGGAAACTCGCCAAACAGCTGGGTGCTAAAAGGTACTATAGCTACGTTCACAATTTCGGATTTGGCGAGCGCAGCGGCATCATGCTCAGCGGTGAAAACCCTGGAACTGCTCGTGTGCCAAAATTGCCCATCGATTTTTCGCGTTCTTCTTACGGGTATTACATTGATGTCACTCCTATCCAGATGGCCGCAGCATACAGCGTGATCGCTGGAGACGGCCGTTTGCTGAAACCGAAAATCGTAAAGTCGCTAATCGCAAACGATGGAACGATCATTGAGGAATTTCCCACAGAAACCCGTAAGCAAGCGATCACGGCCGCTACCGCCGCAAAAATGCGCGCCGCCCTTCACCAGGTGACATTGCTTGGCGGCACCGCCACCAAAGCCTGTGTTCCAGGCTACAAAGTGGCTGGGAAAACTGGAACAGCCATCAAGCACGATCCCAAACGTGGTGGTTATATTCCCGGTGGTTACGTTGTTTCTTTCGCAGGCTTTATGCCCGCCGATGACCCAGCCTTCGTCTGCTATGTCGTGATCGACGAACCAATGACCACCGAGGTTCCGCGTTATGGTGGAACTATCGCCGCTCCTGTTTTTGCTAAAATTGCCGAGCGTCTCGCCGCTCACATGAATCTCCAACCAACCGAACCGCTCCCGGATCCTGTTGCGATTCGTTAGAAATTTCCAAACCCCATGCTTCTCCGCAATCTCATAACCGGCATTGATAAGCTCACCTCATCGGGACCGCTCGATATGGAGATCGTAGCGATCACTGCCGACTCCCGCGCGGCATCCGCTGGAAAACTTTTTGCAGCCATTCGTGGAACCAGTCTGGATGGACACAAATTCATCCCCGAGGTCATCGCCGCAGGCACCTCCGCCATTCTTGCGGAAACAGCGCCGCCATACGATCTATCCAACGATATCGCATGGCTGCACGTCCCGGATTCAAGAGCAGCCATCGCTGAAATCGCCTCCACCTTCAACGGCAAACCATCGGCAGATATCAAGCTCGCCGGAGTCACTGGAACAAACGGAAAAACCACCATCGCGTTTCTCCTGCATCATATCATGAAAACCGAGTGGCACCGCGCTGGCCTGCTCGGAACCATTCACATCGATGATGGAGAAACCCGCACCCCTGCCAAGCACACAACACCCGGCGCGATCGAACTCAATGCCATCCTCTCAACCTTCCGCGACAACGCCTGTCGAGGCGCGGCCATGGAAGTTTCCTCTCACGGCATTCATCAAAAGCGAGTCCACGCAATCGCTTTTGACGCCGCTATTTTTACCAACCTCACCCAAGACCATCTCGACTATCACGGCACACTGGAAAACTACATGGATGCAAAAGCATCTTGGTTCCACGATCTCGCCGCAAATCCCCGAGGCAAGAAACCCATGGCCGTCATCAACACGGATGATCCCAAGGGAAACGAACTCGCCAAGGCACTTGAAGGGAAAATCTCAATCATTCGCTACGGCTTCGGTGTGAATTGCGATTTCCGGGCAAACAATCTAAAACAAAGCCGCGATGGCATGACCTTCGAACTCACCGCGAAAGGGAAATCCTATCTTGTTCGTGCCCCACTCATCGGGCGTTTCAATGCTTACAATCTTCTCGCTGCCTTGAGTGCGGCCTCCGCTTGTGGCATCAAGCCACGCAACGCTGTCGCAGCCATCGCCGATTCACCGCAAGTTCCCGGACGCATGGAAAACGTCGGCAACGCAGGAGGTGCCACCGTATTTGTAGATTATGCGCATACCCCGGATGCTCTCGAAAACGCCTGCCGCACACTCAAGGAACTCGATCCCCGCCGCCTCATCACCGTCTTCGGATGCGGTGGTGATCGCGATAAAGGCAAACGCCCTCTCATGGCCGCCTCCGCAGCCCGCTACAGCGATGGCATCGTCATCACCTCTGACAATCCTCGCTCCGAAGACCCCGAAGCCATCATTCGCGAAATCGAAAGGGGATTGCCGAAAAAATTCTCCTACTTGGCCGTCACCGATCGCGCCGGAGCCATTGAGACCGCTCTCTCGAACTCCCGCTCAGGTGACATCATCCTCATCGCCGGCAAAGGTCACGAAACCTACCAACAGTTCGCGGATCGCACGATCGATTTTGATGACCGCAAGAAAGCGGATTTGGCACTACGCAAACGCAGCGAAGAAATCGCCGAAATGCGCGCCAACCCTCCCATGAAACCCTGAATCTTTTTCCGCTCAACCACGTCCTAGCTCACGAAAAACAACAACTCACAGTGAAAGCCACCGTTCAAACCATCTCCGAAATCCTTGCAGCCCCCATCGTGGCAGGCAGTAGCGATGTCGTGGTGAATTCGGTATTCACGGATACCCGCAAACCCTCCCAAGGTGGCCTTTTCATTGCATTGAAAGGAGAAAACTTCAACGGCGACTCCTTCGCAGCCGCAGCTCTCAACAACGGCGCAAACGCAGCCATCGTAAGTGAATGGAAAGGCACCGTGCCCGCCGACAAGGCAATCATCGTCGCACCGGACACCCTGCTGGCCCTGCAACGGCTTGCCCATTGGTGGCGCACTCAACTGGACATCCCCGTCGTCTGCATCACCGGATCCAACGGAAAAACTTCCACCAAGGACTTCACCACCTCCGTCCTCTCACAGCGTTTTCATGTCAACTCCACCAAGGGTAACCTCAACAATCACATCGGACTCCCGCTCACCGTTCTCGCGACTACAGATCAACACACCGCAGGGGTTTTTGAAATCGGCATGAATCACGCCGGTGAACTTTCTCCCCTCTGCGAAATCGCCCGACCCCAATACGGCATCATTACCAACATCGGCACCGCGCACATTGAATTTCTAGGCTCTCGCGAAGCCATCGCGGAAGAAAAGGGAACACTCGCCCGCTACCTTCCAGAGACGGGTATCCTGTTCACTCCTGCCATTTGCGATTTCAACGAATACTTCCGCGCCCGCACCCGCGCCCGGCTCATCCACGTCGGCAACGGCAGGGGACTCGTCCGCGCGGAAAATATCCGCCAACAAGCGGACGGCACATGGATCAGCCTCGTGATCGAGGGTGAAAGAGTCGTCGATACCTTCATTCCCGTCCTTGGCCGCCACATGATTTCAAACGCTCTGCTTGCCGCGGCACTCGGCTGGAAACTCGGCCTCTCACCCGAAGAAATCGCCAACGGTCTCTCCTCCGTCAATCTCACCAGCGGTCGCATGAGGCGCATCGAATGCAACGGCATCACCCTGCTTGACGACAGCTACAACGCCAATCCCGAATCCATGGCCGCCGCCTTGGAAACTCTTGCTGAAATGGATCTGAAAACCGGCGCGCAGCGAATCGCTGTTTTGGGAAAAATGGGCGAACTCGGCCCGCATGCGGTACAGGCTCACCTCCGCATCGGCAAGCTCGCCAGCGACAAAGGCATTCGTCTCATTGCCGTGGGCGATGGAGCGGAACGTATCGCAGAAGGTGCCGCTTCCTCACACTACCCTAAAATCGAGCAGGCAGCCGATTGGCTCCTCGCTAACACGAATCCAGGTGATGTCATCCTCTTCAAAGGCAGTCGCAGCGCTGCCATCGAAAAAGTTCTAAAATCAGCCTTTCCAGCCGCATGTTAACCGCACTCTACGACTTCTGGTATGCCGCCCGCCAAGCCGAAATTGAGAACAATACGGAAGGCTGGGCATATACATGCCGCTTCCTGAATCTGTTCCAGTACGTGACCTTCCGCGCCGCCACCGCAGGTCTGCTCGCCTTCATTATTTCCATAGTCATTGGTCCCCTCATCATTCGTAAACTCATCTCACTGAAAGTCGGCCAACCCATCCGCACCGCTGAGGAAGTTCACAAACTTGCGGAACTCCACGGCGGCAAAATCGGCACACCCACCATGGGCGGTGTTCTCATCGTCACCAGCGTCCTCATTGCCACCATCGTCTGTGCACGCATACTCAATCCCTTCGTCGCCGTCTGTGCCTGTACGATGGCCGCCTGCGCTCTGCTCGGATTCGTCGATGACTACACGAAGGTCAAAAAGAAAAACTCCGATGGTGTCTCCAGTCGCACGAAACTTTTCTGGCAATTCGTCATCGCCCTCATCGCTGCCTGCTTCATCTATTTCAAAACAGAAATCTCCGGCTTCGGCGCGTCTGCGGAACAGATCAGCCAGGGCGCGGCAGGTTTCCGCCTCGGCGAACAACGCATCGGCATCGGCGATATCTGCTTTCCGCTTTTCAAAGAACCTCTTGTGAATCTCGGAATCTTCGTCATCCCGTTCTTCATTCTCATCATCATCGGCTGCTCCAACGCGGTGAATCTAACAGACGGTCTCGACGGACTTGCCACCGGGTGCACCATATCGGTCGCCATCAGCTATTCCCTGCTCGCCTACCTTGCCGGCCACTTTTTCATGGCTACGGATTACCTGGTGATCCCTCACAACCGTTACATCGCCGAGCTCGCCGTGTTCCTGATGGCTCTCACCGGCGCCGCCTTCGGATTCCTTTGGTTCAACTGCCATCCGGCCAAAGTATTCATGGGCGATACAGGATCTCTTGCCATCGGAGGTGCGCTCGGCACGGCTGCGATTTGCACGAAACAAGAATTGCTACTAGTAATCATCGGCGGTGTTTTCGTCATGGAAGCACTCTCCGTCATGCTCCAAGTCGGGTCTTTCAAGCTCCGCAAAAAACGCATCTTCAAAATGGCTCCCATTCATCACCACTTCGAGTTGCTCGGCTGGCATGAATCACAGGTCATTATCCGCTTTTGGATTCTATCCATCATGCTCGCTCTCTTTGGAATCGCCCTCTTGAAAATCGCCTAGACTCATCCGTGAAAGAACAACTCGCCATCTCTGGAAAACACATCGCCGTCCTCGGTGCAGGCCGCTCGGGTCGCGCCGCGGCCACGCTCGCCTTGCGCGAGGGCGCGGTGGTTTCCATGTGGGATCAAGGCAATGAAAATGTATTCGAGAACATCCCCTCCCACGTAAAGCTTCATCCCAATCTTTGCTTGGACGACGTCCCGAACTTTAACGCGGATCTCATCGTCATCAGCCCGGGCATCGATACCTACTCGCCTCTCGTCCAGGCCCTCGCGGCGAAAGCACCGCTCATTGGAGAGACCGAATTCGCATCCCGTTTCTATCACGGCGGCATCATCGGCATCACAGGCACAAACGGAAAAACAACCACCACAGAACTGGTCGCCCGCATCCTCGCCAAAGCCGGCCTCGGCGGCACGCCCTGCGGCAACTACGGCGCACCGCTCTCCGAAGTGGTTCTCTCTCACGACCTGCCAGCCGCCGTCGCGCTCGAGCTTTCCTCCTTCCAACTCGAAACCATCGAAACCCTTCACCCGAAAATCTCCATCTGGCTCAACTTCGCACCCGACCACATGGATCGTTACCCAACCGTGGATGCCTATCGAAACGCCAAGCTGCGCATCTTTGATAACCAGACCAACCAGGACACGATCGTTTCCCGATACGGCGAGAATCTCGGCCAGCGTCCGCCGAATCTCATCACCTTTTCCACAGAATCGAGCGAAGCCGATTATTTTTCAGACGGCATCACCATCACGCAGCAAGGCCGCTTCATTATCGACCTCGAAACTCAGACCTCCATGCGTGGACTGCATAACGCGGAAAACACCATGGCTGCCATTGCCGCCTGCACTGCGTACGGTATCGATAGTT
>JBGSRM010000017.1:0-7379 GCA_041737575.1 Akkermansiaceae bacterium
ACAACCCATAGAACAAACTCCCCGCACATAAAATCATCTTGCCCATCCTCCTTGCGATGACTAAAAATTCATCCAATGAACGGACAACCCAAAGCTACGCCCTTCCGTGCTGCATTTGCAGGTATTATACAGCGTGCTGCATTTGCAGGACAAATACCGCACGCGGCTTAATACCACTGTTCTGCAATAAAATGAAGAGCCTATTAAAGTCATTCGCGATATTAGCGACCTATTTCACTTTCGGGTGCACAACGGCTTTCTGTGAAGACGAGAAGTTGACCGAAGCAGTAAAAATTGGAGATGAGTTCAAGGTCGTGGAGAAACTACTAGATCGACAGGGAATCCAAAAGGAAGAGCGATACTACTCGGTAGATTCTGATCCAGATTTCACCACCACATATTATCCTTTGAGGCCTAGACTCGATTTGGTAATAACGATTAAGGAATCAACTGGTAAAATCACGTTCCTAGCCATAATAACTACCCCTTCCTATCGTCCAACGAAGGGGCTTGAGGTGTCTATTCCAATCTCGTCGATTCGTATAGCTGCGGACGGCTCGTTCGATGTTTCGATCCCACCATCGGTAGACAAGGAACAAGAAAAAAGACAGCAGAACAAGGCGGATATGGCGACGCCGAGGAAGCCGTATGATTAATTTTGGACGTGCAAGCCGGCGACGCCATTCCTATATCGTTACAAGAAAAATGAAGATTAACCTATACCTTTGCACATTGCTTCTCTGCTGTAACATGACCACAGGCTGCGTTTCTGCATGGATGACTACGGGCACGGGTGTAAGAATCAATGATGGGATGGAGAGAAGCGAAGTTCATAAGATACTTGGCTCTCCCGTTTCCACTGGTGATTCAAAGGATTTCAAGAGTCGAAGCTACACATACAAGGCCGAAGAAATTCGGCTTGTTGATGTCCACCTCTATAAAGGTAAGGTTAACACAGTGGACGAAGGTAGCGGTCAGGCCATAATGAATGCACTAACGCTGGGAACTGCTGAGGTAATTATGATCCCTATGACTGCCGCAGAGATAGCGATTAGAAGTTCAACCAGTCACAAAATATCGGTAGCCTACGACGATAATCTCCGTGTTATAGACTCCATAGTCACCGATCCAGATAAGGATTAAGATGCAGAATCGGGTCCTCGGGAGTGATTAGCTCCCGAGTCCCACACCACCCTGCGTACGGCTCCTTACAGGGCGGTTCCAATCAGTTGCCTTGAGCTTTCTCAGGGTAGTAAAGGGCGATCCAGATGACTTTGACTTCGTTCCTCAGTCCACGCGGTCAGGCTTCGCTAGATTGGGAATGCCAACACCAAGTAAGCCCTCTGATCAATTTTGAGCTCCACCCCGGCGCGCCATCCCTAAAGGTTGCTGAAAAATCAGACTGGAAACCTGAACAGGACAAGCTAACGTATCCCCGTGAGCACGTTCACCGAAATACGAGAATCTGTCGTCGGTCTCTCCAAGCCTGAGCGGGCCGAATTGGCCGTTTTGCTGCTCGGGAGCCTTGATGACACTCACTATTGGGTTGACGATGATAAGGTCGATAATCGATCTGCGGAATTAGACTCCGGAGCCGTTGTTGGCGTAACCAAGGAGGAATTCCGCAGGCTTTGCGGCAGATGAGCGGCAGCATGAAGCCACTCATCATCCATCCCGGACCTGTTGGGCAAAAAATTATCCATTGGCATCAACCACGTAATCCACTATTCTATGCCAATGACACAGGTTACTGAAATACTCAGGGAGGCATCGAAGCTTGATCTGTCAGATCGGGCTGAACTTGTATCCTCGCTTCTTGAGGATTTGGACTCTCATCCCCACTACGTCAGTGATGAGGAAGTCTTCGAGCGCCTCGAAGAACTCAAGTCTGGGAAAGTCCAAGGGCTTACCAAGGAAGAATTTTGGAAGGCATGTGGCCGCCAATAAGAGATGCGCGTTATCAGACATCCAAAGCTGGCAGATGATATTCGCGATGCTGCCATAAATTACGCGGAGATTTCAGAGAGAGTTTTATCTTCATTCTGGCTGGAGCTTGATTCGGTCATTTCCTCGATTGAGCGGAACCCAAGGAGCCATCACTACGATCCTTGTGGATTAAGGCGAGCGAATATGAAGAGGTTTCCATATCATCTTTTGTATGATATTGATGATGATACCGTCTTCATGGTGGTATTTAGGCACGACAAAAGGCATCCAACATTTGGCATCACTCGGAAGATGTAACAGATTTGACTCATCCGCCAGAAGCTTTCCGGCCGCGCGTCGCCATGTGCACCTTCGCGGGATTATATCGATTGCCAAAAGTCCGTGCGTAAAAACATCACCTCTGTGCATTTCGTGTCCTCCGTGGTTAAAAATTTCAAAGCTCAATAATCGAACGAACTTTGGGCAAAGGCTATAACTCCCTACGCCAGCTGGTGACGACGACCGTCTCTAAAACAGGAGCCGCGGATCACAATCCGCACCCACCTCCCCATTCCCCCCACCTAACAGACATTCCGCTTTTCCATCAAACCCAGTCTTGCCATACCCAAATCACCTAACCAAACTAGAGCTATGCATCCAGACGTAGCAAAATTGGTCGAAGCCGGTAAAATCCCCAAACATGTCGGCGAACGACTCTCCCAACTCTCCCCCGGCAATTTCTGCCTCCACAAATCTTTCGGCCCCGGAAAAATCACCTCATGGGACTTCGGAACAAAAAAAATCACCGTCGATTTTGAAACCGCCAGCGCTCAGGAAATGGATCTCCAGTTCGCCATGCAAAAAACCGAATGGCTCCCCCAGGACGACTTCCGCTCCGTCAAAATTATCCAAATCGAAGAACTCCGCGAGCTGGCCAAAAAAGACTCCGTAGCCCTCGTCGTCCACATCCTCAAAAGCCACGGCGGAACCATCACCGGCGCCCTGATCGAAGAACTCGTCAGCGGCACCGTCATCCCCACCAGCGAATATAAAAAGTGGTGGGATGCCACCAAAAAGGCCGTCAAGGAAAGCCGCAAAGCCGTCGTCCCCACCAAGCGCACCGAACCCATCGTCCTACGCGATGCCGACATCACTCCCGCCAAAGCCATGCTCAATGAGTTCGAGGCAGCCCGCGACATCAAAGGCATGATCAAGGCACTCGAAGCCATCGCCGCCGACATGGGCGCCTTCGACAACGACGACGAAGCACTCAAACAACTCCTCGCCGACATCGACGACGCCGCCAAAAAAGCCGCACGCGTCCAACTCGGCCAAGCCCTCCAACTCATCGCCGCCCGCGACGAAGTCATCGATAGCTCCAAAACCCTCGAACTCGACCCCGCCGCCGTCCGCCTCAGCGACATCGTCGCAGGCTCCGACCTCAACAAAATCGCCGACGAACTCGTCGCCCTCCCCTCCGCCCGCCAACGCACGGTCTATGAATCCTTCCAAACCGCCTTCGGCGATGAATGGATCTCCAAAATCGTCAAAGTCTTCGACCGTGTCGGCGCACGCGGCATCACCGAAATCGCCCGCATCCTCGCCGATCACAACGGCATGCCCCAACTCTGCGAACACCTCGGCTCCGCCCTCGCTCGCCGCGCCCTCGGCCCGGACGCACTCATCTGGATCTGCCGCGAACGCAAGGCCTCCGCCCAAACGGTCTTCAACTCCGATGTCGGTGCCGCCATCCTCAACCTCCTCGAAAACGACCACCTCTCCGACGGCCCACGCAAAACATCCCGCCTCCAAACCCTCCTCAACGACGACAAAGCCCTCCTCACCGACCTCGTCCAAAACATGGACTCCAACGAGGCCAAAAACTTCTCCCGCCGCCTCCTCGAATGCCCCGTCTTCGGCGAACTCGAGAAAAAATCCCTCATGGCGCGCATCATCAAAGTCCGCCCCGAAACCTCTGACCTCGTCTCCGGCCAAAACAACCAGCGCGACCAAACCCTCCTCGTCTCCTGGGAATCTCTCGAAAAGAAAAAACAGGAACTCGACGAAATCATCCGCATCAAAATTCCTCAAAACCGCGAGGACGTGAAAATCGCCAAATCCTACGGCGACCTCCGCGAAAATTTCGAATACAAATCCGCCAAAGACCTCGAAAAATACCTCGGTCACCGCCGCAACGCCCTCGACCGCGAAATCTCCACCGCCCGCGGCACCGACTTCAAAGGCGCCGACACCTCCAAAGTAAACATCGGAACCATCGTCACCCTCGAAGACTCCGAAGGCCGCACACAAATCATCACCGTCCTCGGCGCATGGGACTCGGATCCCGACAAAAAAATCGTCTCCTACCTCTCCGAAGTCGGCAAAGCCCTCCTCAACCTCAAAGTCGGCGACCAAGCAAGCGTCCGCGACATCGAATCTGAGAAGATGGAAATATTGACGATCAAGTCCATCTCAGCTTATCACCCGTGAGGAAACTCCCGTTTCACACCTAACAACCAAAATCATGGATCTTACAACAATCGTAGAAATCAGAGGCCGCGAAGTCATCGACTCCCGGGGAAACCCCACCGTAGAAGTTGACGTTTACCTCGAAGGCGGTGCCGTCGGCCGCGCCGCAGTCCCTTCCGGTGCCTCCACCGGCGAACACGAAGCTCACGAACTCCGCGACGGCGACAAAAACCGCTACCTCGGAAAAGGCGTCCTCAAAGCCGTCGAAGCCGTCAACGAAACCATCGCCGGCGAACTCCTCGGCTTCGATGCCACAGAGCAAGCCTCCATCGATGCCACCATGATCGAACTCGATGGCACACCGAACAAAAAGAAACTCGGTGCCAACGCCATCCTCGGTGTCTCCCTCGCCGTCGCCAAAGCCGCCGCCGCCCAACTCGGACTCCCTCTCTACAAATACCTCGGCGGCCCCAACGCAAAAACACTCCCCGTCCCCATGATGAACATCATCAACGGAGGCGCTCACTCCGATGCACCCATCGACTTCCAAGAGTTCATGATCATGCCCATCGGTGCCCCCACCTTCAGCGAAGCGGTTCGCTACGGCGCGGAAGTCTTCCACTCCCTCAAAAAAGTCCTCCACGACCGCGGCCTCTCCACCGCCGTAGGTGACGAAGGCGGCTTCGCTCCTGTCCTCAAAGACGCTGACGACGCACTCGCCACCATCTGCAAAGCCATCGAAAAAGCTGGCTACAAAGTCGGCGAAGACATCGCCATCGCCCTCGATGTCGCCGCCTCCGAATTCTACGATAAAAAGAAGAAAAAATACGTCTTCAAAAAATCAGACAAATCCATCAAATCCGCCGAAGAACTCGTCGCTTACTACGCCAAACTTCAGAAAAAATACCCCATTATCTCCATCGAAGACGGCTGCGACGAAAACGACTGGACTGGCTGGAAAATCCTCACCGACAAACTCGGCAAAAACACCCAACTCGTCGGCGATGACCTCTTCGTCACCAACTCCAAATTCCTCCAGAAAGGCATCGACCAAGGCGTCGCCAACTCGATCCTCGTCAAAGTCAACCAAATCGGCTCCCTCACCGAGACCTTCGACGCCGTCGAACTCGCCAAGGAAAACGCCTACACCGCCGTCCTCTCACACCGCTCCGGTGAAACCGAAGACAGCACCATCGCCGACCTAGCCGTCGCCACCAACTGCGGCCAGATCAAAACCGGCTCCATGTCCCGCTCTGACCGGATCGCAAAATACAACCAACTCCTCCGCATCGAGGAAGAACTCGGCGAAGACGCCATCTACGGCGTCAACAAACTCAAAGTGCTGAAAAAATAATCTACGGGTATTTCATCCATCAAAAAAGCCACGGCCCAAAAAGTCGTGGCTTTTTTGCATATTACGGACATCGAGTATGCGGCGGGGTTACCCCCGCCACCTCTCACACCACCGGACGCACGGTTCCGTATCACGGCGGTTCTAAATAGAGCTAGCCGCTCAACGAACTTTGCTTCTGCTTGCAGGTTCACCAATTGGAGTTCATCGAAGTATTTCTTCTGGAAGGCTAGCTTCATGTGTTCTATTCAGGCCTTCAGGCGGATCGATCTCGCCCTACTATGCCCTCGGCTGACTCCTGTCGCCGCTTCCTCCCGTCTCGTGACGCGGGTAGTCGTTTGGTTGACACAACAACAGGCCCCCGGGTTCAACGTCCCCGAAAAAGCACCATGAAAGGCGTGCCACAAACTCCGCGTTCCTAATCCCGATCCACGATAAAGTCAGGGCAAAATCACTCTTCCTGCATGTATTTCGTGACTTTTGAGGTTCTGAAATAAGCAGCTTAGGATAACCAACTCTCATTCTCAAAAAACCTCCCTCCCATAAAATCAATCATTCCCTCATAAAACTTTACGAAGAACTCAAAAAATTCAAGCCTCTCAAACCCACCGTGTTCATCCGTGGTTCCATCTTTCATCTCAATAACAAATAACATTTCCCCATGCTCCGCAAATTCAACATCAACCCCACCATCGTCCGCCTCGTCATCTTCTCGATCGTCATACTCATCGGCTTCTTCTCCAGCTTTTACACCGTCTCCACGGACTCCCAAGCCGTTATCCTCCGCTTCGGTAAACCCATCGCCACCAAAGGCCCCGGCCTCCACCTGAAAATCCCCTATGGCGTCGATATCGCCCACAACGTCGAAGTCGAACGCCAGCTCAAACAGGAATTCGGCTACGGCACGGAAGGTGCTACCAACCAATGGCAACACTCAACACCCGAAGAACAGGAACTCGAACGCTCCATGGTCACCGGCGACCTCAACGCCGTCCTCGTCGAATGGGTCGTCCAATACCGCATCGACGACCCGCAAAAATACCTCTTCGCCGTCCGCCAACCAGACTCAACCCTCCGCGACCTCTCCGAATGCATTATGCGCGAAATCGTCGGCGACAGAACCGTTGATGAAGTAATCACCGTCGGCCGCCAGGAAATCGAGAACATCGCCACCATCAAACTCCAGGAAGCCACCGCAGCCTACTCCATGGGCCTCCGCATCGAACAAGTCCAACTCAAAGACGTCAACCCTCCCAGACCCGTCCAATCATCCTTCAACGCCGTCAACCAAGCCCAACAAGACAAAGAAACCGCCATCAACAACGCCAACGGCGAATACAACAAAGAAGTCCCCCGCGCCCGCGGCGAAGGAGACCGCGTCATCTCCGCCGCCGAAGGCTACGCCAAAAAACGCGTCAACGAAGCCGAAGGCGACGTCGCCTCATTCGAAGCCCTACTCACCGAATACGCCTCCGCCCCGGAAATCACACGCCGCCGCCTCTACCTGGAAACCATGTCGGAAATCCTCCCTCGCCTCGGCCAAACCATCATCATCGATGAATCCACAAAAGGCCTACTCCCCTTCCTCAACCTCAATAAATAATCACAACCCTCATGAAAAAAATCACACTCG
>JBGSRM010000027.1:0-11963 GCA_041737575.1 Akkermansiaceae bacterium
CTCTACCAACTCGAGTGGCAGGAGTTTCTTAAAAACGGCCAACTCACCAAGCTCGACCTCGCCTTCTCCCGCGACCAACCCGAGAAAGTTTATGTCCAAGACAAGATGATCGAGCAAGGTGCGGAACTCTACGCATGGCTCGAACAAGGCGCGCATTTCTATGTCTGCGGCGACGCAAGCCGCATGGCCGCGGATGTCCACGAAGCCCTCATCTCCATCGTTATCAACCACGGCGCGAAATCCCGCGAGCAAGCGGAGGAATACGTTGAAAATTTAAAGAAAGCGAAGCGCTACCAGCGCGATGTTTACTAAAGAAACCAGAGTCCAGAAACCAGATAAGATTTTCAAGAATACCATCTTCCATTCGCGTCCATTCGCGTTCATTCGCGGTTAAAAAATTTTCATAATTATCACCATGTCCGATCAAAAACTAGCCGCCAACGAATACATCAAAATCCGCAGTAACTACTTGCGCGGAACCATCGCGGAAGGCCTTGCCGATCTATCCACCGGCGCGATGTCCGAGGACGACCAACAGCTCCTCAAATTCCACGGCACCTATCAACAAGACGACCGCGACCTCCGCGCCAACCGCCGCAAGCATCGCCTTGAAAAAGCCTACTCCTTCATGATCCGCATTCGCGTCCCCGGCGGCGTGGCCACCCCGCAGCAGTGGCTCGAAACCGACCGCATGGCCACGCAGTTCGCCAACGGCACGATCAAACTCACCACCCGTCAGGCGTTCCAATTCCACGGCATCATCAAGTCGAACCTCAAGCGCACGATCAAGGAGATCAACCAAACCGCGATGGATACGATCGCGGCTTGCGGCGACGTGAACCGCAACGTGATGTGCAACCCGAATCCTTATCTGTCATCGGTTCATGAGGAAGTGCTGAAAGTTTCCCAACAAATCTCCGATCACCTCACACCAGCGACGCGTGCGTATCACGAGATTTGGCTCGATGGTGAAAAAATCGAATCCAGCGAGGAAGAAATCGAGCCAGTCTATGGCAAAACCTACCTGCCACGGAAATTCAAAATCACCATCGCGGTGCCGCCTTCTAACGATGTCGATATCTTCGCGAACTGCTTGTCCTTCATCGCCATTGTTGAAAACGACAAACTCATCGGCTTCAACGTCGCGGTCGGCGGCGGCATGGGGATGACCCACGGCGACGAAAAAACCTACCCGCGCATCGCCGATGTCATCGGTTTCTGCACGGTGGATCAGGTCACCGATGTCGCGGAAAAAGTCGTCATGGTGCAGCGCGATTTCGGTTGCCGCACGGAACGCAAACACGCCCGCATGAAATACACCGTCGATGACAACGGCCCCGATTGGATTTTGGCGAAGCTCAACGAATACCTCGGCTACGAGCTCGGTCCCGTGCGCGAATTCAAATTCGAGGACAATGGCGACCGCTACGGCTGGGTGGAAGGCATCAACGGAAAATTCAACCTCACCCTCTTCATTCAGGGCGGCCGCGTGCTCGACACCCCGAGCTACCCGATGCGCACCGGCCTCCGCGAGATCGCGAAAATCCACGACGGCGACTTCCGCCTCACCGCCAACCAGAACCTGATGATCGCCAACGTTTCCCCGGAGAAACGCCCGGAAATCGAAAAACTTCTCGAACAATACGGCATCAAGGACAGCCACCTCAAAAGCGGCCTGCGTTTGAACTCTCTCGCCTGCGTCGCCTTGCCGACCTGCGCCCTCTCCCTCGCCGAGGCGGAACGTTACCTCCCCGATCTTCTCACCGAACTTGAGGAAGTCATCGAAGAAGCCGGCCTGCGCCACGATGCCATCACCATCCGCATGACCGGCTGCCCGAACGGCTGCGCGCGTCCCTACATTTCCGAAATCGGTTTTGTGGGTCGCTCACCCGGTTGCTACAACGTCTATCTCGGTGGTGGATTTGCAGGTCAGCGGTTGTCGAAACTTTACCGCGAGAATTTCCCCGGTGACGAAGTCAAATCGCTCCTCGCCCCCATCATCAAACACTACGCCAAAGAGCGCCTAGAAGGCGAACGCTTCGGCGACTTCTGCATCCGCGCCGGATACGTCGCCGCCACAGAACAAGGCAAGGATTTCCACAAGAACATCAAAGAAGAAGCCCGCGCCTAACAACGCATCATGGAAGCATTGAAAGCCAACACCCAGGACCTATTGGTCGCAGATCCCGAGCAACTCTCCGCTGAGCTCGCGAATCTGCGCGCAGGTCAACGGCTGGAATTGCTTCACCAACGCCTCGGCAACCGCCTTGTCGCAAGCACCAGCTTCGGCTTGCAAGCCGCGGTGATGCTCAAACTCATCCACGATCACGCACCGAAAATTCCCGTCGTCTTCATCGATACCGGCTTCCTGTTTCCTGAAACCTACCGCTACGCCGAGGAATTGATGGAAAAATTTCCGCTCGATTATCGGGTCTATCATCCAACGATCTCCGCCGCGCGCATTCAGGCACTGTGGGGAAATCTCTGGGAAAACGGCAAGGAAGGCGCGGATCGTTACGCGCTTCTAACAAAAGTCGAGCCGATGAACCGCGCCCTTCGCGAGATCGGTGCCGATGTATGGATCAGCGGCCTGCGTCGCTCTCATTCCGATACACGCCAGGATCGTAATTTCGCCGAACAGCAGAAAAAAACCCTCAAAGTCTATCCCATCCTCGATTGGGCCGACGCCCAAGTGGATCTGTTTTTCCACCAACACCAACTTCCCCACCACCCCCTAGCCGAACAAGGCTACGTCACCATGGGCGACTGGCACAGCACCAAACCCTCCGAAGACGGCACCGCCAACGGCACCCGCTTCAACGGCGAGAAGTTCGAGTGCGGATTGCATTTGGAGTCCACGACCTCGGATTTCCAGATTTGAGGGGGTACTTTTTGCTTCTCTTCAAAAGTGAATGCACAGCATAGTTCTCTCATTCTCTTAATTTGTTATCCAGCCTGCAACCATCCCCATGAACTTTCTCACAGGTCAGCATTCGAGAAGCAATTTTCTAACATGTATTCGTATTGCGGTTCTGGCCACTTTTCAGGGGTTAACGAGTGTTGCGGGCGAAGAGCTCAAGCCCTTTGATCAAGCCGCTTATGAGTTACATCTGGAAAAGCAATTTGCCGAAGTTCTGACCAAGGTCGATCCAGCTTTGCCTGATTACAAGCCTGCACCCGATCTGGCTGGGAGCATCACTCTCCTCGGCGTGGAGGAACTTAACAATGTTCTGGCGTTAGCAGCAGACAGATTTATTAAACTGCATCCTAAAGTGCAGGTTCAGATCGAAGGGCAAGGCGGATCGACCGCTCCGCCGCGCTTGTATGGCAACACGATCAGTTTCGGCACGATGAGTCGCCACTACAACGAGCAGGAGCTGAAGCCCTTCGTTGAGAAGTATGGCTATCAGCCCACTTACTTCCTAGTCACATGGGATGTGTTGGCGGTGTGGGTTCACAAGGATAACCCGATCAAATCGCTGACTTTGAAGGAGCTTGATGCGGTTTTTTCCAGTGAACGGCGCAACGGACACCCTCACGACATTACGACTTGGGGACAGCTCGGCCTTGAAGGCGAGTGGGCGGCTCGCCCGATCACCTTGCACGGACGCAGTGCGTCGTCAGGTGCGTTCGGTTGTTTTCTGCGCACCGCCCTTGTAGGTGCGCAGCCGAAAGAGAACTATGTCATGCATCCGGGTTCTAATAAAACCATCGAAGCTATCTGCGCTGATCCGGCGGCTATTGGGTTCACAGGCATCGGTTACGCTAGAGAGGGTGTCCGCACGGTGCCCATCATTAGTGTGCCGGATGGGCAGGCGCTGTTGCCAACTTTCGCCAACTCAAACTCGGGATCTTATCCTTTGGGACGCCCATTTTATATCGTGCTCAACCATAAGCCTGACGAAAAGCTGGATCCACTCCGCTCCGCTTTCCTGCAGTTCATATTTAGCAAGACAGGTCAGGCGATGGTCGCCATTGATGGGTATTCCCCTCTTCCTGCCAAAGTTGCCCAGCAGCAACTGCAAAAGATTGGAGATAAGGAATGAGTGAATGGGTAAAGGTCTTGCTACTCGCAACACTTGGGATTCTGGTGACAGCTTGTTCAACTAAGTCGCCTGGGAAGGCAGTGAGCCACTCATCGCAGCAATCACGCTCCGTTCGTGTTGGCACTTACAACGTGTTTACAGGTGCGCATGATTCAAATCTAACAGCGAATACGATACGCCGCATGCGTGCCGATGTCGTGATGTTGCAAGAGCTCTCGCCTAAGGGAGCTGAGTTGTTGCGTGAGGAGTTGAAGAAAGATTTCCCCTATCACCATTTCTCTGAAGGTGTGGCAATATTGTCGCGGTTTCCATTGCGCAATCCGCGATATGAACGTTCCCAACAGGGAATCAACGGCTATCTTTTTGCTGAGGTTCATTCTCCATGCGGACGTTTCCAAGTCGCTAGCATACACCTTGATCCGCTGCGTATTTGGAGCACCCGTGAGAAGTGGTCGCTGCCATATCAGCTCGTTTGGGGGCATGATGCAATTCATCGCGAAGAAGTGAGACAAATTGCCAATTCGCTCCGGCCGGGCATTCCAACGATTCTTGGTGGTGATTTCAACAGCGTGAGTGGCCAACCGATCCGAAAATTTAGAGAAATGAGCTATATGGATAGTTTTGCCAGCGTCAATAAAGACCCAGATGAAGCTCACACACTCCATTTTAAACTATTCGGAATCAAAACCGGGCGACGCATCGACTACATTCTTCACGATAAATCATTCCAAACCATCCAAAGCCATGTCATTGCAGGGACACCCTCAGATCACGATGCGGTCGTGAGCGTCTTGCGATGGAAATAAGATTGTCTATCTCCCGGAGAAATTGAAGAAATCCCAATAAAAGTCTGGACTTCCCGAGCAAGAAGGAGCGGATGAGCAAGATATTGCCGATCGCGTGGAAGGATTCACGGAGGAAAAAATAAACACTAGCCTCGGAGAATAAGGCTAGTGCCATCGCCGCACCAAAGCAAAAAAAGCATTTATATTATCGCGGGATTAGTCTATATCTCCAACCTCTCACTTAAGAAACAAGACATCATGAAAACAAAACTCCTCGCAGTTCTCCTCACCGCAACGTTGGCTCTCGCCGCCGTCCCCACGTCCGCCTCCGCTCAAGACGCAACACAAACCGCGAGTATGGAGGCCATCGGTGCCTCCGCCTCGTTCGGCCTTTTCACCGCGCACATGGCGATCAACTCGCTGGGCGACGGCTGGGACACCAAGGCGTATACCAAGGAGACCGCACTCCCCCTCGCTGGTGGATACAAGGCAGGTGTTAAGGCTGTCTCTAACTCGCTCGAAAAGCTGGTCAAGGAGGGCACAACACTTGGTGATGATGACAAGGCCGCGCTCGGCATCCTCGTTGAGATCTGCACACTCGTAGCCGCCCAGGCTGAGGCCCTCACCGCCCATGTGAGCGCCCCCAGTGCCAAGAACGCCGCCGATTACCAAGCCAAACGCGTAGCTGCCGAAAAGAAAATCTTCGAATTTATGGGCATCGGTGAAGGTATTCTCCCGGTCATTGGCGACTCCATCGGCAAAGAATAGTCGTTTTTCTCTGCGAGCGATTACTAACAGTTACTCAAACGGACTTCGGCTGCACATCCGGCACCGAGGGACCGGTGGCCTGCATGAAACGTGTTTTCGCGCGGAGCATCAGGGTGCCCAGGCAAAAGTCCGCGAGTGGCAGTACGACATTGAAATTCTTGTGCATGTAGCGGTGATGCAGAAGATGATGACCATTTAGCTTGCGGAACCACCACGGCTTCTCGACACGGCGTGCTTTGGGCAAGTGCATGCACCAGTGGATGTATTCATAGGTGCCGTAATAAACGGAGAATGCCAGCGCGCCGCCAACCACGAAGCCCCACTGCCCGATCGCCCATGAAAGCAACGCGAAGGGAATCGCACCGATCAGAATCAACACCGGACCGTTCCACCATGCCATCGGTATCGTTTCTTTGTCCTTCTCGTTGCTAAGGTGGTAGGTCTGATCCGCCTTGAAAACCTGGTGATGAACCACGGCGTGCGCCTGAAACGCATAGCGGAAATTCCATACCGGGCGGTGCATCACGTATTTATGAAGCGTCCATTCAAAGAATGAACCGAAAACGACGCCGACGGCGATGCCCGCAAGGCACCATGTTAGGAATGTGATCATGTTGGTAGGTTTGTCCGGAGAAAGGACATGCGTGGACGTAACGCCAGCCAACCAAGATCACAAGCATTGCTTTCGTATAACTCCCGCAAACTCTTCTCACCCGCCTTCACCCGAAAAGCATATTCCATTATTTGCTATATTTCGGCTGGCAGGAGTCCGCGTCCCCCCCTAGGCTGCTACAACTTTTAACTACCACAAACCTATGAACATCGCTGAGAACATGGTTGCCACCATCGGCAACACCCCACTCATCCGTCTCAACCACATCACCAAAGGCCTCGAAGCCGAGATTTGCGTGAAAGCTGAGTTTTTCAACCCACTCTTCAGTGTCAAAGACCGCATCGGCAAATCCATGATCGAGGCTGCGGAAAAGTCAGGCCTGCTACAACCCGGCGGACTCATCATCGAGCCTACATCCGGCAACACAGGCATCGCACTCGCCTTCGTCGCACGTTCGAAAGGATATCGCTGCATTCTAACCATGCCGGAAAGTATGTCGATCGAGCGCCGCGTCCTGCTCCGCCTGCTGGGTGCTGAAATCGTTCTCACACCGCGGGCCAAAGGCATGGGCGGTGCCATCGCCATGGCCAAAAAGCTCCTCGCTGAAAACGCAGGATCTTACGGCCCCAGCCAGTTCGACAACCCGGCCAATCCGCAAGTTCACCGCGAAACCACCGCTGAGGAAATCTGGCGTGATACGGATGGAAAAATCGATGCCTTCGTCGCCGGTGTCGGCACAGGTGGCACAATTACCGGCGTTTCCGAAGTTTTGAAAGCCCGCTGTGACATGAAAACTTTTGCAGTCGAGCCTGAAGCAAGCCCCGTGATTTCCGGAGGTCAACCCGGTCCACACATGATCCAGGGAATCGGTGCCGGCTTCATCCCCGGCAACCTCAACATCAACATCATCGACGAGACGATCCTCGTGAGCAACGACAACGCTTTCGCAACCGCGCAAGCCCTCGCCCAAGAAGAAGGACTGCCGGCAGGCATTTCCACAGGAGCCAACGTATGGGCTGCCATGCAAATCGCGAAACGCCCCGAATTCAAAGGCAAGCGCATCGTCACCGTCGGTTGCTCATCCAGCGAACGTTACCTGTCCACCCCGCTCGCCGATAAACTCCGCGAAGAAGTCGCAGCGCTTCCCGTGCAAGAAGCGTAGTTGGCAATCGACAGCGGGACATGCGCCCTCTAATGTCCGGCAAGGTTATGAAATTCCCCCTTGTCCTACTCTCCATCGCCCTCGCTTCGTTTGCTTCCGCGCAGACGAAAATCGCATTGGTAAGAGTGAAGGACATTTACCTCGACCTGCCATCCACCCAAGCGTTGCAGGAAAAACTCCTGGCGGAACGCAAGGCCATCACGGAAAACGAGCGCGCCGAGCAACTGCGCAAGAGCCTTTTTGAACTGGATCAACTGAACCAGGAAATTCAATCCAAGCTCTCCCAGCTCAACTCCGATGCCGGCAAAAAACTGATCGATGCCTTCGAGGTGAAACGACAGGAAACCACCACCCTCCGCACGGAGTTTGAAAAATACAAAGCCACGGAAGAAAAACGTATCAACACCGAAATGGTTCACGCCACCCGATCCACCATGAACAAAATCATGGCGGCAGCCGAACAGTTGGCGAAAGAGCGCAATTTCGATGCCGTCTTCGACCTTTCAGCCGAGACGAACACCGGCCTCCCACTTCTTATCTACACCAGCAATACGAACGACCTCACCGATGATGTGTTCGTTCTATTGAAAGAAACGACACCCACCGAGGAGGAACCCACTGAAAAAACCGAGGAGCCATAAGAATGAAAAAATCACGCGAATCGGTTGCGAAAATACGATTCGAGTATACGTAAGAACAACACAAGATTTCAGGGCGGCCCCCGCTAAGCGTATTACGAAAGTAGCACTCGGAGCGGAGGCGGCTCAAACAACTTCATCCCTGCGGCGGCTCCCTTGCCCCGCAGGGATTTTTTGTGCAACGCACTTTTTCCTGTCCAATCGCCCTCATCGGACATACGAAATCCCCCGTCGAGTCCCACAAGCGCCATGCCTGAAAACTACCTGCCAGTTCTGTTGCAAATCCTAATCGCTTGTGGCTTCGCCGTCACAACATTGGCACTCAGCGTGGTGTTTGGCCGCTCGGCCAGACGCAATACCACCAAAGACACCGCCTACGAGTGCGGAATGCTCCCCATTGGCGAAGGCGCACCTCGCTTTTCCGTTAAATTTTACATGGTCGCCATGCTCTTCGTCATTTTCGACATCGAAGTGGTATTCATGTATCCATGGGCGGTGCAGTTCCGCGATCTCGTAAAAATGGGCCCCACCGTCCTCGTCAGCATGGCCAGCTTCGCCGGAATCCTCGTCATCGCTTACGTTTACGCCCTCAAAAAAGGCGCTCTAAGCTGGAAAAGCTAAACCCGATAGCCATCCAACATTCGAAGATTCTTCTCTCCCACGAAATCAATCCCATGGAGAGCATAAATTGGTACGATCCGCGCTTGAAAGATTGTTCCAACAAAGCCAAGTTCCGCCGCTCGGCGGCTTCGCCAGAATAGAGAAACATGGCCTCACCTATCAAAATACCAGACAACGCGCCATTCACGGACGAACAACGCAAATGGCTTGGCGACTTTCTTGGAAACCTCCTTGCACAAGCGCAATCATCCACAACCGTACCAGCCGGCCCGGCCGTACCGGTCACCATACTCTTCGGATCACAAACCGGAAATGCGGAGGGCCTCGCAAAGAAACTCTTCAAAACTCTCAAAAAAGGCAACTTCGAGCCCAACATCCAAGACATGGGCAGCTACGATAAAAGCCGCCTCCCAAAAGAATCAAACCTCCTCATCATAACTTCCACCTACGGCGATGGAGAACCACCCGACTCCGCCTTGGAGCTTCACACATGGCTGATGAGCGACCAAGCACCCCGCCTCGAGGGCGTCAATTTCTCCATACTCTCCCTCGGCGATAGCTCCTACCCGGACTTCTGCCAATGCGGCATCGATTTCGATCTCCGCTTGGAAGCTCTCGGCGCGAATCGCATCTATCCTCGCATCGATGTGGATGTCGATACCGAAGAGCCTTACGCCATCTGGTCCAAAGGAGTCATCGCCATCCTCTCGCCAAACGTTTCCGCCGTCGCCACCGTCGCACCCAACGAGGACATGGAAGAAGCCGGTTACTCGAAGAAAAACCCCTTCCCCTCTCCCGTCCTTACCAACCGCAACCTCAACGGCCCGGGCTCAAAACAAACCCACCATATCGAGTTCTCCCTCTCAAATTCCGGGTTGGCTTACGAAGTCGGCGATGCCCTCGGCGTCTATCCTCAAAATCCGGAATCCGTCGTGGATGAAATCATCGCCGCCCTCCCTTTCCGTGCCGGAGAAGTCCCCACCTCGACGGGTGAGGAAGTCAGCCTTCGCGAGGCGCTGATCTCTCACTACGACATCGGGAACATCAACAAATCCCTCATCACCAAATGGCAGAAGCGCAGCGGTTCGCCGTTTCTCCGCTCTCTCGTCGAGGCCGACAACCGTGAAGAATGGGACAAATTCTGCTGGGGGCGCGATCTGATCGACCTCGCCCTCAACTACCCGGCCGACTTCAGCGATGGCGAAGACTTCGTTTCCGTCCTCAAAAAACTCCAGCCACGCCTCTACTCGATCGCCTCCAGCCCCAAGGCGCACCCGGACGAAGTCCATCTTTGTGTCGGCATCGTCCGCTACGACAGCCACGGCAGGACGCGCGGCGGCATCTGCTCCACATACCTCAGTGACCGCCTGACAGCATCCACCAAGCCCGGTGTTTTCGTCCACAGCAACGCCGCCTTCCGCCTTCCAAAGGACGGCAACGTGCCAATCATCATGGTCGGCCCCGGCACCGGTATCGCCCCGTTCCGCGCATTCCTCGAGGAACGCAAAGCCACCGAAGCAAAAGGAAAAACCTGGCTATTCTTCGGGAACCCGCACCAAGCCACCGATTTTCTCTACGGCGAAGAGCTTATTGCCTACCAAAAAGAAGGAATATTAACCCGCATGGATCTCGCATGGTCACGCGATCAAAAGGAAAAAATCTACGTTCAAAACCTCATGCTCCAGGCAGGGGCGGAGTTCTGGCAATGGCTTCAGGATGGTGCCGCGTTCTACGTCTGCGGCGATGCGTCCCGCATGGCCAAGGATGTCGATGCCGCACTCCTCACCATCGCCAAAGACCATGGCAAACTCAGCGAGGAAGTAGCTGCCGCCTACATCGCCCAATTGAAAAAGGACAAGCGTTACCTCCGGGACGTTTATTGATCTGGTAATACAGCCTCAAGCCAGGCGCAGATCACGCGCAGCCTTTTGAGTGCAGGGATGATTCCCCGCTTTGGTGCATGGGGTGTGGATGATGAGGAGGCGGAAAAGCTTTTTCATGAAACTATACGTAGAATCACAAAAAAAACCGCCACCCTGATACAAGGTGGCGGTCTGGAAATTTTGGGAATTAGAAAATATTAGTTCACTGCGACAGCAGAAGAACCTGTCTCGCCCGTGCGGATGCGGATCGCCTCCTCAATGGTGGAAATGAATACCTTGCCATCGCCGATCTTGCCCGTGTTCGCGCTTTTTACAATGGCTTCAGCCACTCCTGCGGATTGTGCGTCGTCCACAACGACTTCGATTTTCACCTTGGGAAGAAAGTCCACGGTATATTCGGAACCACGGTAGATCTCGGTGTGGCCTTTTTGACGACCAAAACCTTTCACCTCGGTAACGGTCATACCCTGAACGCCTACTTCGGCGAGGGCTTCTTTCACTTCTTCAAGCTTGAATGGTTTGATGATTGCTTCGATTTTTTTCATGATTGGGCGGTTGGTAAATTCTAACTAGCAAGTGGTGTGCCAACTTTTACGAAGGCTGTTTCCCGTGGGCAGGATACAAGCACTTCCTCCGCCAGCTTGCGAGAGGAAAGAGGATTCAGTGAAACTTTTTGCCATAGAAGTGAGTGGAGGGGCGAAAAACGGCCTGACAAATGATGTTCAACGCGACTGAATCACAACCGCATACTCATCATAGCGGATTTTTGTGTTCGTCTGTGTGGTCATATATGTCAAAATCGCTTTCGCAGGTATGTTTTTGAGGTTCAGGGTCAGTTTCACATTTTCAAGTTTCTTGTTCGGATCATCGACTACGAAGTTCGGAGTCACTTTCCCTTCGGAATGCTTCTCCATCGCGACTGCCAACAAGGCCAAAGCCTCATGGATCGTGGCTTCCTCAATCTGATACGTGGGAATATTGACTTCTTCGATCTTGGCCTTAACAGCCGATAGCTTGATCGATTCTGCGTTCACCTTCACCTCGCCCAGGCGATACCTGGCATCGACATGGTTCGGATTCAGCTTCAAAGCGGCACGGTAGGAACTTGATGCTTTATCGGGATCTCCCGCCAATTCTGCGGCACGTCCTTGTTTATAGTAAGCCTCCGCCTTTGCGGCATCGGTCTCGGCTCTCACGGAAGGGGCAAGCAAGGCAATCACCAGACCAAACGTAGCTAGGGTTTTCATACATTACGAAACTAGCTTATCGATCCGGAAATGCCAGAAAAGAATGAGGGGGTAACTGACACGGCGATCAAGCTAGGGAGAAAAGGAACCGCGAATGAACGCGAATGGACGCTAATCTTGGGTTTTCGGGAATGTTTTGCTGAAAAATTTGAGATCATATCCCCCGTATCCCATTTTCCGAAGCCACATGGATCGGATTC
>JBGSRM010000061.1:0-8921 GCA_041737575.1 Akkermansiaceae bacterium
ATCGCATACGGACTCCCCGCCACCCCCTTCAAAATATCCGGCGCATCCGCAGCCCTCCCCTCATAACCCGTCCCGCTCGCTTGCTCTAAAACCCCAGTCAGCCACACATGATTGAAACCCATCTCCCGAATCGACCCCAACGCCACCTCACTGATGTCACTGAATTTCCCACAACCATTCTCGCCCATCGTACCGCCAGGCACCCGATCTTTTTTCGTGTTCCCGAACGTCCTCACCAGCAACTGATAAATGACCGCTCTACCATTGCCGGATTTTGTTTTCATAAATTCGAAGAGTTCATTTTCCGGATCTCTCATCACGGATCACACTGAGGGCATCATAAACTGCGAAAATTACCAGAATCATCGCCAGCAACGCACAAAACCCCCACCAAATCAAAAAAAGCAGCACACTATCACCCAACCAACCATCAATAACCCATAGCCCCATTGCCATCCACAGCAGCGTGAAACCGAGAAACCTCCCCATATACTTTCTTCGCGCCACCCGATCCCGAAGTATCATCTTAGCGATTCCCTTGCTGCTTTCCCAATCTGATGGAGTCTCGCTCACACATAAATATTGTGTAATCCGAGGCATTTCTCCAAGCAACAAAATGGAAAGGAGCCGCGATTTCAAATCGCGACTGCAACGGCATGAAGCACCGAGATACTTCACTTACGAGTCCGCGATTATTGACTGAAGAGGCCTGGCACCCACTGATCACTTGGCACTCGGCACTTCCCTCACTCCCTCAGCTTCTTCGCCAACTCCATTGCCACCGGAGAGAGCTTCGCGGATTCCATCCAAACACTCATGTGACCGGATGGATCGGCTGGGCGATTGCGATGGCCGTTTTGACGCAGGAATCCTTTAAGAGCGATGGTAACCTTGCCGCCTTCAAATTCAGGAAGTAACTCATCCAGAACAAGAACCCCACGCGTCTGACCACCACTTTTATAGTAGCCTGAAGTCACTTCACTCACGAGTTTCCCATTCAAATAAAGCGCGAACCCTTCGCCCGACCACCCATGACCCGCACCACCGACAATGATGCGGTAGCGATGATCCGAATCGAGCTTCGGCACATCAAATGTCTGGCGCATGAGCAACACTTCCTTGTCCCAAAGCGTGGCGGGCACAATATCACAACCGCAGTGAGCGACCGTGCAACTGGGCATCAATGCTTCAAGTTTTCCAGCCTTCTGACCGAACGGCGCTTTCGCATTTTTCCAACCCGCTTTCGCGGCATCGAAGTCGAGGGCAAACCAGTTCTCCGAGCCACTCGGCAAAGTCACCTCACGATAACGATCCCCTTCCGGCTCGGTTTTTTTCTCCGCAGGGTCAAAGGTGAGATATTGCCACTCGGCCTGTTTCATCTCGGGTCCAAACGCTTTCCAACTGTAATCCTTGATGCCGACAAGCTCGTAATGATCGATCATCGTATCGAGTTGGCTCTCGATGTTGTTAGGTGCTTTGGCAGGGGTCTTGCCACCGAGTATGTTTTCAAACGCCAGACCACGGCGCATATGGAACGGGATGGCTTTCTCAGGATCGACCATTTCCGGAATGAGCTTGTCCAGAACGATCGGCTTGATCGCGGAAATCATTCCCTCATATTCGGCCAATTCCAATGGCATGATCCGCCCCGGCGTGTCGAGTGTCTTGAGCATGCCCGGCTCGGGATATTCTGTCTTGCCACCTTTCATCTCAACCATGGCACGACCTAACGAATCGCCGCAAAGCATGTAGGTTTCGGCATTGTGATTGTAATGATAGTCCTGGTTCTTCGGTGAAATGCTCGAGTCGCGCCAGAACGGACGGGCATCGATGGTTTTTACATTCCCGGCAAATTCCGGATGAAGTTTCGCATCGGCCACGTTGAGCTGGGCTTGGGCGATCTTCACATAGTTTTCAGGCATGTTCGCGCCATGGAAACCCACGGTTGCGATCGCCCACGGCGCGTTCGGTGCGTTGAATTCCTTGCGCCACGCCTTGATGAGATTGGCGAGATTTTTTTCGTAATGAGCGATGTGCGCCTCACTCCCACCATCCTTGTGACCCTGCCACCACAGGAAGCCCGCGACCTCGTATCCTTGATCTTTGTATTCCGGATATTTTTCACCAAAATTATCCAACACAGCACGAATCGATGCCGTGTAATCATCGTATTGTTTCCCTGCATACCAATCGTTCGGCCCGGGCTTTCTGATAGTGCCATCGGCATCCATGGTCTCGCCATATCCGGGATATTTTTTCCCATCAAATTCATAGCCCTCGCTGCCCGGAGGTAAAATATCCCAACCCAAGCTGCGATTGCCGATGTCGGCCTTCATCACGATGACAGGCTCATCATGAAACGTACCCATCACAAAACCAAAACCAAGCTCCGGCCCGAACGTGGGTCCACATGCTTCAACTCTATGCGGCGCACTCGCACCTTTTCCAAGATAAGCATCGTTCAACATCACATCCGTGCGTTTCACCCATGAGCCATCGTCTGCTTTGAGATATGTGAACCTACCGAAATCGCTGATCACCGAAGTAAGATCGCCGTATCCCCTGAGATCCACCTGCTCCATCACAAACGCTGCGGAGCCACCTTTCATGTAAGTGATGCGGATCGGGTAACGCTGGTTCTTTTTCAAAGCGACTTTGCTTTTTGTGATCTGACCATCGTCGCCTTTGCGATAGATTTCCTTGCCATCGAATTCGATCACCGCATGACTGCTCGATTCAAAACCCGCATGCATTTCATACTCACCATCATAAGGTACATCAACCGCTGCATTCACCACCACGGTATGCGCGCCGTCGACGGATGGAAGTTGCGCGCTGGTATCGCCCAAAGCAACAGCCTCTTCCTTCACAGGCTTCAGCTTCGAGTAATCGGCTTCCTCATCGTAGGCTCCGGCATAAACCGATGCCTTGGCGTCATACATTCCGTGCTGGAGAAACGCGATGTTTCCGAACGGCAATAATACCGGCTTGGCGGTCGGGTCCGCGCTGAGATAGATTCTTGCATACTGCGGTGCCGCAGGCTTGATCGCTCCAAAGCCCACCATGTTCGATTGCCCGGAAAGAATGTAAACTTTCACCGGCTTGTCTTTTGCCGGTGGCTTCGCATCAGGAGGCGGGAGATCGACCGGAATAACCTGGGCGGTGGCTTGTAAAATCCCTAATGCGGCGATGACAGTGAAGAGTCGATGACAACTTGGGCTTTTCATTTTCATAAGTGAGAGATGAGTTTTCAAACGTGAATCCAAACTGTCTGCTCGATACGCCGAATCACAGTTTTTCTTTCCAGTTGGACATAAAAAAAACCAGTCAGACCGAAATCCGACTGGTTTTGAAAAATCGGTACACCGATCAATAGCGATAGTGATCCGCCTTGAACGGACCATCAGCAGAAATACCAATATAGTCCGCCTGATCCTGAGTGAGCTTCGTCAACTTCGCGCCGATTTTAGCAAGGTGCAAACGAGCCACTTCTTCGTCGAGATGTTTCGGAAGCACGGTCACCTGACCCGCTTTGTAGGTCTCGCGATTTTCCCAAAGATCAATCTGGGCAAGTGTCTGGTTGGTGAAACTGTTAGACATCACGAAAGACGGATGCCCGGTTCCGCAACCAAGATTCACCAAGCGACCCTCAGCCAACATGTAAATGCTGTTCCCTGTCGCGAAGGTATATTTATCCACCTGAGGCTTGATATTCAGCTTCTTAACATCAGGAGCCTTGTTCAACTTGTCCATCTGGATCTCGTTGTCGAAATGGCCGATGTTACACACGATCGCCTGATCCTTCATCTTCGACATGTGATCAAAGGTGATGATGTCTTTGTTCCCAGTGGTAGTCACATAAATGTCTCCCCAGCCCAAAGTATCTTCAATCGTCAGAACCCGGAAACCTTCCATCGCCGCCTGCAACGCACAGATCGGGTCAACCTCCGTAACAACCACCTGCGCGCCTGCTCCACGAAGTGCCTGCGCACAACCTTTACCCACATCGCCATATCCGCAAACCACTCCAACCTTGCCGGAAATCATAACATCCGTCGCACGCTTGATACCATCCAACAAAGACTCGCGGCAGCCATACAAGTTATCGAATTTCGACTTCGTAACGGAATCGTTCACGTTGATCGCAGGAACCAACAACTTCCCTGCCTTCGCCATCTGATAAAGGCGATGCACACCCGTCGTGGTCTCTTCGGAAACACCTTTCCAATCCTTCACGATCGTGTGGAAAATCCCGGGCTGCTTGACCTTGATGTCTTTCAAAAGGTCTTTGATAACCTGCTCCTCCTCACTCTCGCCCGGACTCTCGATCCAGTCGGAACCGTTCTCCATCTCATATCCCTTATGAATCAGCAAAGTCGCATCGCCACCATCATCCACAATCAGCTCAGGGCCAAGTCCGTCCTTGTTCACCAAGGCCTTCCAAGTGCACCACCAATACTCCTCCAAGGTCTCGCCTTTCCAAGCGAACACCGGAATCTCACGCGCCGCAATCGCAGCCGCCGCATGATCCTGTGTGGAGAAAATATTGCACGATACCCAGCGCACTTCCGCGCCAAGGTCAGCCAATGTCTCAATCAAAACCGCCGTCTGGATCGTCATGTGCAATGAACCCATGATGCGAACGCCCTGAAGCGGCTTGGTCTTGCCATACTTTTCCCGCGTCGCCATCAAACCCGGCATCTCATGCTCGGCAATGTCGATTTCCTTACGCCCGAAATCGGCCAAACCGATGTCCCTTACTTTATAATCTGTGAAACTCATAATTTATAATTCTGTTAGATATTCTTAGCCGTGTACTTTCTTCAGCGCGGCAGCCTTGTCAGTCTTCTCCCATGTGAGATCCGCATCGTCCTTGCCGAAATGACCATAGTTCGTCGTCTTCGAGTAAAATGGACGCAGCAACTTGAGCTGCTTCACAATGTCAGCCGGCTTGAAGGAAAATACTTTCAACACCGCCGACAAAACCTTCGCGTCATCGCCCGTGCCAAACGTGTCGATATGCACGGATAGCGGCTGCGGGTGACCGATCGCATACGCGAACTGAACCTCGCACTTCGTCGCAAGCCCTGCTGCAACCACGTTCTTGGCAACCCAACGACCCATATACGCCGCGGAACGATCCACCTTCGACGGATCCTTGCCTGAGAAAGCACCACCACCATGGCGACCAATACCACCATAAGTATCCACAATGATCTTGCGACCGGTCAAACCACTATCCCCCTGGGGACCACCCACCACAAACTTGCCTGTCGGATTGATCAAATACTCGGTATCCTTCGTCAGCAGATTCTTCGGAAGCACTTTCTTGATCACCTGCTCGATACAGAATTTCTCGATCACCGCATGACTCACGTCCGCAGCGTGCTGCGTGGAAATCACCACGTTCACAATACGCACCGGCTTGCCATCCGAATACTCCACCGCCACCTGCGACTTCGCATCAGGCCGCAACCACTTCGCCAGCTTTCCTGCCTTGCGAATCCTCGTCAGCTCGCGACCAAGGCGATGCGCGAACATGATCGGCGCAGGCATCAACTCCGGCGTCTCATCACAAGCATACCCGAACATGATCCCCTGGTCACCCGCTCCCTGCTCGGCGTGTTTCTTGCCATCCGCCTGCTTCGCATCCACACCTTGCGCGATGTCCGGAGACTGCGTCGTCAAATAGTTGTTAATGAAAATCTTATCCGCATGGAAAATATCATCGTCATTCACATAACCGATGCCACGCACCGCATCACGAATCACCTTCTCGATATTGATCACGGAACCAATCGGCTTCTGCCCGATCTTCGGAATCGTGATCTCACCGCCCACCACCACGACATTGCTCTTCACAAATGTCTCACATGCCACGCGGCTCTTCGCGTCCACCGTCAAACACGCATCCAATATCGCGTCTGAAATGGTGTCCGCTACCTTATCTGGATGGCCTTCGCCTACCGACTCTGAGGAAAAAATATAAGTGCTCATATCTATTGTTGATTTTCGTATCGTCAAATCGTGATGCGTTGATGTATCATCCCGCCCATGCCGTCAATCATCAAATACCTAAAACTCATCTCGGACTCCACACGCCTGCGCATCCTCTCCCTCCTCCTCCAGAATCCACTGACCGTCGCAGAGCTCCAACAAATCCTCGGCATGGGCCAAAGCCGCATCTCCACACAACTCTCCCAGCTCAAAGCCGCCCTCCTCGTAAAAGACGAACGCTCCGGAAAAAACAACGTTTACTCCGCCAACATCCCCCCGGAACTCACGACCATCCTCTCCAAAGCCGCCCTCGAAATCGATGAAGTCCCCGCCGACAACGAAGCCCTCTCTCACATCCTCGCCCAACGCCGCAACCACGCCCGCGCCTACTTCGATGAACTCGCAGGCCGCTTCGGCAAAGACTACGTCCCCGGCCGCTCATGGAAAGCCCTCGCCGAAGCTCTCATCAAATCCCTCAACTACCGCCACGTCGCCGACCTCGGCGCTGGCGAAGGCACCCTCTCCCAACTCCTCGCCCAAAATGCCGAAAAAGTCATCGCCATCGACCTCTCCCCTAAAATGGTCGAATACGCACAATCCCTCGCCACCACCAACGGCATACACAACCTCGAATTCCGCATCGGCGATATCGAAGCCCCTCCCATCCGCAAAAACTCCATCGACCTCGCCATCCTCAGCCAAGCCCTCCACCACGCCGAAAACCCACAACGCGCCATCCTCGCCTCACACTCCATCCTCAAACCAAACGGCCGCATCATCATCCTCGACCTCCTCCAACACAACTTCTCAGAAGCCCGCGAACTCTACGCCGACCGCTGGCTCGGCTTCTCGGAATCCGAACTCCACTCCATGCTCAAAAGCGCCGGCTTCCGCCAAATAGAAACCCTCATCGCTGACAAAGAAGACACACCTCCCCGTTTCCAAACCCTCCTCGCCGTCGCCGTCAAATAACTGCGCCCAAGGTATTGCCAAACCTCATTGCATCACTAAACTCCTCGCATATGTCCCGCTTCCCATTCCTCATCCTCACCCTCCTGACTATCGCCTCCCCGCTCTTTGCCCAAGAACTGAAGCAAAACGGCTCCTCCAATCTCTACCGCTCCGTCCTCCGCATCGAAGTCGCCACGCAAACACCCGACTACAACACCCCATGGAACACCGGACGCTTCAGCGGTGGCATCGGCACAGGCTTCATCATCGGTGAAAATAAAATCCTCACCAACGCACACGTCGTATCCAACCAACAACGCATCCTGATCACCGTCCACGGCAGCCCTGAAAAACACCCCGCAAAAGTCGAATACATCGCCCACGATTGCGACCTCGCCCTCCTCTCCCTTGATAACTTCACACCCTTCAAAGACTTCCCCGTCTTCTCCTTCGGCGAGGTTCCCATCCTCGAATCCCAAGTCACCGTCATCGGCTACCCCGTCGGCGGCGACCGCCTCTCCGTCACCAAAGGCATCGTCTCCCGCATCGATTTCCAACCCTACTCCCACAGCCGCGCCGATTCTCACCTCGTCGTCCAAATCGATGCCGCCATCAACCCCGGTAACTCCGGCGGCCCCGTCCTCCAAAACAACAAAGTCGTCGGCGTCGCCTTCCAAGGCCTACGCCAGGCCGACAACACCGGCTACATCATCCCCACCCCCGTCATCAACCGATTCTTAAAAGACATCGAAGACGGTTCCTACGACCACTACGTAGAACTCGGCACATCCAACTTCCCACTCCACAACCCAGCCATGCGTAAAGCCCTCGGCCTCGACGACGATGCAAAAGGCGTCCTCGTCACCTCCGTCGTCCCCACCAGCTCTGTCGATGGCATCCTCAAAACCGGCGACATCATCGTCTCCCTCGATGGCTACGACGTTGACTCCGCCGGCCAGGTCGCCATCCACGGCGAAAAAGTAAACTTAAACGAAATCGTCGAACGCAAATTCGCAGGCGATACCGTCGCCATCCGCTTCCTCCGCGAAGGCTCTTGGAACGACGTCGAAGTCACCCTCAAAGCCCTCCCTCCCTCCCGCATGTACTCCATCAAATACGAATCCAAACCCCGCTACATCGTCTTCTCCGGCCTCGTCTTCCAACCCCTCGATACCAACCTCTTCGCCACATCCAAATTCTCCGACGTCACTGTCCGCCGCCTCTACTCCGACTACGTCTCCAAAGGCCTCTTCCAAGAACTCGAAGACATCGTCATCCTCACCCAAATCCTCCCCGACCAAGTCACCTCTCAAATCGACGACTTCACCGGCCTCGCCGTAGAAAAAATTAACGGCACCAAAGTCACCAGCCTCAAACAAGCCGACGAACTCCTCCACCAGGAAAATCCACCCGAATTCCACACCATCGAACTCCACGGCGCAAACCGCCCCATCATCATCCCCTCCTCCAAAGTCACCGCCTCCACCAAACGCATCCAAGACAACTACGACATCACCAACCTCAAAAACCTCACAGAGTAAAATCCTCGTCTCTCCCACAATCCCCATGAACCGCGTCGCCATCGCGCTCGGCTCCAACCTCGGCAACCGCCAAGCCAATATCCAATCCGCCATCGCAGAACTACGCCTCATCGCCATCCCCGGCGAACCCTTCCTCACCGCTCCCCTCCTCGATACCGAACCGCAAAACTGCCCCCCCGACTCCCCCCGCTTCCTCAACACCGCCATCGACCTCGCCTACCCCGGCAACGACCCCATCGAACTCCTCCGCAAAACACAAGCCATCGAACTCAAACTCGGACGCGAACCCAACCCCACCCGCAACGCCCCACGCATCATCGACATCGACATCCTCCTCTTCGGCAACATCACCCTCAACCACCCCGAACTCGAACTCCCCCACCCCCGCATCCAAGAACGCCCCTTCGTCCTCATCCCCCTCCGCCATATCCG
>JBGSRM010000070.1:0-2657 GCA_041737575.1 Akkermansiaceae bacterium
CCGCGCTCCACCCTTTCTGCAAAAACCTCTCCCGCAAAAATCACCAATCCAGCCACACATGAAAAAACCGTCTTGCCAGCCATGTTCAACATTTTCATTACGCACACCCTGTCAGAGTTCCCTTGCCCATGCACTCGGAAAAATCTCTCTTCCCGCCATTGCGCTGGATACCCGGCGGCGAACTTGCTAGATACCGGACATGGACGCACCCTGGATCTGGCTTTTCATCCCCGCCCTGCTCGGACTTTGGGTGCTGCTCACCTACAACAGCCTAATCAACCGCCGCAACCAACTGCTCCTGGCCTTTTCCACCGTCGATGTGCAATTGAAAAAACGCCATGACCTCGTGCCGAATCTCGTCGAAGTCGTCAAAGGCTACGCAACCCACGAACGCGAAGTTCTTGAGGCTGTCACTCAAGCACGGCAACAAGCCTCACAGCTCGGCGCAACATGGGACTCACAGGAAAACCTCACCGCCGCCGTCGGCCAGCTCATCGCCCGTGCGGAAGCCTACCCCGATCTCAAAGCAAGCTCCCAATTCCTCATGCTCCAGCGCCAGCTCTCCGAATGCGAGGCACAGATCGCCGCCGCGCGCCGCAGCCACACCTCCTCCATCATGGATTACAACAACAGCGTGGAAATGTTTCCCTCCTCAATCATCGCCGGAATGTTCGGCTTCCGCAGGGAAAAGGAATTTGAAATCGCCATCCAGGAAAGATCCGCCCCGAATGTCAGATTCTGAGGAAAATCCAGTAAACTGGCAGCCCGATGCCGATACCATCGCTCAGAGCCTACGCCCATCCATCGACCACATCGAGGCCATCCGTCAGATCGCCTTAGCCAGGCGGACAAAAGGACGGATCTATGCGGGCATCACAGCCGTAGTCGGTGTAGCTATCGCACTCATCATTTTCAGCAAGGGCGATGATAATTTCATCGTCACCATCATCTTCTTGGTCATCGCACTCGTCTTGGCATTTTGGATTTACTTTCTCTTCGAAGGCGGTGCGATCAAGGCTTACCGCACCCTGCACAAACTGGAAATCCTTGCCAAAGCCGCGGCGGAGGTTGTTCCGGGCATCCAATACCAGCCTGAATCTATGATTCCTCAAAGCCTCTTTCACGCAGGAGGACTCTTCAGTTCACGCATCGACCTCTACACCGGCCAAGACTATTTCAAGGCACGTGTAGGCTCCACCGATATGCTCTTCAGCGAGCTGCACGCACAAAGGAAAGAAACCTCAAGCGACTCAAAAGGCAGAACCACAACCCATTGGGTCACCGTATTCAAAGGCATCTATCTGGTCGCTGATTTCCACAAAGATTTCCAATGCTGGGTAAAAATCGAACCCGATGTCGCGGAAGCGAGCTTCGGATGGATCGGCAGGAAAATGCAGGGCCTTTCCAAAAATCTGGTAAGGCTCTCGAACCCTGAATTCGAGCGTGCCTTCAAAGTCACCTCCAATGATGACTTGGGAGCGCATTACCTCCTCACCCCGGACATGCAAGAGCGTTTCCTCGAACTCCGCCAACGTTGGTCTAACGAAATCAGAGCCTCACTCGTGGACTCCTGCCTCCATCTCGCCATCCCCATACAATCGGATTGGTTCGAACCGCGAGACAACATCCATGCCGGTGAAACACAGAACCTCCAGCAATTCCTCAACCAACTCATCAGCCTCCTCCACATCACCGAAACGCTCGACCTCAACACACGCATCTGGTCAAAGAGCTAAGGAAAAAACCCTCCAAGCGGATCATCATCTCCCCATGCAAAATCCACCCCTACGCATCGCCATCATCGGCTGCGGTGCCGCAGGTGCATCCGCCGCCGTTTTCCTGAAACGCGCTGGCCATAACATCGAAATCTTCGAAAAAGCCCCCGAAGCCCGCCCCGTCGGTGCCGGCTTCCTCCTCCAACCCACCGGCATGTCCGTCCTCCAAGAACTCGGCATCCACGACGAAATCATCTCCCATTGCTCCAAAGTCCGCCGCCTACACGTCATCGAAAAAGACGGCCGCGACCTCATGATGCTGCATTACTCCGATGTCGATCCCACATTCTTCGGAGCCGGTCTTCACCGCGCCGTCGTCCTCCACTCACTCATAAAACTCGTCGGAAAAGAATCCATCCCCATCCACTGGGCCACCCGTATCGAAGCCGCCCAAAAACTCCCCAACCACTGGCAAATCAACGGACAAAACTTCGACCTGCTCCTCATCGCGGATGGCGCCCGTTCCGCCATGCGACGTTTCCTTTTCGGAAAAAACCATGACCACGGATACGCATGGGGAGCCCATTGGTTCATCGGAAAAAACAACAACAGCTTCCCCTCAGGCGATCTCCACCAAATCGTCAACGGCACCCGCCAACTCGCCGGATTCCTCCCCACCGGACACACCCTCGACAACAACGACGAACTCCTCAGCCTCTTCTGGAGCATCCGCATCGCCGACGACACCAACATCCGCCAACGCCCTCTGAAAGCATGGAAAGACGAAATTCTCACCCTCTGCCCAAGAGCGGAAAATCTGCTCGATCAAATCGACGATTGGAACCAAGTCCTCACCGCCCGCTACGGCGATGTCCGCATGAAACAATGGCACGGCGACCGCCTTGCCCTCCTCGGCGATGCCGCACACGCCATGAGCCCCCA
>JBGSRM010000074.1:0-6872 GCA_041737575.1 Akkermansiaceae bacterium
TTGAGAGATGCCTTCCAGAAAGGGTTACAACGTGTCGAACTGGATGTCATGGCCAGTAATGAGAAAGCGATCGGCTTGTATCAAAAATTTGGTTTTCAGATAGAAGGCCGGAAGAGAAAAGCTCGTTTCATAGATGGAAACTACGAAGACACCATCACGATGGGAATGTTAAGAGGAGAGTCAGATCCAGGCGGAGTGATCAACTCCGAGTCGCTGCGCTCCTCTTCTTGAACATCTTCTGAATGGTACCAGTCTTTCATTTCAACATTTTCATTGGGTCGCCGAAGCCTGAGGAGTAGGCGCGTCATCGCGCCTTGAGTTCGGAGTGGCGTCCTCGCTACCCGTGAAAAAGTCTTTTTAAGAGAAAATCACATCCCCAAGCACCGGCGTCTTTTTCACAATCAGCCCATGCTCCATCAGCCGCTCCTGAAACAACAGAAAATGCGGCGTCAACCGATGCGCATCCAGCGCCGCCTGATCATCGTAAACCTCCGCCAACGTGAACACCTGCGGTTCATCCACACTACGCGAAACCACAAACGACCGGCAACCCGGCTCATGCTCCAACACATCCCGCGCCTCCTCTGTGATGTATTCCGCGAACAAATCCTCTTTCCCTTCCGCAACCTCCACAATAATGACCAGTGAAATCATAGAACGCGAAAGTTACCCATGATGGCGTAATTGGACAGTGCTTTCTCGTATCACCCCTACCTCTCCACCAGCACCGCACATATCACGCCAGTCTTCATTGGAGCCTAAGCCGCCTCCAATAATATCTCCTCCGTCGAAATCTCCAACCAACGCCTCATCCTCCACCGCAACGGCCACCCCATTCTTCTCGAAGGTTCCCGCTTCCCAATACTTACGAAAACCAAGTCATCTGATAAGCTGGAAGAGGTGTTTGATACGCCACAAAATAAACAATGCCTGTCTCTTTGTGATACAATCACGCGGACATGCTAAGTGGCATCAACGTAGGGGAAGCTGCTTTAAACCGGCTTTGACTGTGGCTTCGTCTATACCCTGAAGCGTGAAAAGCCGTCCTTCAGGCCACTCCTGCTTCCGGTTGTCGTCTTTCCCGCTACGGATGTCTTTCGCATAGTCCTCCAGTGCCTTGCGAGTCTCCGGCAAATTCAGGGCGGCTAGGTAATCGATCACCTCATCGAACACGTATTCATCACTTTGAAGTTTTTTCATCGCAGACTCCTTCAAGGAAGGATCATTGTGCAAGCGGAAGAGTTTGGCAACCAGGCCATATCCCCACTTGTCCAAGAGCGGATGATTACGCAAAGTCTCTCCGCTGTTTTCCATTTGAGCGGCGTAAGCGCATGCCGCCTTCCAGAAGGTGCTTTTCCAAGAGCCGCCGAATTCGGCACGAATCGCTTCCCTGCCCTCTTCAGTCTCGGCCAACTCGGGTAAAAAATACTCGACCGGATAGTCAAAGGACTCGTCATAGTCATCTCCCAGCTCGTGAAGAATCCTCACATAAACGCGCGCTACATCGGCCCGCTCGCCGGCAGGGAGCTGCTCCCATAGATCGTAGAGCGCGCGGCTGATTTTATTGAGCGAGGCCGGGGCATCCGCTTTCTCGTCGTTGTCCAGCATGGACAAGGGAAGTCCTGAAAAGAGCAGTTTATCCGACACGGGGAGTGACGGGATGCCTCCATTGGAAATACATTTGCGGACTTCGGGCAGCAGGACATCCACGAACCATGGGTTGGGATTGTCGTCGTCGGTTGCAGCCCGCACCGCATCCCCTAAAACGTTCCGCACACGTTCTGGGTTGCTGTCTTTGGCAAGTTCATCGGGGAGTTTGTTTTGATCGAGCAGGGCTTGAATTTCGCCGAACCATCCGGCCTAACGCGGATCCACAGCGCGCAGCGTGGAGAAATATGATCCCGATGTTTCGAGCAACGCCAGCAAGCGCCCTGGCTTTCGTTCTAACAATTTCCATAGAGTATCGGAGAACGACTTTTCCCCAGATGCCGCCTTCTGCACGAGAATGCCCACCGCCGCGTAGTGTAGGGGCCAGCGAGGATCTTCGAATGCTTTCCGGTCGCGCCAAGGATCGGGAAGTTCCGGAATGATGTGTGCCATGAGCCGCGCCGGATCCTTGGCATCTGCGCTGGCGCGAAGGCTTTGCTCCTTCGACCACGCGAGTATCCACGACATCTCATCATCGTTATCTTTGAGCAAGGACTCGGCGGCGATCACTTCCTTGAAGAGCCCATAGGCCTCGTCCTCCCGCCCCGCCTGACGAGTGAATTCCGCTCGGAGATACCCATAAACACGCTTGTCGTTCGGTTTCGGCCAATCGGCTGTTTCTGCATCCTGAAGCGCGGTGATCGCCTGCTCTCGGTAGTGTGCGGCGAGGCGCTTTTCCCATTCCTTGGCATCTTTCCAACTGAATATCGAGGCACCTTTGTAATGGAGGCGGAGAATGCGATCGAAACGATCACGGGGACTCAATGTTAGAAAATCATCGCAACTGCGCGACCAGAGAGGAGCAAAGAAACCGCTGTCTCGAAATTCGTCCTCATGACCATCGATGATCTTCTTTTCCTCAGGCGTGAGCCGCAAGCTGGGGGCTTTCAGAAACTCCTGCAGCTTTGCAATTTCGGCGGGCTTCATGTCCTCCCACGTATCCGGGAAGCCTGCGTAGAGATCTTTGGGACATATCTCCACATCTGAGAAGGCGAAGCCCGGGCGATCGGAGAGGTCGCGTGCCGGTTCACCGAAATTCGAATAGCTCATCAACCGGGTGGCGACCGATTTTTTACTACAAACCGGACACTCGTGGAGAACAGGCGCCACCGAAGTCGCATAAGCCGTAGAAAGACTCAGGATGACGAACAAAAATCTACGGAGCATGGCAATACGATCATAGAAACGAACCAGCGGAGTCAAATCGCAAATGATCACACACAGGACACGTTGATCGTTGAGGTTGTATGGAATCGCTTTGGAATGTGAACGGGGACTAAATGGGAAATCCCATTCTACCCGAAATCCGAATTGAGTGACTTTACTCGGGAATCCATGTATCATCATATCATGAATCCACAGAAAGCTCACATCACCCTCTCGACGTCTTACAGCGGAAGCATTCGTGTTTCCGTCATAGCCACCTCCATCAGCCAAGCAGCAAACCGTTTGCTGCTAGCGCTTACCGCGCTTTTCATTTTCGCAGGCCTCTCCGCCATGACACATGCGGAGGAGGTGAAGGAAACCCCCGCCACTCAGGCGGATTTGACTGCGGTGAAGGAATGGCGTTTGTCTCACATCGGCGAACAAGCGGTCGCAGAAGGAGCAGGTGTGACGCTCGCTTTCGGCGACAAGGATGAAGCCAGCGGATCGGGTGGAGTGAACCGCTTCGGTGGAAAATATGAATCCAAAGCAGACGGGCAGATCACCCTTAAAAACATCTTCTCTACCAGAAAAGCTGCTTTGGACCAAAACTTGATGAATCAGGAAAGCCAGTTTTTGCGTCTGCTCGAAAACGCCAAGCGCGCCATGCTGAGTGAGGGAAACTTGGTGCTTGAGTGTGATGACAAGGACGACAAAAAAATTAGACTCGTATTTGTGGCCATTCAAAAAGCATGAGCCAACCGCCCGCTTCACTCGAAACTCTATCCCGCACCCACCAAGTCAACATAACCTATAGCAAATACCTCCCCTAACCGCCGTTCAACTGCGCTTACAGATCCACCCGTCGATAAACTACCACCGTACCATTCGCCCACTCCACCACCTTTTCCCAGCCTTTCGCCAGATCCTCCTCAGTCCAACCGAAATTCTCCTCCTGCGCATATTTCGCCTCCCACAAAAAAACGGTTCCTTCCGGTATTTTCGCCTTCGCCTCAGGAGACTGGAACTCGGAAAAACCTAACTGTCGCCCACGATCATTCTGTCTGAAATGACCCACCGCCACATGACAGGAAAACCACTTCTCATCCTCACCTAAATTCTCATCCAACCACCGCGACCCATCCTTCACACCTGTTTGGAAAATTCCCAACTGCCTCGGTGGAGCCGGAAAACGTAAACTCCGCACTAACTCGGCTGGAGACTTCATGGGAACCTTCGTCAAATGCCCCTCATCCTCCGACAACTGATGTGAAACCTGCTCTTGCGGCATCAGCAGCCCAAAAAACACCACCAAACTCAACACCGCATACCGCCAGCCCCGTTGATGGATGCCTCCCAGCCCCGCCAGCGCCATGATCCCCAGCCACGGAGCCATCGGCATCAAAAAATGATAATACCCCCCGGAGGCAAACATACCCCGCCAGAAAATCACCGAATGCAGCAAAAAATACGCCGGATAAGTCCAATATAAAACCCCCACCCATGCCTTCTCCTTGATCCGCCGCACTCCCGCCATTGCCAATAAAATCACCGGCAAACCCGCTCCAGCCACAATCAGCGGAACAAAATGCCATATCGGCCCCGAGCCATACATCTCCGTCGGCTTCTCATCGAAATAAATCAAAAACGGCCACGTCCCATTCTCAAAAAACGTCGCCACATTCAGCACCATATGCGGCAGCAGCGTCCAAAGCCCCAGCTCGCCCGCCCTCAAAAAAGCCGGCCCCACCTTCGCCCAATTCCTCGCCGCCAACTCCCGCAAAAGCCCGCCCGGAGCCGCCGCCACCCATAACCCCCACATTGCCGAAATCGCCACACCTTCATGTCTTATCAAACCTAACAACCCGAAACATACCGCCGCCCCCCGCAAACGACCCCGCGCCGCCAGCCATACCCCTGCGATCCACGCCAACATAAATGGCGTCTGCGTCAGAACCGTCCCCGCCAACTCTGGAAACCAACACTGAAACCCAACCAACAAAGGCAAAAACACCAACCCGGCCACACGCATCCGCCGCGCCTCTGAAGCCGCCAGCCATATCGCCACCATCGCCCAAACCAGCGTCCAAATCCGCGTCACCTCAAGACCGAAACCCGCCACCGGCGCATGAAAAACATTCCGCCCCGGACGACTCCACAAATGCAACAACTGCGCAGGATCATTCCACACCTCCGCTGAAATCTGATAATGAGACAACTCATCATCCAGCGGCCACGCCTCACCCGCCAAAATCCGCCATAGACACCAAACGAAAACCGCCAACATCCCCAGCCAAAAACCGTGCCCCAACCCCTCGGCTCTCATCTCCTCACTTCTCATCCCGTTTCCACTCGGTGGCTTCTCGATTCAAAATATTAAACTTTAAAATACACCACAGCGCCCGCACCCCATCCTTCCAGCCGATCTTCTTCCCCTCATCATACCCGCGCGGATGATAATTCACCGCCGTCTCCATCACCCGCAAACGCATCTTCGCCAGCTTCGCCGTCACCTCGGGTTCGAAACCGAACCGCTCCTCTTCAATCTTTATCGCCTGAATCACCTCCCGTCGGAAACACTTATAACACGTCTCCATATCGGATACATAAAGATCACTCATCATGTTCGATGCCAGCGTCAAAAACCGATTCCCCGTCGTATGCCAGAAACGCAACACACGCCGTGTGTCCTTCCTCAAATACCGCGACCCGTAAACCACATCCGCCTCATCCTCCAAAAGCGGTGCCACCACCCGCTCGTAATCCGCCGGGTCATACTCCAAATCAGCATCCTGAACGATCACAAAAGGCTTCTTCGCCGCCGCGAATCCCGTCCGCAAAGCCGCACCCTTTCCCTGATTCTTCTCATGCTCCAAAAACCGCACCCGCGCATCCTTTTCCACCCACTCCCGCGCAATCTTCGCCGTGGCATCCACAGACCCGTCATCCACCACAATCACCTCTCCCGTCAAACGTTGCGCCAACACCTGCCCTAAAACATGCGCCAATGTAGCCTCCTCATTAAAAGTCGGCACCACCACCGACAAACACCCATCTCCTGTTTTTCCTAACACCCCAGACTTCTTCCACCCCCCGCAAAACCAGTCAAGCCCAATCCCACCCTCAATGCCACCACCCCATTTCCAATTCCCCAAAAGTTCTGGCCTCTGGTTTCCGGCCCCTGTCAACTGATCAAAAAACCACCAATTCCCCCTTTGATTTCTCACGATTGGATTTAGCATCTTTCCAATGTCCGAAGCACTATCCCACGCCGTCAGCCTTCATCCCTACTTCAAAATCCGTGAAGGAAATCTCGAAGCATTCACCGCCCTCATACCCGCCTTCATCGAAAAAACCGCCACCGAGCCCGCCTGCCTCTACTACGACTTCACACTCAACGGCGACACCGCCTTCTGCCGCGAGGCCTACATCGGTGCCGAAGGAATCCTCGCCCACCTCGGCAACGTCGGCGAACTACTCGGAAAATTCCTAGAACTCTCCGACCTCATCCGCCTCGAAGTCCACGGCCCCGCAGATGAAATCGACAAACTCCGCACCCCTCTAGCCGACCTAAACCCGGAATTCTTCATCCGTCAAACCGGACTCCTCAACCCGCTCGGCTGATAATGTAGGCATCACCTATACAGAACCATTCTCATGAAACCCAGAAAAAGATACGAGCTCATCATCGCTCTCGCCGGGACCATCGCATTCATCGCCGTGGGTTGCTCATCGCCCGAAGATAAAAAAGAAGACACCAAGAAAGAAGCGGAAGCCCTCAAGGTGCTTATCGTAACCGGAGGCTGCTGCCACGACTACGAATTCCAATCCGCCGCCATGATGGAAGGCATTCCCAAACACGCGAAAGTCGATATCACCCTCGTCAACGAAGGCAAAGGCACCGAGGCACAGATCGCTCTCTACGACGATCCGAACTGGGCGAAACCCTACGACGTGGTCATCCATAACGAATGCTTCGCAAACACCCGCGACGAAGCATACATCCGCAAAATCACCGAGGC